>JAIPJR010000064.1 GCA_021734045.1 Fidelibacterota bacterium
GAAGTGAAGTCAAACGGAGCGGTAGCGAAGTAAGACGAACGAAGTGAAGTCAAACGGAGCGGTAGCGAAGTAAGACGAACGAAGTGAAGTCAAACGGAGCGGTAGCGAAGTAAGACGAACGAAGTGAAGTCAATCCGCCAATCCGCCCGTGAACGCATTCAATAAAAAAAATCCCCGCACACCATGGTTTTTCGTTTCCGTAACCATGAGGTGCAGGGACTTGTTGAATGGAATAATGGAGAACCCGGGATGCTGAACACCCTGGCATTCACCTGCCTGTCAGGTTAGCCCTTGATGACCCAGACCTTGATCTCAGCCTTGACATCTGTGGCAATCTTGATAGGGACATTATAAATTCCCAACGCCTTGATGGGCTCATCCAGGAGAATGTCCCGCTTATCCACTTCAATCCCCTTTGCGGCGATCAGATCGGCGATATCCTGGGCTGTTACAGCCCCAAAGACCTTATCGTCTTCGCCTACCTGTACCGTGGCTTCCAGGGAGAGATTCCCCAGCTTGGCGGCCAGGGCGTGTGCCTTCTGCAGGTCACGGGCAGCCTTGGTCTCCCGCAGTGCCTTCTCCTGCTCATAGACTTTTAAAAAGCCCTTGGTGGCCGGATAGGCGATTTCCCGGGGAATCAGGTAATTACGACCATAACCGTCCTTCACATTGACGATTTCACCGGCACTACCCAATGTATCCACATCTTTCCGAAGAATGACTTTCATATTTGCATCGCTCCTTCCGGCTGAATTACACGTTTTTTATATCAGAAGCATAGGCCAGCAGCGCGATATTGCGGGCACGTTTAATAGCTGTGACTAATTGCCGCTGATGACTGGCGCAGGTGCCGGTGATTCGGCGCGGCAGGATTTTGCCCTCTTCCGTAAGAAAGCGCTTAAGCGTAGAGGGGTTTTTGTAGTCTAAAACCACATCTTTGTTTTCGCAGAACTTACAGATCTTCCGCTTGTATTGCATTTTAAAACGCATGTTTAATTTCCTTTCTATCCAACACCACTGGTGAGATCGGATCCTGTCATTTTTTTAAAATTATACCAAAAAACGACTTCCGAAACCGTGGGCTGATAGCGTGACAGGCTTACGCCTCTTCTTTTTTGTCATCCACATCTTCGCCTGCATCGGCGTCAGTGTCAGTGTCAGCCTTGTCGTCGTCGCTTTCATCCTTGTCTGCTTCTTCATCAGCGTCCGTCGAATCGACTTTAGATTCAGATTCAGATTCTGAATCTTCGCTATCACTGGATTTTTCTGCGACGGGAGCATCTGCTGCTTCCGGCTCAGTTTCAGCAGCCGGAGCTGCTGCTTCTTTAACGTCGGAATCGGATTCACCCTCCAGATCGGCACCTTCAGCCTCATCGTCAGAATCAGCGCTGCGGGGTCTGCGGCTATATGAATCCCGGTCCCGTGAGCGGGAATCATCATAGCGGGAACGGCCACCGCGGCGATCGTCTTCGCTTTCATCTTCCGGGATCATGACCTTATCAAATTCCGGCATTTCATCCAACCGCACGGTCAGGTATGCCAGGACGCTGTCGTCCAGTTCGAGACTTCGTTGTAAATCCGTGATCTTGGGGGCTTCACCATTCAGATGCATCAGGACATAATTGCCATACTGCTGCTTCTGGATCTGGTAAGCTAAACGACGTTTTCCCCAGTGTTGAATGTTTGCGACTTCGGCGTCCGCTTCTTTCACGTAACCAGTCACTTTTTCAATCACAGTGGAGATGCCGTCCCCATCGAAATTGGGATTTACAATGAAGAGACATTCGTAATTACGCAAGTGTGCACCTCCTCAATTAAAAACCACCTATAGTTGCGATCAGCGGCGCGATTACCAGCGACACCACCGACATCAACTTGATTAAGATATTTAACGACGGTCCTGACGTATCCTTGAACGGATCACCCACGGTATCGCCGACAACGGCCGCCTTATGAGCTTCAGAACCTTTGAAATATTTTTCACCATTTATTTCCACACCATTTTCAAACATTTTCTTGGCGTTGTCCCAGGCACCACCGGCGTTGGACTGGAAAATGGCCATGAGCACACCGGATACGGTGACACCAGCCAACAGGCCACCCAATGTTTCCGCACCAAAAATCAACCCCACCAATACTGGTGTAATGACCGCCAAAAGACCGGGTACGATCATCTCTTTAATGGCTGCCTTGGTTGAAATGGAAACGCATTCACCATATTCGGCTTTGCTGATAGCGTCATGGAAAATGGCTTCGTCCTCGTCGGACATCTTGGTGCCGTCTTTGTATTTCTCCACAATCTTCAGTCCGTTCACCAGCGCAGGGATTTCCCGGAACTGGCGGCGCACCTCTTCAATCATACTCATGGCCGCGCGTCCCACAGCGCCCATTGCCATGGACGAGAAAAGGAATGGCAGCATGGCACCCACGAACAGACCGGCCATAACACTGGCGTTGGTCACATCAATATTCACCGCCGCCTGCATGGGATCCCAACCTTCCGCCAGGCGGATCTGGGTCACCGTGGTCCGGAACGCGGCAAAAAGAGCCAGCGCGGTCAAAGCAGCGGATCCGATAGCGAAGCCCTTACCGATGGCCGCGGTCGTATTTCCCACGGCATCCAGCTTGTCGGTGCGTTCCCGAACCTCTTTGGGTAACTGCGCCATTTCGGCAATACCGCCGGCATTATCAGCAATCGGGCCATAAGCGTCCACCGCTAACTGAATGCCTGTATTGGCCAACATACCCAGAGCCGCCATAGCAATGCCGTAGAGTCCGGCAAAATGATACGCCAACATGATACCGGCGGCGATTATCAGAATGGGAATTGCCGTGGACTGCATGCCCACACCCAAACCGGAAATGATGTTGGTTGCCGGGCCGGTGAGGGACTGGCGGGTAATGCTGCGAACCGGACGTGTATCGGTACCGGTGTAGTGTTCGGTAATGGCACCGATACCCAGTCCGGCCACCAAACCAATCGCCGTTGCCCAGAACACACCCATGCTGGTGTAATTCACACCATTTAGTTGAAATTCACCCGGCAACATGTAGTAAATCATGGCAAAGATGACCACCACCATAATAGCCGAGGAACCGAATTCACCCTTGTTCAACCCCTTCTGGGGATTGCCACCCTCCTTTACAGAAACCATGAAGGTTCCCAGAATGGAAATGAGGATACCGGCCGCCGCAATGAGCATGGGCAGCGTGACGAATCGCAGGTCACCCTGTCCGGCCACCAGAATCGACGCACCAATAACCATGGATCCGATAATTGATCCCACATAAGATTCGAAAAGGTCAGCGCCCATACCAGCCACATCACCCACATTATCACCCACATTATCGGCGATGGTGGCGGGATTCAGAGGATGATCTTCCGGAATTCCGGCTTCCACCTTTCCCACCAGGTCTGCACCCACATCCGCCGCCTTGGTGTAAATACCGCCGCCGACGCGGGCGAATAGTGCGATGGAAGAGGCACCAAGGGAAAATCCGGAGATAACACTCATAACCAGTTTATCATCGGCGGGCCACATGCTTGAGTAGAGCATGTAGAGCAAGCCCAAACCCAGCACACCCAACCCAACTACGCTGAGTCCCATGACCGAACCGCCGGTAAAGGCCACATTCAGTGCTTTGGGGAGGCTGGTGCGGGCAGCCTGGGCTGTCCGAAAGTTGGATTTTGTCGCCACGCGCATTCCCAAGAAACCCGCCAGTCCGGATGCCAGCGCACCCACGATAAAGGAGAGCGCCACCAGCGGGTGTTTGCCCGATCCGGTATTGGCGAATCCCAGTAAAATGGCGACCACGATAACGAATAGAATCAGCACCCGATATTCGGCTTTTAAAAAAGCCATTGCCCCTTTGGAAATGGAGTTTCCAATGCGAATCATGGTTTCATTCCCACGATCCTGTTTTGTGATCCAGGATGTTCGCCAGAAGGCAAACAACAGCGCTACGAGTCCCATTGCAGGAACCAGCAGAATTAACGAATTACCCATGCGTCAACGATCCTCCCTGATTGCAAGGTCATCTGTTTGATTACTTTGATTAAATTGATTCATGGTCTGGTCAATGCCATGAACCATCCAGCTTTCCACGGCATCGGCCGCGCGTTCAATCACCTGGGGAAGTATCTCGACCTCCCCTTTGTCAAATTTCTCCAGTACAAATACTTCAGCCGGTTTTTCGCCCTGATTACCACCTATACCGATGCGAATCCGGGGAAATTCTTCCGTACCCAGATGCCGGATAACGGATCGGACTCCCCGGTGGGTTCCGGCACCACCGGTTTTTCGTACGCGCAACTGGTTGAACGGAATATCCAGATCATCAAAAATCACCAGTGTATCTATGGGCTCGACCTGGTAATAATCCATCAGATGCCGCACAGCTTCACCGCTGTTATTCATATAGGTGCTGGGCTTGGCCAGCATGGCCTCACGACCATTGTCTTTGGCGTACACATACGCGCCCCGTCCGGAGCGATAATCCTGATGCCAACGACTGGACAGCAGATCCACTACCATAAACCCCACATTATGCCGCGTTTCTGCATAGCGACTGCCGGGATTCCCCAGTCCAACAACGAGTTTCAATGCCATTCTGACCTGAAAACCTCAGTTTCCGCATCGGGAAACTACGCTTCATCCTTATCGGATTCTTCGTCTTCACCCTCTTCGGTGCCCTCTTCAGCTTCCTCGCCTTCTTCACCTTCTTCGCCTTCTTCTTCTTCCAGAACCGGCGTTTCAATTTCCATCTTCTGAGGTGGCTGAACCGAAACCAGCGTGACATCTCCAGACTCTAATATGGTCCAGATTTCAGACTCAAGATCACGGATATGGATTGCGTCACCGATGTTCATATCGGCAACATCCAGCTCAATATGTTCGGGAACATCAGAACCCTTACAACGGATGGTGAGCTCATGGATGGTTTGCTGCAGAACGCCACCCTCGTCTTTTACACCAGCAGGCGTGCCTTTAATGATGAGCGGCACTTCAATCTCCACAATATCGCGGAGGCGGACACCGTGCAGGTCTATGTGCAGTACTTTTTCTGTAACCGGATGATACTGAATCTCTTTAATGACGGCACGCCGCTGTTCGTCATTAATGTGAATATTGAAAATGCGCTCACCGGACCGGAGTGCTTCCCGGACATCGGCATATGACATTTTCAAAGGCACCGCGTCAGTACCATGTGAATAAAAAACCACCGGCACCCAGCCATCAGCCCGCAGCTTCTTAATGGCGGTTTTGCCATTTTCAATCCGCTCGTGGACCTTTAATTCATACCTTGTTTCTGCCATGTTAGTTAACCTCTTCCTCTTGCTTTCCTCGATGCTAAAAATTGAACAACGAGCTAATCGATTCTTCGTTGTGGATACGGAGTATTGCTTCGCCGAATACGGAAGCCACACTCACCACTTCCAATTTTTCAAAAACTTTATCCCGGGGAATCTCAATCGTATCAGAAACGATGAGCTTCTCAACCGGTGACTTCTGAACCCGTTCAATCGCCGGTCCGGACAAGACCGCATGCGTACAGGCTGCCATCACTGACAACGCGCCATTCTCCTTCGCTGTGCGCGCCGCGGCCACCAGTGTTCCCGCCGTGTCCACCATATCATCCATGATTAACACATTTTTGCCTTCCACTTCACCAATCAGGTGCATTACCTCGGATCGGTTGGCCTGGGGGCGCCGTTTGTCAATAATCGCCAATGACGCGTTCAACAGTTTGGCATAAGAACGCGACAAGGGAATGCTGCCCACATCAGGGGACAACAAAACCAGATTATCCGTGACCTCCTTATCCTTCAGGTGAGAAATCAGCGCCGTCTTGGAATAGAGATGGTCAAAGGGAATATCGAAATATCCCTGGATCTGCGCCGAATGCAGGTCCATGGTGAGGACCCGGTCAGCACCAGCGGCATTAATCATATCTGCTAACAGCTTGGCGCTGATAGGTACCCTGGGTTGATCCTTCCTGTCCTGGCGGGCATAGCCGTAATACGGAATAACGGCCGTGACCCGGCGTGCTGAAGCCCGCTTGGCCGCATCCAGCATGAGTAAAAGCTCCATAATGTTGTTGGCTGGCGGATTGGTGGATTGAATAATGAATACATCCTGACCACGGATATTCTCATCATAACGCACCCACAATTCACCATCGCTGAAATCTTTAATGGAAATTTCACCTAATTCCATTTCAAGATAATCAGCTATCCGTTGTGCCAGGTGCGGATTGGATCGCCCTGTAAACAACTTAGCGTGCATGGTTTTGGTGTCCTTTGTTAAGGGTTCCGGTAGGAAATCGCTCCGGGACGAGGATTCGAACCTCGATTCTCGGCTCCAAAGGCCGGTGTCCTGCCGTTAGACGATCCCGGATAGTTGACGAACTCAGTCGTGTATGGTTGAATAAAAAGAAAAATTGAATTCGAGTGATTCGAATTCTGTTCAGGGGAAATGATGTAGAGGGGCTATTTCGCCGGCAGGGTTAACACAACGGTATTTGCTTCATCCTGCTGCTGGAAATAGAATTGTGCAGCTTCTGCCAATTTTCGGTCCTCAAAAACACCATACACAGTCGAGCCGCTACCCGACAAACTGGCAAACCAGGCGCCCTGCGTCTGCAGGTCCCTTTTTATGGCGCCAATTTGTGGATATGTATGGAACACCGAAGGCTCAAAATGATTTTCAAAAAGCTGCTTCACATCGTCCTTCGTTAAAAGGCGGCCAAAAGTAACCGGCACCTGCTGGTCTGTCAACTTTAATTTAAGCCCCTCAAACGCCTGTTTTGTCGAGACCTGGACCGGCGGAATCACCAATAAAACCGGGTGGTGGAAAGTCAACTTCAACGGCTCCAATCGTTCCCCCACACCCCGGCCATGCTGAACACCACCGCGGATGAAAAAAGGCACATCAGCCCCCAATTGTACCGCCATATCTATTAGTTGCTCGTCAGGCAGGGCCAAACCTGAGATCTGATTCAATGCTTTCAACATGGCCGCACCATCTGCGCTGCCACCGCCCAGTCCCGAGCCTGCCGGAACCCGCTTTTCCAGTGTTACCCGACAACCGATCTCTTTTTCGGTTTTTTCCGAAAAAAGCGTGTGGGCACGCTGGATGATATTGTCACCACCATCATCGAAGTTCACGCCTGTCATTTCCAATTCAAATCGTTCCTGTGGCTCAAAATGAAGTGTATCCCCAAAGGCCAGCTCCTGGAACACCGTATCCAATTCATGATAACCATCCGGCCGTCTGCCTAAAATCTGTAAAGCCAGATTGATCTTGCAGTGGGCTTCGATAGAGAAGGATTGGAAAGAAGGCATAATTAACTTTTGATGTCTAATCTCACGCGTATCCCTGAACTCGTCAAAGGGCGCAGGGGAATGCTATATAAAGATCGCAATATTCTCCGCTGTCCGCAAAAAGGCACCCTTAGCCTTGCCTCCAGTGATTTTTAATCAGATTTTCTAAGAGGTAAGACGCCCCGAAAGCTCTTCCGGGATTGAATGACTCACCGCCGAGCTCAAGTACTGAAGCCTCACTCCTGATTAAACCCAAACCGCCGCCGCGGCTAAATCCATTTAGTAATTCTGTCCACACTTCCATAACGAATAATATGGCGCAAATTATCAGCACAGTTGAGATTCCCTGAGCATTCATCTTTATTAATCTAATACCGGGAGATTTGAAATGAAATAGCCACACCCCGGTGTCGGTATTGACCTGGCGGGCACTTCCGTCAACACTTGCCTCACGAACCTCCCCGATGATGCACGCCACGGTTTAAAACTGTTTTTGTAAATTGAAATGGGTTTAACGAGCTGACAGCCAGCGCTATCCAACGCCACATCAAGCCGGGAGACATGATTACCTGTATGGTAGCTATTGGTGTATTTGGCGGGGTACTCTGTTAATGCCTTATGGATTTTTTTATAACAAACTCAATAATCGATGACAAAACTGCCCTCGTTGTAATATTCCACACCGTCGGAATCCCAAGTGATTTTTACCCGCCAAAGTCCCGATGATAATGCTGCCGTGGAAAACACCTGTTCGCGCACCGCGTTTAACTGCAAAGGAAAGGACACATCCGCGCCGGCGTCATTGGGCCGGTAAAAGCTCAGCCGTCCCTGAATGTCTCCGGATTTAAATTCAGCGGGAAATGTCACCCGGTAAACCTTCTCGCCAGCTTCATAGCGCAGCAAAACCGGCTCTGCTAATGCTTTCGTACGATTAATCCGGTCAATCTGAGCCTGGTATTGCAGCGTCTTTTCATAGTAATTATCGGTGACCAGTTCCACATCATGAGTCCCGGCAAAAATGAGAAATCCCACCAGGCTTAACACAAACAGGATGAGAAAGACCGTAATACTCAAAGGCCAGATTGGCCAGCCGCCGGTTTTGCCTGTACTGCCGGCCCTAATCGTGGTGCTCGTTTTCACTTTCCTTTTTATGCTCACGCGAATTATCTGTCTCGTGACTCCGCTGCCGGAAGGGATTGGGTCCTAAAAATGTGGTCTTCACGGTCTGGCGCTTCTCACCACCGGCGTAAACCTCGATTTCAATGGATGTTTTCACCCGCGAAACCTCATCCCGGGGTAGATCTACAAAAAATGCCGCTTCCACAACCGATTGACCCGGGAGAATGACAGGACCACCCACCATGCGAATGTCACCAGCAGCGGGTTCGTCAACTTCAAACCGTATGGGCAGCGGGTTGAAGGTCTTGTTCACCAGTTTGGCGGTATAGAGATTGGCGATTTTATCGTCACCCATTTCCTGATAGAGTGTCCCCGGCGTGCGCAGAATCGTGGCCTCAATATCGCTGCGGGTGAATAACAGGAACAATACCGCGCCGGTGAGCAGCAGCAGAATGGTTGTGTATCCGGCCACCCGGGGGGTGATGCGAAACCGGGTGCCCTGCTCGATATTATTATACGAGGCATAGCGAATCAGGCCTCGCGGCCGTCCCACTGCATCCATCACATGATCACAGGCATCGATACACGCCGTACAATTCACACATTCCAATTGGGTGCCGTCCCGAATGTCAATTCCCGTGGGACACACATCCACACATTGATGACAGTCAATACAATCACCCCGCTGGTTCCAATCCGCTTTGGGCGAGAATTTTTTCCGGGGCTCCCCGCGTTTGTAATCGTAGGAAACGACTACTGAATCCGCGTCCAGCAGAACCCCCTGCAGGCGCCCGTATGGACACACCAGCGTACAGACCTGTTCCCGAAACCGGGCGAAAATCCAGTAAAACACACCGGAGAAAATGAGCATGGCGGTGAATCCGGCAAGGTGTTCGGTAGGTGGAGCGGTGACGATGCGAAACAGCTCATCCTTGCCAATGATATAGGCCAGAAAGGTGTTCCCAATCAGGAAGGCGATGGCAAAGAAAATGGCGTGCTTACTCACCTTTTTGAGAATTTTCTGTCCAGACCAGGGCGCCAGATTCAATCGCCGCTGCTGGATGGCGTCGCCTTCAATCCAGTACTCGATTTTACGGAAGACCATTTCCATGAAAACCGTCTGGGGACAAGTCCAGCCGCAAAACACGCGACCGTACACCGCAGTAAACAGAACAATCCCAACAATTACAGCAATCATGGCCAGAACGAAGAGGAAAAAATCCTGAGGCCAGAAAACCATTCCAAAAATGATGAATTTGCGTTCCAGGACATTCAGCAACAGAAGCGGGTGGCCATTGATGGTGACGAAAGGACCGGCAAAGAGAACCGCCAGCAGGAACAGACTGACCCAGTTGCGTGCCTGGTAAAACTGGCCCTTGGGTTTTTTGGGATAAATCCAGGTGCGCTTACCGCTGGCGTCCACGGTGGCAATGTGGTCCCGGAAGGATTGATCCTTTTGCGTCTGCCCCGTGTTATTACCGCCCATGCTCATTCCCCCGCATGTTCAATCATGGCTGCCTACTCACCCTCATCCTGTTGAAACAAATCGCCCTGGGGCGCTTTGGGGTTGGGTGGATCGGTGCCACGCAGCGTTTCAATGTAAGACGCCACCTCTTGAATCTGTTGCGGTTTTAATGTGCGGTCCCAGGCGATCATTCCCTTGGCCGGAACACCAACATTAATGATGTGGATAATGTCTGCGTAGCGCCCGCCATTAATCCAATAATCATCCGTGAGATTGGGACCAATGCCGCCCTCACCGAATTTGCCGTGACAGGGAACGCAATTCAGATCATAGATTTCTTTACCGGCCGCCAGGCTGGCGTCATCGGTCAGCGCCTCCAGCTCTGGTTCCTCCGGCTCTGCCTTATCAGCTCCGCTACCCGTCTCGCCCGCCTCAAAGCGGGTATACAATTCCGGAAATGCTGACGCCAATTTCTCCAGATTTTCCTCATCGGCCTTGTCCATGGCCAGCAGAATCAGCTCGTCAAAACCCATCGCGCTGGTCGCCGTGGCGTCTATGGCACCAGCCGCCTGTTGTGCTGCCACCATCCGGGCTGCCTCGGCTTTGATTTGCTTTTCCAATTCCTTCCGCTTCAACGGCGTCATGTCCTCTTCACCATAATAGGGTGCCCGGTAACTCCATTGAAAACCGTCTGCTCCAGCCATTTCCGGCGGCGGTTCATAATTGGGGTCGGCCGCCTGCATTTCTGCCACATATTCTTCCGCCTGGGTATTTCCCACACCCAGTACTTCGTAATAAGCGAAATAAATCACCGCGAAAATGATGGTGAGATAAAACAGGTTCTTCCACCAGGGCGGCAGGTCGTTGTCCAATTCACGAATACCGTCATATTCGTGATCCAGAAGCAGTTTTTCCTCATTGTTGGGCTGCTGATCACGCTCAGTTACCATGATTACCCTCTCCCTCAGTCTCTAAATAATGTGGTCTTGTATCACGACCCGGTTCCAGCGGCAGGTTGCCCATGTGCTGAACATGGTGTTTGTCCATTTTCACAATCCAATACACCACGCCCAGAAACAACCCGAAGAAAATCAACAGCGAAATAACCGGGTAAATGCTCACACCACCAATGCTTTCCATGATTGCTTTATACATAGTTGTAAATGCTCACTTTTCCGGTTATTGATTGCCTTTAATGTCCACGCCCAGACGCTGCAAATACGCAATCAGTGCGATGATTTCCCGGTCCGGATCCGTGTCAATCCCGCCAATGGCCAGGTTATAAGCGATCTCGTTCGCCTGATTCATCAAATCCTCCACCGCCTGCTGGTCGTACCCTTCCGGATATGGCACGCCCATTTTCTGCATGGCGCGGATTTTTGCCGGCGTGTGATTCACATTCAATTCATCTTCCAGCAACCAGGGATAGGGTGGCATGAGGGAACCCGGCGACATGGAGGTGGGATCTTCCATGTGGCGATAATGCCAGGCGTCAGGATATTTTCCCCCTTCCCGGGCCAGATCGGGTCCCGTGCGTTTGGAGCCCCACAAGAAGGGGTGGTCATACACAAACTCGCCTGCCTTGGAGTATTCACCATAGCGCTCCGTCTCGCTGCGGAAGGGCCGGATCATCTGGCTGTGACAATTATTGCAGCCCTCGCGGATGTAAATATCCCGTCCCTCCAGCTCCAGCGGTGTGTAGGGTTTGACACTGGCAATGGTGGGGACATTGGATTTCACCAGAAACATGGGGACCATTTCCACCAACCCACCAATGAGCACGGCGATTACCACACCCACAGAAAACTGGACCGGGCGACGCTCGATCCAGCGGTGCCAATCTTTCTTCGTGATTTTTTCAGGACCGGTGGATTTCTCCAGCGCTGGCGCCGCCACTGCTTCATTGGCCTCAAACCGGCCGGCTTTCATGGTTTTCAGCAGGTTGTGCCCCATGATGAAAATCCCGATGAAATACAGACTGCCGCCAATGGAGCGCAGCAAGTACATGGGCACTACCTGGAGGACGGTTTCCAGAAAATTGGGATACTGAAGAAATCCGTCTGCTGTAAACTGCTTCCACATGAGTCCCTCAGTAATGCCGCCCCAGTACAGGGGAATCACATAAAACAACATCCCCAGTGTGCCCAGCCAGAAGTGCCAGTTGGCTAATTTTCGTGAATAGAGCTGGGTATTGTAGAGTCGCGGTACCAGCCAGTACAAAATGCCAAATGTGAGGAAGCCATTCCATCCCAGCGCCCCCACGTGCACATGGGCAATCGTCCAATCCGTGAAGTGGGACAGGGCATTCACCGATTTGATAGACAACATGGGCCCTTCAAAGGTGGCCATGCCATACGCAGTCACCGCCACCACCATGAATTTCAAAATCGGGTCTTCCCGCACTCGATCCCAGGCCCCGCGCAAGGTGAGCAAACCGTTCAGCATCCCGCCCCAGGAGGGCGCAATGAGCATGATCGAAAATACGGTTCCCAGTGACTGCGCCCAGTCCGGTAACGCTGAATACAGCAAATGGTGCGGCCCGGCCCAGATGTAGATGAAAATCAGCGCCCAGAAGTGGATAATGGAGAGCCGGTAGGAAAACACCGGACGGTTGGCCGCTTTGGGGAGGAAGTAATACATCAATCCCAGGTAAGGTGTGGTGAGAAAAAAAGCCACGGCGTTATGGCCATACCACCACTGCACCAGCGCGTCCTGCACACCGGCAAACAGGGAATAGCTTTTGGTCCAGCTCACGGGAATTTCAAAGGAATTCACAATATGGAGCACTGCCACGGTAAAAAAAGTGGCCAGGTAAAACCAGATCGCCACATACATGTGTTTTTCCCGGCGCTTCATGATGGTACCCAGCATATTCACGCCCCAGATCACCCAAATCACCGCAATGGCGATATCAATGGGCCATTCCAGCTCGGCATATTCCTTACTGGTCGTAATACCCAGTGGCAGTGTGATGGCGGCGGACACAATAATCGCCTGCCAGCCCCAGAAATGGATTTTCGACAGGGTATCGCTAAAATTCCGAGCCTTCAAGAGACGCTGAATGGAGTAGTAATAGCCCATGAAGATGCCATTCCCCACGAAGGCGAAAATCACCGCATTGGTGTGGAGCGGCCTTAACCGGCTGAAGGTGATGTACGGAATGCCACCATTCAACTGGGGCAAATAAATCTGAAACGCGATGGTGACGCCCACCAGCATTCCCACCGCACCCCAAAAAATGGTGGCGATGGTGAATAACCTCACGATCTGGTTGTCGTAATGGAATTTCTCAACGGCCATAACGCTGCTCTGCCTCCCTTTTTTCCTCGGCAGCAGATTCGGTGGCTGGCTTACCCTCCGCCCGATCCTGCACTTCCACATGTCTCGAATTCTTCAAGCCTTTTTCTGATTTATGCCTTTTCGATGGCTGTTTGTCATCGAATAACATCCGTACCGCCGGCGTGTGGCGATCATCATACTGTCCCGACTTCACCGCCCACAAAAACGCCAACAAAAACCCGGCTGCCACCACAATACTAAAACCCACCAATAGCACCATCACCGACATGCTACACCCACCGCCGCCGCATCGCTGCCAGGCGGGTCGTCATGGTGGTAAAAACCACCACTGTAATGGAACTCAGGGGCATCAATACAGCCGACACCAGCGGGGACAGCAATCCAACCACCGCAAAACTCAGCCCCACGCCATTGTACAAAAACGACAGCCCGAAACTGGTCATGACAATTCTGCGGCTCGATTTTGCAAACTGCAAAAAGGCGGGTAATTCCTGAAGATGTTTTGCGTCCAGAATGGCATCGCAGGCCGGTGAAAAATTCCCCAAATCTTCCGTAATGGCAATACCCACATCACTGGCCGCCAATGCACCGGCATCATTGAGACCATCTCCCACCATGAGCACCCGCTTGCCCTGTTGACGCAGTGATTTCACATAGTTTAGCTTCTCTTTCGGTGTCTGGTTGAATTTCAACTGTTCTGGACGCGGAAAAATTTTTGACAGACGCGACCGCTCCCGGTCATTATCACCGGACAGCAGTGCCAGGTCGTAATTCTTCTGCTCCAATTCCTGTACCAACCGATCCATTTCGGGACGATAGTCGTTGGTGAGGGTGAAATAGCCCTTCACCTCATCATCAATGGCCACATGCACCACGCTCTGGTAGGCCGGGTCCTCCTCGGTGGAAAGTTGCGCCACACGGCCGGACACCCATTCGTACCGACCCAGTTTCACCTGATGGTTTTCCGCCACCTCTCCCCGGACACCCTGCCCCGAAACCTCTTCGAATTCCAGAATCTCCGGGAGGTACTCACCATCCAGTCGCTGAAATATCCGGTGACTCAAAGGATGATTGGAGTGACGCGCCACCGATTTCAGCCAGAGCTGTTCCTCAGCAGTCAAAGTATCACCGGTATAACGGATGCGCGCCTGGCCCGGTTTGGTCAATGTACCGGTTTTATCGAAAACAATGGTGTCAATCTGCGCTAATGCTTCGGCAACTTCGGTGTTTTTCAGGTAGAACCTGCGCCGTCCGAAAATGCGCAGCGTTGATCCCAGCGTGAAGGGTGTTGACAAGGCCAGGGCGCAGGGACAGGCCACAACCAGCCCCGCCGTAAAAACCTTAACCGCCACAGCCTGGTCCGGCAGCCAATAGATTGCGGCCACCAGTGCCAGGATAATCACGGCGGCCGTGAAATACTTGCTTACCTGGTTGGCCAGTGTGGTCATGGAGCCCCGGTAATCGCTTTGGAATGTGTCATGGTTCCACAAGCGGGTGAGATAGCTTTGGGAAACTTCATGAATGAC
>JAIPJR010000065.1 GCA_021734045.1 Fidelibacterota bacterium
CAAAGATATTGCGAATGTCGTCTTCTGAGGCGCTGAAGGGCAGGTTGCCCACATAAATCGTCTTCATCTGATCTCCTGTGATTGACAATTGCCCGGCATTTTGGGGAGCCGGGTCTCAAAAAAATTCCCCAGGAAAACTTTCATGCCACGTCCCGCAAATCCATAGAACCAACAGGATGATGATTACCGAAATACTTATCCGTGTGAATCATCGTAAATGCTAACCGGATTTCTTCGGTTAAGCACGTACACCGGTTCCCGTTGGAGAAGCAGGGTAAATCGTTTTGTCGTTCGTGTGGGTCTGTGTAGATGGTATGTTTCCTAAATCAACGCCGGAGTTTAACCGGGATTAGCCGTAATGCAAAGCAATTCGTAAAAGAAATAAAAATAATTGGAAAGCGCAAAATTGCCTGATCCGATCTGATGGGTGAAAATAAAGCGGCTGCTCATGTGATATTCTTCTGAAATAAAAACAGGGTGTGAGAAACACACCCTGTCATGTTTAATGCCGGGTCAGTCGATTCAGATGAGAATCTAAACCCGGTCGCTGGACCTTAATACCGCGAGCGGTCGTTGGTCCGGCGGGGCTTGCGCTCGCGTGCCTCGTTAATCTGCAGTGTACGTCCTTCCATGGAATAATCCTGCAGTCCTTCGATGGCCTGGTTCGCCGGATCTTCATCCATCTCTACGAACCCAAAACCACGGGGACGACCGGTATCGCGGTCGGTGATTAACTTGACGGAATGAACCTCGCCGTATTCTGCGAACACGTTGCGAATGTCGTCTTCCGAAGCGCTGAAGGGCAGGTTGCCCACATAAATCGTCTTCATCTGATCTCCTGTGATTGTCTTTCACCCGGCATTTAGGGGAGCCGGATATCTCAAAACCCCTTAGGAATCAATGTCGCCCTCCCGCAAGCCCGGTCAAAAAACAAACTGATTGCAAACGCTGCCCTTTTGGGGTGGTAAGAAACCAAACATACCTGCACAATACCCTCAGTCAGGCCGTAGAATGGTATCACCAGAGAGTGGTTTGTCATCATTTTGTCGTTCGTATGGGTCTGGGTAAAATGGTACGGTTCCTAACTCAACACGAAAGTTTACGTCACCTGAATGGGAAAACAAAGCAAATGATAACAAAAAATTAAAGCTGCTTGTTTGGGTAAAATTCCAGCGGTTTTAGCCGCGCATGACCAGAAACACCATGTAGCCCAAATACCCTAAAAGCAGAATGACGGCTTCGCGTCTTTCCAAAATGCGTTTTTGTCCAAGAAAATTGGTGGCAAACAGAAACAGCGTGGCCACGATAACCACACCAATATCTGTATTGGCCGATGTTTGGATGGGCAGGGGTTTAATCATGGCGCTGATTCCCAGGACGAAAAAAATGTTAAAGATATTGGAGCCCACCACATTTCCCACCGCGATGTCCGCGTTCTTTTTTGTGGCGGCAATGGCGGAAGTGGCCAACTCAGGCAGGGAGGTTCCCAGGGCGACCACGGTGAGCCCGATAAAGCTCTCGCTGGCACCGAAAAGTTGTGATAAATAGATCGCACCGTCCACAATCCATTTTCCGCCCAGCGCCAAACCGACCATTCCCAACAAAATCTGTCCCAGAGAATGCAACGGTCGCTGTGTGCCGTCAGGTAGTACACCATCTATCCCTTTGAATTTGCGGGCAATACCAAAGACATAATACATGAAGAACATGAAAAAGATGAAAAAGACAATTCCATCCGTGCGGGATAAAATGTCACCCTGGGCACCATCCAGCAGATGGTCATTGGCCAGTACGCCCAAAAGCACAACCGCCAGCAAACTAAAGGGAATCTCCTGGTAGATGGTTGTCCCCTTCACCGATAAGGGATATATCAACCCCGCCACGCCCAGAATGAGCAGAATATTGGTGATGTTACTGCCCACCACATTGCCCATGGCCAAATCAGAGGAACCGGAAAAGCTGGCGAAAATATTCACAAACAGCTCCGGCAGGGAGGTACCGAAAGCCACCACAGTCAGTCCCACCAGTAAATCAGGGACCCGAAAGCGCTTGGCCAGGGCGGCTGCGCCCTCTACCAACCAATCCGCACCTTTAATGAGGATGACAAAACCAATAATAAAAAAAATAATCGTGAGCAAATTAAGTCCCCCTTAAGGGCTATGGCCGTGGATCCTGGCCTGCCGGAATGTAAATGCCCTCAAATCCGAGCGCCCAGGTCACCCCCTCATCTTCTGAGGTCTCAATTACCTGACGCACCTTTCCGGAATCGCCCATTGGCTCAATCACCATCCGACTCAGCTTTATTTTGCCTTCCCGGTCAGCACGCTCGCCCTGGAAATGCATGCCGCCATCTTTAAAAATACCTTCGTAATAAATATTGTCGCCACCCTGACTGACCCAGATCTGCACCCACTTCCCGGTACCGGGATCAAAATAGTTGGTACTCTTGCCTGCAATACCACCGGCAGAAACCCAGTTTTCCTGCAACATGCAGCCACCCAGTGTTTTCTCAATGCGATTCGTGCCCACACGCGTTCCGGAAGGGTTATACACATGCCATTCCCCCAACCAAAAATCAAACTGACGATACCGCTCATCGTATTCGCAAGGATGGGCGTTTTCCTCCGCGCGCTGGAGCAGGGTTAAAAAGCGGTCATCACGGCGCAGGCGGGCCAAATCTTCGTCTCGTTCCAGTTGTTTCAAGCCGGCAAATCCGGTGTCCAGCGCTTTTTCAAGCCAGGAAAAGGCCGCCTCCTGATTCCCGGTCAATGCCAGGGCGCAGGCCAGGTTGTAGCGGACATAGGGCGGGTAAATCCCCAGCGCATCAGCCCGCTCGTAAGCTGGAATGGCATTGTCATAACGCTGAAGATGATAATAGGAGCCGGCCAGTCGCAGCCAGGCCATACCGTTGGTGGAATCGTCTGCTAAAATGAGTCTGTAAGCCCGGGCGGCTTCCCGGTAATCCTGGTCCTGAAAAAATCGGTTCGCCTGTTCCATCGTGGGCTGCTGGGCGGCCAGTGAAATGGCAAACAAGCCGGCAAGCCAGTACCCGTACTTACTCATCCGGTGTAACGCTTGTGTCATCAAAAGAATTTCCTCTCCCCCCCGGGTCTTGCGCAGGAATTGGCCAAAAAATAGGATCGCGTCATATTCAGGGCAAAATTAATCCCAACGCGAATTCATAAGGGTACACGAAAAATTTTAGGCGGTTGCAGGGCTTCAGGATTCACCCAATCACCGGTCCGGGATAACAAACGCCACTGGCTGGTTCCGTTGAAATACAACCACCCGTTTGTGGTTACACCCAGTGTCGGTTCATCAAAATCGGGGTGATTAGCTGCCAAAACCTGCAAGCCGGAAACACGATTTCGCTTCCAATCCAGGGTGAGCTTCACTACCCGGTGAGGTCGGATTCCGTTCTGAATGGCGTAAAGTGCAGCGCCATCAGTTACCAGCCCGTCAATACCCAGGAGACACATGGGCTGGGCTAATTTCAGTGGAAGCAGGCTGTTGTCGGACAGGTTGATTCGGTAGAGTCCGGTAGCGTAATCGGCCAGAATCAGCGCGTCATATTCTTCAAAATATACCAAGCCCTGCGGAGATCCAATGGCGCCAGGGGGGAATAGTGGCTCCAGCGTTGATGTGTTGGATTTTAATCGGTAAATCGTACCGGCGCCGCCATCGCTCACGTAGACATCACCATCAGGTGTAACCGTGAGGTCTCCAAACAAATGATTGAGCGTATCGGCAGGGAGTAGAATTTTTTGGACGAGGTCACCGGTGTGAAGCTGAAACGCGAATACCCCGCACTCGCCAATTGTCTCACCAGGCCTGTTTCGCTTCCCCAAATCCATGATGGTGCTGGCTATCCAAAGCACTTCCCGTGCTGTATCCACCGCCATTCCAAAGGCGCTGCCCAGATCGTCTTTCCGCGATGGAATAAATGTTCTGACTTTCCCCGTTGCATCAATTTTCACGATTTTGCGTTGGTAGATACTGCTGACAAAAAATGTATGGCTTCGGGAATCCGTGGCAATGCCCTCGGTGAGCAGCGTGGAGTCGGGCAGTGAAAAAGCGATTTCCGCATCACCCTGCAACCGTTCATTTGCTGAAATACGTTGTATAACCGCCTGAAAAAGCGGCCGAGGTTGAAGGGAAACAAAGTCCGAATCCTGCTCAGGGTGAGCAGCAAAACCCAGATCAGCAAAACGATTGAGCCAGAACAAGGCCGAATCATGATTACCGGTGAGTGCCTGGGCACTGGCCAGATTATAAACAACCGAAGGATGATGGGGGCGCACATCATGGGCGCGTTTCATGGCCTTCAGATAATCTGAAAATTCACCGGCTTCATAGGCTGCCATGCCTGCCTGGTAAACTTCCTGCAGACTGGGTCGCGCCTCAGATCCCGACTGACAAGTGCTGATGAATAGACTCATTATGATGAGACCGATTTTTCCGGACAATAGGGCGCTGTACTTCATTGCTCACCTCTCGATACCTGAATGGATTCCCATGTTGGCCGATCTATACGGTACATGAGCGCTTGATTATCAAACAGCGTAACCTTTTTAACCAAAGACATCCCATTGTTCTTTGCCACGCCGATGGACCCGATATTAGCCGGATAGATGAGCGAGATAAGATGGTCAATCGCCAGTGTCCGGAATGCATAATCCCGAATTGCCCGGGCGATTTCTGTTCCCAATCCCTGTCGCCACCAGGGACGCGCCAAAAGGTACGCCACTTCTACATGGTGCTGATCCTCAATCATCCAGTCCAGCAATCCGGAGCGGCCAATCAGCTCGCCAGAGGGCTTGCATTCCGTCGCCCAGACCGAGTAGCCTTTTTCCGCGTAACGGTCAAAAATCCGGTCTAATTCCTGCCGGGTATAATCGAGAGATTTCGTTGTTCCATCCCCGATGAATCGCATGGTAACGGGGTCGGCATACATCTCCGCCAGCTTCTCCAGATCCGTTTCACACAACTCACGGAAATTGACCCGCCTGGACTCGAAAACGATGGGTGGTTTTATCATTTTTCCTGAGCCTGATTTGCCTGAAACAAAAATGAAATCAAACGCGGCGGTTTATCTGCCCCGTCGGTGTCAAACCATTCCTGCAGCAGGGCTAAATGAAAATTATTTTGCCGGGCGCCGTCCAGGAATTGCGATACATGGTGAGGGTAGGCCCGGGGATTCACCCGGCCATCCTCGGTCGCGAAACCTGCCCGGCTTCCCAGATATTGACGGAAAGGGTGCAGCTCACTGATGAAAAAATTTCCACCAGGCCGGAGTTTCAGTCGTGCCTGGCTGAAGATAAAGGTGAGATCGCCAATGTGCTCCAGAACCAGGTTGGCGGTTACCAGGTCCGCGAAATGGTCCGGGACTTCCCAGGACTGTGTGATATCTGCTTTCTGAAAAGTCACGCGCTTATCAACAATATTTTTCCGCGCTTGGGACAGCATTTTTTCCGAGAAATCCACCGCAAGTACACGGTGGGCCCTGGTGAGCAGAAACCGGGTGTTTTTACCTGTACCGCAGCCCAGTTCAATAACGGATTCGAAGGGGACGGACGCGAGTGTTGCTAGCGTGGCCTTCGCATCCAGATCGCGGGTGCGGTTCTGGTCCGTATCGTACTGGTCAGCCCAGATATCGTACGCTTCTTCGATGTTCATGGATCTATTTGACGCGATTCTGCTAAAATTTTTAAGTTATCCAATGCTTCTCCCCAGCCGGCTTTCATGTCATTATAGCCATCCTGCGTCTTGATTTTCGAATGGGTAAGACTTACGACGCAGCGGTCTGTTGAGGGGGTATCGAACTGAATATCCACCATGCTACCGGGAGAATGGCTCGGATTTTCCCAGGTAAAGCGCAGGCGTTTTGCAGGAACCACCTTTTTATACACGCCCGTATCGCCATCCCCGGTGCGGTAGGTTCCTCCCTCCCGCACGTCTGTTTGCGCTGCGTGGGTAAACCAGCGATTCATGAGTTCCGGATCCGTGAACGCAGCATAAACCCATTCCACCGGCGCCGGGAGGGTGCGGCGAAAACTCACTTCAAAACTCCCATCAGCGCGCTGACCAACGACCCGCAATCCCCGGGCTTTCTCGTATTCCACAGTGATATTCTGTGACCACCAGGCACTTACACCCCATTCGCTTGCCAGATACTTGGCGGTGGCAGGATGACCTTTGGTGGGGGCACCCCACCGATCCAGAATGGCGAACCATTCCTCCAGGGATTTACCGGTTTTTTCAATCGCTGTATCTAAACTGGCCATGATTTTTAGCTCCGTTACCTTGTGATTCATTGCGCCGCGGGATTATTAACCAATACGGGCTGCACCCAGGCACATTCTTTCTCACCGGGCGTGCCCGGATCGGCCTTGGGTTTGGAGGAGATCACCTTTGCACGCACATAGAGCTCATCACCACGAATGGTATACACCGGGTGTTGACCCGTGGCGGAAAATCGCACAACACCGTGCTCTTCTGGTCGGTCGCGAAGGGTGACAATAAACTGCGTGGTGTAGATTACTTCGGGCTCGGGTTTAATGGAAAAGCCGTAAGTTTTCTCTGAATGATGAATGCTGTCTAATGACACACCGGTGGAGGCATAGAAATCACCAACTTCCAGCGCGGCGATGAGATTTTCTGCAGATAATTCTGCGGCGTGGACCATGATCCAACCGCGGCCGGGATTGGCGGCACGGGAATTAAAACCAGAATAATGATGTGCATCATCCACTGCCAGGCCGTACATAATAGAACCGCCATTCAGGAGCCGCCGGGTGAGGATATAATCCCACAGTTCATCCGTGCTGGCGTGGGTTTCGTCACCCGCATTATGCACCAATGGATGGCCATTATACACCTCGAAAAAATTGTCCCCCTCAATCTGTGCCAGCTCCTCCGGGGAAATGGCATATCCAAAATTGGGATGATTGATGTGGGGCAGGATGGGTTCTCCTGTGGATTCGCGCTGAGCTCGGATGGCGTCCACATTATTCTGTAGGACCTCAATCACACTGTTCCCGTGTTGGGGTGGAATGTGGTGCTGAATATTGGTGGCATTTATGTGCAGTGGCTTTCTCTCAAAACGGTCGGTGAGCTCTTCGGCCTGGATGAGCAGGAATTTTCCAGGTTCTTCAAATATGGGCCGGTATTCGGCCAGTGTTTTTAGCCGTACACGCCAGAGTTCAGCATCACCGCCGCTCAGAGTGTCCGTAACCGGATGCACTTCTACCCATTGCTCCCCAAAAAGCTGCCAATAGTGCAGATACTGTTCATAACCGGTACTATCCACCGTTATCCATTTTTCACCGTCGTGAAGGGTGTTGTGGTCTGATATGGCCAGAAAATGGTAACCCTGCTGTTTGTACCACCGGGTCACCACTTCCGGATAGTCATCACCATCACTCCAGAGTGAATGGGTGTGGAGATTGCCCTTGTACCACTGTCGGGTTGATTCGAGAGATTGGCCGGAACACGCCCAGACAGCGAGAACCAGGAAGAGGAACCCCGGGATAGTTTGAATGACGGTTTTCTGCTGCATGTTTTTCGGGTTGATGGTTGTTGCAGTTGCCGCAATAATAAGGATAAGAGTTTTCAATTCCCAATCTTCCTTCTCCGCGCGATTACAGCAGCGCTTTCCTGCTTGGGAATAGGGGCAATTGTCATAAATTCCAGGCAAAAAAAGTTATCACCATGCGAATTTCACGATTAGTCATCACTCTTTTACTGCTTTTAATTTTAGAAGTCCCATTATTATTTGGGCAGATTAATACGGAAAAATTGCGTCAATCGGAGTGGGATGAGGGTTGGAATGTGCGCCTGGGGCTGGATCTTTCCTTTCGGCGTGGGAATGTGGAGAAAAGTGACTATCTGCTGGATGGCGTACTGGGCTGGCGAAAGGGAAACCATCTGGTCTTCGGAAAAATTTTAGGTGAATTTGAAGACGCCGCCGGCAGTCAGATTTACAACGCTGCGTTTGCCCACATGCGCTACAACCTGCATTTAAAAACCCCCATTACACCGGAAATTTTCACCCAGTACCAGTTTGATAAATCGTTAAAACTCAATACCCGGATTCTAATCGGTTCGGGGATTCGCCTGGAGGGGAACGTGGCGAAAAACCTCTACATGGCGTTTGGAACCGGGTACATGTGGGAGCAGGAAAATTATGAGCAGGATATTTCGCTAACCACGCCCCGCTGGACCAACTACCTGGTGGTGAACTGGGATCCCGAATTTCCCGTAAGTATTTCCAACACACTCTATGCTCAGCCGGCCTTTGATGAATTTGGATTTATCCGGATTCTGGATGAAGGGGTTTTACGCGTGGATTTAAGCCGTCATATTGTGCTGCGAATGACGCTGAATTATCGCTACGACAGCGATCCCCTGTTCCAGTTACGCAAATACGATATCAGTCTTACCAATGGTCTCGAGGTCCACTTTTAGGACCGTGGTCAAAAGAAGGGGGTGCCACTTTGTTAACCCATCTCATTAATCTCACCGGACAGGTTGTGTTGATAACCGGGGGCTCCCGGGGAATTGGTGCGGCTGCGGCAAAAATATTTGCACAAGCCGGTGCTGATGTTGCCATTACCTGTTATAAAAATACCGATGCAGCCAAGACCGTGGCGGATCAGGTGGCGGAGATTGGCCGGCGGGCGATTATTCTCACCGGTGATGTGGCGGATGGCGCTGTAGCGAACCAGCATGTGGATTTAACGCTGGAGCAATTGGGGCGTTTGGATGTTTTGGTGAATAACGCAGGTATTTGGAATTACGCAACAACGGGTGAGACGCCGGTGGCGGTCTGGGATGAGCTCATAGCAATTAATCTGCGGGGCATGTTCAACTATTGCAACGCGGCGGTTCCGGTGATGCAGCGGCAGGCGGGCGGCAACATTGTGAATGTCTCCTCCACAGCCGGTCAGCGAGGCGAGGCGTTTCATAGTCATTATGCCGCCAGCAAAGGTGGGATGAATGCGTATACGAAATCCTTGTCCACGGAACTGGCACCCCACAATATCCGTGTGAACGCGGTGGCACCGGGTTGGGTGGATACGGAACTCAATGATGAGGTGTTCGCGGATCCGGAAAATAAGGAAACGATTCGTAGCAGTATTCCCCTGGGACGCATTGCGAGCCCGGAAGACATCGCGGCACCGATTGTTTTTCTGGCTTCTGAAATGGCGCGTCACATTACGGGTGAAATTCTGAATGTAAATGGTGGTGCGGTGCTCTGCGGGTAACCGTGGTATGTTTTGGACACAAGGGCGATTTTGATGATGACCCTGAAAAATTGGGGTAAAAAGGGGTCACACTTTGAGGGATTTTTAAGCGGGATGTTTGCACCAAATATTGATAAATAACAACTATTAAGACTGTCTTGCAAGGTGACAAAAAATCTCTCCATTTCATATTGCACCCTGATTGGTTTCCGATTACTTTCGCGCGCAATGATTGCCCCGAGAGCAAGGCTGACAGACGATTCACTGGTGTTTCTGGAGCTGGTTCAGGCAAACCCAACCTATAAGGATCCCGGTTTTGGCTCAGATTTTCCCCAAATGGACAAATAAGTTGCCGCCCGTGGTGGCTGCCACGGTTGTCGTTACACTAATCATGGTGGTTGGCTTTTTCTGGTGGTTTGGTTCGCCCAAATACACTGATGTGGGCTATCAACCTGTTCAGCCGGTTCCGTATAGCCATAAACTGCACGCCGGCGATTTGGGTATGGATTGCCGCTATTGCCACACCGGTGCGGAAAAATCGCCGGTGGCCATGGTTCCACCCACTCAAACGTGTATGAATTGTCATGTACTGGTTTTACCGGAGAGTGAAAAACTCCTGCCAGTGCGGGAGAGCTGGTCCACGGGAACCCCCATTCCCTGGGTGAAGGTTCACAAGGTTCCGGATTACGCCTATTTCGACCACAGCGCCCATTTGCGCGCGGGTGTGGGGTGTGCCAGTTGTCACGGCCGGATTGATGAAATGGAAGTGGTGTATCAGGCCGAGACGCTTTCCATGGGCTGGTGCCTGGAATGCCATCGCGATCCGGATATGAGCCTGCGTCCCATGGATCAGATTACCAACATGAGCTGGACGCCCCCGGCCGACCAGCGAGAATTCGCAGCCAAAGCCAAATCGGAGCGCAATATTAATCCGCCTACAAATTGTTCGGGATGTCACCGATGAGCAGGACAATGACGAAAGCATTAAAGCAGACTACGCCGTCCGGCAATAAAGCCTATTGGGCCAGCCTGGAACAGATAGAAAACACGCCGGAATTTCATAAGATGGTTCAGCGGGAATTTCCCGAGGGTGCATCCGAACTGAATGATCCCATGTCCCGGCGCCGTTTCATTAATCTCATGGGTGCGTCAATGGCCCTGGCGGGATTGGTGAGTTGCCGGCGTCCGGTGGAGAAAATTATTCCCTACGTGGTGCAGCCAGAGGAGGTGACACCGGGGGTTTTGCAGCGCTATGCCACCACCATGCCCTTTGGTTTGAGTGCGTACGGTGTAACGGTGGAAAGTCATGAAGGTCGGCCAACAAAAATTGAGGGTAACCAGCTCCACCCGGCGACTGAAGGTAGCGCCAATGCCTTTATGCAGGCTTCGATTTTGGGTCTGTACGATCCGGATCGCTCCCAACTGGTCAATCACAACGGACGGGATGCCACCTGGGAAGATTTCGTGGCGGCTTGGCGGAAATTGTATGATGACTATAAACGTACGGGAGGGAAAGGACTCGCCCTGCTGAGTGAATCTTTCGCTTCACCCACACTGTATCGATTGAAAAAGGATTTCGAGCAGACCTTTCCCAATGCCACCTGGGTAACCTGGGAACCCCTGAGTGACGAAAATGCTTTTGCCGGAATGGAAGCTGCCACCGGTGAAGCCCAAATGCCGCTGTACGACTACGCCAAAGCGGATGTTGTTCTGTCGTTGGATGCGGATTTTCTACTTTTAGAGAGCGAAAACCTTTCCGCCTCCCGCGGTTTTTCCAACGGACGCCGTGTGGAAAAAGAGACAGACAAAATGAATCGTCTGTACGTCGTAGAGCCTGCTTTTACCATCACCGGCGGCATGGCCGATCATCGGCTGAGGCTGCAGGCGCGACAAGTGGGCGCCTTTACCGCCGCTCTGGCCGTTGAGTTGAGAAAATTAGGGTTGGATGTGGCTGATGATTCCACATTGGGTGATTACGCAAAACACAATTTTGATAAGCGCTGGTTGAAAGCGCTGGCCCGGGATTTATTCAACAACCGCGGGAAAGGCCTGATCGTGGCCGGCCGGCGTCAACCCGCCCCGGTGCATGCCCTGGTTTTCGCGCTGAATCGTGCTCTGGGAAATGAGGGCAAAAGCGTAGCGTACCGGAAATTCACCGATGCCGCCCTTCCCAGCACCAAAGCGCTGACTGATCTCACCGCATCCCTGCAAAAGGGTGCTGTGGAGACAGTGGTCATTCTGGGTGGAAATCCCGCTTACAACGCCCCGGCTGATTTGGCATTCGATAAAGCCCTGGGAAAAGCGAAGCATGTCATACATCTGGGTCATGGTATTGATGAAACCGGCAGTCTGGCTGAGTGGCATTTACCCCAGAGTCATTATCTGGAAAGCTGGGGCGATGCTCGATCTGCTGATGGCACATTGAGTGTCATACAGCCGCTGATTGATCCGCTCTTTGACAGCCGTAATGCCATTGAAGTGTTGGCGCTCATCAATACAGGCAGTCTGCCGAAAGCGTATGAGTTGGTGCGGGAAACCTGGCAATCGCTGGTGAGCGGACCGTTTGAAACAGCGTGGCGACGCGTGCTCCACGACGGTGTTTTGGTCGACTCTGCTGTGAAGACCAATCGTTCTGGTATGAGTCGAAATTTTTCCACCTACCTGAGAAACAATCCGTTTCCCACCGACGCCGCTGATCCGGCGAGCATGGAGGTGGTTTTTGCTGCCTCGACCCATACTTGGGACGGTCGTTTTGCTAATATCGGCTGGTTGCAGGAATTGCCTGATCCCAACACCAAGCTGACCTGGGATAATGCGGCGCTTATGAGCCATTCCACGGCGGAAAAGCTGGGGGTGAAGAATGAAGACTTGGTATCCCTGACCGTGGATGGCCGACAGGTGTCGCTTCCGGTTTGGATTATGCCAGGGCAGGCTGACTGGACAATTGTTGTGGCGTTGGGGTTTGGTCGCACAAAAGCCGGTCGCATTGGTAATTATGTGGGGCAGAATACTTATCAATTACGCACGACGAAAGCGCTTCATTTTGCCGGTGGTGTGACGGTGACTCCCACTCGGGAAACCTATAAGCTGGCTTGTACCCAGGATTTTCACGGTTTAGATGCGGAACAACTGGCGTCTGAAACAATCCAGCAGCGATTACCCACTATTATCAAGGAAGCTACGCTGGATCAATACCGTGCGCACCCGCATTTTGCAGAGCAGGAGCTGGAATTTCCCAATAACTCTATGTGGGAAGACTGGAAATATGACACCGGTTATCAATGGGGTATGTCCATTGACTTGAATGTGTGTACCGGGTGTAATGCCTGTGCCATTGCGTGCCAGAGTGAAAACAATATTCCGGTGGTGGGCAAAGCGCAGGTGGCCAAGGGTCGTGAAATGCACTGGCTGCGGCTGGACCGTTACTATTCCGGCGATTTGGATGCACCGGAAATGGTGTTCGAACCGGTTGGGTGTCAGCATTGCGAAATGGCACCCTGTGAGCAGGTCTGTCCGGTGGCCGCCACCAGTCACGACGAAGAAGGTCTTAATGTCATGACCTACAATCGTTGCGTGGGTACCCGGTACTGCTCCAATAATTGTCCCTACAAAGTACGCCGGTTCAATTTCTTCAACTACACCAAGGACACCCCAGAAGTTGTGCGGATGGCCATGAATCCTGATGTAACGGTGCGCTTCCGCGGAGTCATGGAAAAATGTACCTACTGTCTCCAGCGTATTAATCGCGGTAAACAGATGGCCAAGAAGGAAAACCGGACGCTGCGTGATGGTGAGGTGGTGTCCGCCTGTCAACAGACCTGTCCCACGGACGCAATCGTTTTTGGGAATATCAATGATCCTGACAGCCGGGTGAGTCAGTTGAAAAAGCAGAATCGCGATTTCGGCCTGCTGGCTGAATTAAACACGCGTCCCCGGACTTCCTATTTAGCCAAGTTGCGGAATCCTAATCCCGAGCTGGAACTTCCGGTTCATCAGGGTTGATGGATTTTGATAGATAAAAAATGATGTGCATGAACTGACGAAGAGAAGGCTATTCGTTTGAAAACCACTGTACCAAATCGCTCGCCCTCGGATGTGGCCATGGTGGCCGGGGTGGCGGAAGAAAAACCGTTGATTGCAGGTAACCAGACCTTTCATAGCGTTACCGAAAAAATCGCGGGCATTTTGGAGAAGAAGACGCCTACCGGTTGGTATCTGGCCTTTGCGGCGGCAGTGTCAGCACTGCTGTTGCTGGGCGGCAGCGTGGGGTATCTCTTTTGGGAAGGAACGGGCATCTGGGGACTCAACAACCCCGTTGGATGGGGTTGGGCGATTGTGAACTTCATATGGTGGGTCGGTATTGGTCATGCCGGTACGCTGATTTCAGCTATTCTCCACCTTTTGCGTCAACAGTGGCGTACCAGCATCAACCGATTTGCTGAGGCGATGACGCTGTTTGCAGTAATGTGTGCCCTGCTTTTCCCGGGTATCCATGTGGGTCGGGCCTGGATTCTTTACTACTTCTTTCCGGTTCCCAATCAAATGGCCATGTGGCCGAACTTCCGCAGCCCGCTGTTGTGGGATTTTTTCGCGGTGGGGACCTACTTTACGGTATCACTCCTCTTCTGGTACACGGGTTTAATTCCTGATCTGGCAACGCTGCGAGATCGTGCTAAAACAAAGGTGAAAAAAGTCGTCTTTGGATTTCTCTCCATGGGTTGGCGCGGCGGGAATCGCCAGTGGAAGCATTATGAATTGGCTTATTTAATTCTGGCTGGCCTCTCCACACCATTGGTGCTGTCGGTGCACTCGGTTGTGAGCACCGATTTTGCCACCAGTATTTTACCGGGCTGGCACACCACCATTTTCCCACCCTATTTTGTGGCTGGCGCAATTTTCTCCGGATTTGCCATGGTGATGACATTGGCGCTCATTGCGCGGAAAATCTTTGGTCTGCAGGACTTCATTACCATAAATCATCTGGAGAAGATGAATAAGATCATGTTGGTCACCGGTTCCATGGTGGGTTACGCCTACATCATGGAATTCTTTATTGCGTGGTACAGCGGAAATGAATTTGAAACCTTTGCCTTTATCAACCGAG
>JAIPJR010000066.1 GCA_021734045.1 Fidelibacterota bacterium
GCGGTCATTTGGCTTTTTCCATCCACGACACTGTACTCAGAGATGGTGTGGCTCAGGCGCCAGCTTATGAAAGTTTTGCCAGCAGACGTTGTCCACACGCCGGAAGCACCCCGGTAACCCGGCGGAACCTTTAGATAATACCAATCGGGCCATTGATGCCCGGGTATCCGTATCCACACACCATCCGGTTGAGAGGAGATGCCCGCCAGACCGCGGATTTCAGGATGTAATGGTTCATTTTGAATATCCATGAACGGACCATGTATCATCGCCAGCCGGGAAAGAATGATGTCATTCTTACCCAAGTCAAACCGGTTCAGCGAATCCATCCAGGCAAAATGTGACTGAACGGAATCGGGACGAATCCAGGTTGTGGGTTGGGCTGTAGCCAGCGAGATCAGCAATAATGGGATGAGATGGTTAAGATTCATGAAAGCGCGTTCTTGATGCGTTCAGCTTGTGCCCTTGAAATGCCCGGGACCGCCATGATTTCTTCCACCGTTGCGTTCTTGATGCGCTGCACTGATTTGAAGTGCTGAATTAGTGCCTGTCTTCGTTTGGTACCAATCCCCGGAATAGTGTCGAGCGCTGATATCACCATCTTTTTCCCCCGCCGTTTACGCTGAAAGGTAATGGCAAAGCGATGGGCTTCATCGCGGATTCTGCGTAGTAAAATCACCGAGGGTGAGGTTTTGGGCAGGCCAAGCGGTGCCGCGTGACCCGGAATAAAGACCTCTTCCAGGCGTTTGGCAAGGCCGAGAATGGGAATGTGGTCCAGTCCCAATTGCGTGAGAACCGACTTTGCAGCGGATAATTGTCCCTTTCCACCGTCAATAAGAATCAGATCCGGTTCGGGCAACGCTTCCGCTTTCACCCGGGAATAGCGACGATGTACCACCTCCCGCATACTGGCAAAGTCATCAATGCCCTGCACTGTTTTAATCTGAAATTTCCGATACTCTTTTTTCGCCGGCTTGGCGTCAATAAAACAGACCATGGATGCGACTGTTTCGGTACCCCCCAGATGGGAAATATCAAATCCTTCGATGCGCCGGGGTGGTCCGTTCAATTGCATATCATCCTGGAGTGCACGCACCATTTTAGGGATAAATTCCACTTTCAACTTTTGTTGCGCCACCAGCTCTGCCAGCATCAGTTCTGCATTGCGCTCACCCAATTTCAGTAAATTTTTCTTCTCACCAATCTGGGGGACATGAAGATTGACTTTATAGCCAGCCTTCTCCCAAAGCCATTTTTCCACAATATCCCCGTCATCAACCGGTGCAGGTACCAGAATTTCCCGAGGTATATGAACTGTGTCCGTATAAAGGCGCGTAAGCAATTGTCCCAGCAAGGCGCCCTCCGCCTCTTCATCCGCATTTTTAAAGAAAAAGTGCTCTTTGCCAATCAGCTTGCCATTGCGAATGCGTAGTAACATACCCACCGCCAGATTCTCCTGCCGCGCCAGAGTAACCACATCACGGTCGTTAAAATCGCTGGTCTTTAAGCGTTGTTTGGCGGCGTAATTCCGTACGGCATTCAACTGATCCCGAAACCGAGCCGCCTCTTCAAACACCAGATTATCCGAAGCCTGGCGCATGTGGGTCTCCAACCACTGCTCTACCGGTATTGTATCCCCTTTCAGAAATGCCTCCACCCGGTTAATCATCTCACCGTATTCCGATTTGGAAATCAGACCCTGACACGGACCATCGCAACGTTTAATGTGATAATCCAGGCAAAGCTGAATCTTGTTTTTTGCAATCGCCTCATCGGTGATGTTGTATTTGCAGGACCGGATGGTGAAGATGTTACGAATCACCGCCAGGCTGGCTCGCAGGGATTTAACATTGGTGTAAGGACCGTAGTAGATTGAGCCGTCCTTCTGAATAGTCCGAGTCACGAATACTTGTGGATAGTCTTCGTTGGTGATGCGGATGTAGGGATAGGATTTATCATCGCGGAGGTCCACATTGTATTTGGGATGGTGCTCTTTTATCAGCGTGGCTTCGGTAAGCAGCGCATCCACATCGCTCCGGGTAACAATGGTCTCCAGATCCCAGATACGAGAGACCAATAGCGCCGTTTTGGCATTGTCCGGTGTGCCGGTGAAATAGGAACGCACGCGGTTACGCAAGACTTTTGCTTTACCGATGTAAATGATTTTTCCCTGCTGATTTTTATAAAAATAAACGCCGGGCGATTTGGGTAACCGTTTCAATTTTTCCCAAATGGGCGCTTCGGGCGCTGGTAGTCCTGTACGGGGCATGGTCATACGGGCGAGATATACTCAGGCGTTGGCGGATTGTTCACTTAATTCGATGAGCACACCACCGGTAGATTTGGGGTGGATAAAAATGATTCGTTTGCCATGGGCACCAGGAACCGGTGAGTCGGTGGTGAACTGGATTCCGGTTTGCCTTAGCTTGAATACCATTGCATCCAGACCTTCCACGCTCAAGGCGATATGATGCAGACCGGGGCCACGCTTCTCTATAAACCGCGCAACACCGGATTCAGCATTCAACGGCTCCAACACCTCCAGGCTCGTTCCCTGCACGGGGTAAAAATGGGTTGTCACCCCCTCACGCTCTACCACTTCACTGCCGGCAAACGCGATTCCCAGTAACGTCTCAAAAAAATGGCGAAATCCATCGGGGTCCTGCGTTGCAATGGCGATATGGTCGATAGATTTAATCTTCATGGCGCTCCAATGGAAAGTAGTAATCTACCCATTCACCGGTTTCCTGGCGATGATAAATTTCAAGAACCGGACCTGAAAATGATAGTTTACTCGCCTCGAGCCAGCGTTCTGCCGCCGGGTAGATTTTAAACTGACCGATAATAGGTGATCCTGCGAATGTCCCGTGCAGCGCTGGCTTTTCCTCGATGTGCCGGATTGATAAATTTGCCGGAATTGCGTTAGTATCCGAGAGCATTACTCCCACAAATGCCACCAGAGAATCGGATACCACCAGTTTGGGATTGTCGAAATAGAGGCCACAAATGCCACTCACCTGCGATGCATCATCGACGAGGTCGGGAAAATGTAATTCTGCGTAATCCAAAATTTCCCGGTAGGGTGCGTGAAACCACTTGCCGGCCATCACGATTTCGGGTTGGTCACCCAGACTCAATTCAACCCGCTTGAAAGCGCCCAACCACCAGGCCAGGATGAGAATAACCAGAACGAGAATTGCCAAAAAAATGGTGAAGCGCTTGATTCTTACCGAAATCTCAGATATACTCAATTTCAGATATACCCCAGTTGCTCACCTTGATAACCGACTGCCGTCATCTTTCACCCGGATTATTCATCCATGGTCACCAGGATATTACAAATCCGGTCCTGCAGGTAATTCGCCCAGGAGGTGGGCACAGTGTAGTGATTCACCATCAGGCTGAAAATGACAGGCTCTTCCTGCATCGTCCACAAATAGCCACTGAGACTCCTGACATAGGAAATGTACCCGGTTTTTGCGCGTACCCGGCCGGCGGCGGCCATTCCTTTCATGCGGTTTTCCGTGGTGCCGTCCACCCCCGCCTGGGGTAGCGAGACGATGAATAAGTCCCGGTCCGGATGGTCCCACATCATTTGTAGCAGGGAAACCGTTGTATTGGGAGAGACCAAATCCAGGCGTGATAAGCCGGAACCATCCCGGATCGTCAGGTTTCGGGTATCCATACCCAGGGAATCGTACAATGCCATCTGCACCTTGATACCTTCCCTATCCGTACCCTTTTCACCAAATTCAGCCCCCAACGTACGCTGCAGCGTTTCAGCAATGAAATTCTGACTGGGTTTGTTCACCTTCTCAATAATGTCCCACATGGGATGAGAATTGTGGGTAAAAAGCGGCTGGTAGCGCCCGTAATCCGGTGTAGCCATCCAATCGTCCACATCCACCGGTTCTCCTCCAACTTCGATGCCGTTGCGCTCCAGATATTGCTTCAGGACATACACGGTGAACAGCGTGGGATTTTCCACTGTCAGCGCATCCCAACCCACGCTATCCGCCTGGCTCCATACACCTTTGTACCAGCCTTCGTTTTTAGCACGCTTCCGCCAGTTGTTGTACTTGGTTGCCGAATCGGGACCCACCGTGATGAGTGAATCTTCCACCGTCAGATAATCGGTGTCGGGATACGGAATGATTTCCACCGGTTCACCAATCTTGCTGGGAACGATTTTGTGGTCTATGTAATTTTCATTGAAAGAGAGTCCGGAAATCTGCGCGCCGTAGTAGTACGGTTCATCGTCCCAGCTCCAGCCATACCCCAACGGTTCATCCTCAAAAATATTGTCATCCCCCACGATTGCACCGTTGATTTTTTTAATTCCACGGGCTTTCAGTGAATCGGCAAACCGGATAAAAAGCGAATCATAATTGTCGTCATGAAACCGCCAGGACCAGGTGGGATCAGCGCTCCCCTGCACGAACAAATTCCCATTCAAAACCCCCTGTTCATCAATTTTCCCGTCGGTCCAAAAGGTGGTTTCGTAGGTGTACTCGGGCCCCAGCATACAAAGCGCTGCCGCGGTGGTGTAGAGCTTCATGTTGGAGGCCGGCATGAACATCTTCCCTGCATTCCGTTCGTAAATCACTTCACCGGTGGTGGCACGGACCACTTTCACCCCCCAATAAGCCATGTCAAACGGCGAATTATTGAGCAGGGTATCAATCTGGTATGCAGCTTCTTCATACTGATTCCGCAGTAATTTGACCTTTTTTACCGGTGTGGCATTGTGGGTATATGAACATGCCCCCAAAACTATCACCAGCCCCATTATCACGAATCCCCGGAACAATCTTTCATTACTCAATCTCACAGTTCATCCTCTCTTTTGTCAGCTTTCTCGATTGTCTTCCACCCGTTGGCCATGTTAGCGGCAATCAAATAATGCAAAAATCCATTACACCTTACCGGGGATGTACACCGAGACCCGGTTCATTTCCCAGAATCAATTTTCCAGCGTCATTACCCACACCCAGGTAGGGATCGTTGGCGATTAACACATTGCCATCCAGGTCCAGCCAGCGCATAAAGCCACCCAACTGGGCTGCTGCAGAGATGCCCACAGAGGATTCCACCATGCAGCCCATCATTAAATCCATCCCATGCTTTTGTGCCAGGGCTACCATTTTTCGGGCATTGGTGAGGCCACCACATTTCATGAGTTTGATGTTAATGCCGTGATAAACACCCGCCAGAGCCGGTACATCCTCTGGCCGCACCGAATTTTCATCAGCCACAACCGGAAGCGGCGACCAATCATACAGTTTCGCGATATCGTCCAGTTGGTCCGCCGGCATGGGTTGCTCGATGAATTCCACATTCTCCCCTGCCAACCATTCGATGTGACGCTTGGCCTCGTCCACAGTCTTCCAGCCTTCGTTGGCATCCACCCGTATCACCTTGTCCGTGTGTTTCCGGATGGTGTCCATGATCGCCTTATCATTGGGCGTGCCCAGCTTGATTTTGAGAATGGGGTAGGAAACCGCCTCTTCCAATTTCACCGGAATCATGTCCAGTTCGGAAATGCCGATGGTGTAGGATGACACCGGTAGGTTGGTTCCCGCACCAAAAATCTCATACAAGGGTTTACCTAATCGCTTGCCACACAGGTCCCAGAACGCCATATCCAAACCCGCCTGAAGGGCATAACTGTCGGGAAACAGCGCTTCCAAAGATGCCTGACGCACCTCCGAAGCCTCCACCGGCAAGGATTCAATTTCTGAGGTCATATTCTCCAGATACTGCACAACCCGGTCTTTGGAATCATGGTAGCGCTTATTGGGCGCCGCTTCCCCAAAACCCGTGTGTTCCCCATCTGAAATTTTCACAATCACCACATCGTAATAGGATTCGGCACTACGCGCGATTTTAAATTCGAACTTGGTGGTGATGCGTTTCACCTCCCAACTCAATGATAATGTCATGGTACTCCCCGTTTCGGGTTCGTGTTTTTCAAAACGCTGATTATCGGCCCCGGAAATCACGCTTCAAAGTCAATGCCACCGCGTCAGCCACCTGGCCGGTGGGTTGACGAACCATATCCTCTACCGGCAGATGGACCAGGCGGCGGATTTGGGCGATGGATGGTGCGATTTCATCCTGCAGAAGGTCTTTGGAATAAAGATTCACACCCAGCACCCGGGCCTCTTTAAATGGTGAAAGCAACGTCTCGTGCAGGTTCGCAATAAATGCCAATGAAGGCAGCGGATGCCCATAATCATCAACCTGCCGGGAAGGTTGGTGTGCAATGACGAAATAATCGGGCATGCAGCCATGGATTAACCCCATGGTGACGCCACTATACCCCTGATGGGTCACGGCGCCCTGACCTTCCACTAAAATTATCGGTGCTTCACCATCTACCTTGTCGATTTCCGCTTCAATGGAACCGTTAATAAAGTCCGCGATCACGGCATCCACTGATACACCTCGCTCTGCAATGGCAATACCGGTCTGCCCGGTTCCAATAAATAGGGAATCCACACCACGAGCCGCCAATTGGCTTTGCAGTTCCAGCGCCGTGGTCATTTTGCCGATATGGCTGTCCGAACCGATGGTGAGCAGGACCTTGCTTTTGCGCGCTTTCCAGTGTCCCCTGGCTACGGTCAACCCGGCCGGTGGTTTCCGCAAGTCCCAGATTTGATCCTGATATTGAGTAAACTCCGGATCGCCGGACAGAAAATAGTGGAGCCCGCTCCACACCTGTAACCCCGCCCCCAATGCCGCTCGCACCGCCGGACGCCATTCCTCACTGAATCCACCCCCGATGGGCGCGATGCCAATGACCATGACATCCGGCTCCAGCGCTAATCCATCTTCAATCGATGCCAGGATCGGAATGTCCCCACCATACCCCAGAACGGAAGCCACCGTTTTTCCTGCTTTGGTGCTGTCAATCACCGCCAGGACCTCCCGGGGACGGTAACGAATCAGACCGTTGGCGGTTTTGCTGGATAGTGGTCCCAGGCGATTTTCAGCGTAAAGAATAAAACGACGGGGTTCAGGCATTTTCAGTCAGCTCCATCCGGGCTCATTTTTGGTTGGCCGGAATCTAAATTCGTAAGGGATAGGTTTAGTAATGGAAAATGAAAAATATTTATCCAAATGAGCATACAGCAGGCAGTGCTCTGCTGTTTAAAATTTTCCAGACCCTACGCCAATAAATTTTGTACGCAGTGGCAATCTGATAAATCAGTCCTCAAGAATCTCAACCCGGGTTAACCGGAACCCGAAACGAAAGGGGAAGAGGTGTCACATGGCTTTAACCCAACCAGCTTGAAAGGATTTTTGGGATAAAGCCATATATCTGCTTGAAACCTAATACCCCGGGATAAATCCCGGGGCTAGAAAACGGTCATCCTTCCGGGATATTGCATCGATCAACGGAGATAAAACATTCCGTGACCCACCATGGTTGCTCGCTGATTCTTCGTCTTCGTTCTCGTACTCGTATTCGTATTCGATTTATTTCTCCCCCACCCAAACCCGCACATCGCCCTCCCGGCGGGTTAAGCCCTTGGTGTCGGTGTAGTTCAGCAACGGGATAATGACCTTGCGGGATGAATCCAGCATATCGCGTACATCGGCCACGCTGATTTCGGTGTGAGTCAGAAACCAGGATCGTAATTTTGTTATAAATTCCTCAATCTGGCCGGCTGGTAAAAACCGCTCCCCCTCCAATTGTACCAATTCCCCCCGTTTGATGAGCCATTGCAGCACCTGGTTATCGGTTTTTGAAAGCGATTTCTGAATGTCCTTGATGGATGGCGGGTTGTAAGGTTCAGCATCGTACATGGCCAAAATTTTATCCCGAACGATTTGCTGTTCCTTTGATAATCCCGCCGAATCACCGGCAATCTTGTACCGGTCGTGCGTGTGTTTCAACCAGCCGGTCTCTACGCCATTCTCCAGCACGAACGGTGTTAGAGTGTCCATTTTACCGGCCAGCTCCCCTGCCAGCAACCCCTCACCCAAAGGATTTTCCGATGCATACTGTGTCAATTTCCGCTGAATTTCATCCCGGGTCGTCTCAAAATCGGATTTGAAAATCACCTGTCCTGTCCAGACAAAATATTGCTGGTCATCTTTCAGCTCCCGCTCCAGTTCTGGGAGCGTTCGGGTCAACATCCGGGCAATGGCATTAACAGCCATCGGTTTCCGCGTGAAGCCCAGCAAGGCCTGCAATTGCTGTTGCAGCGTCTCACCCGGTAAGTTTTTCACGCATTCCAGCCGCGCATCATTGCGTTTTAACCTGTTACTTAATGGCCAGAATAGCTCACCGCCTCCCAGCGTGTGTTCCGGTGAGAAAAAGCGCAGCACCACCTTATCGGCAAAACCTGCTGATACAGTCTCCTCCATGAAATACTGCGCCAGCATGGATTCTCCCGGTTCACAGATGGTATTTTCCAGCAAATGAATCCGACAGATAATTTTCCCCGTACCCAGGTGAAGATGCAACCGTTGCCCCGTCTTGACCGGCTTCTCCCAATGGGGTAAAACCGTGATTTTGCCCAACCAACTTGCGCTTGTTTGAAACATTTTTGGCGTGGCCAAAAACGCACCGCGTCCCAATGCTTCCACGCTGGCATTGGCCAGATTCAAAGCTGCTCTGTCACCAAACCGCACCCGTTTAACATCCCGGTTGTGGGTTTGCAGCCCGCGTACTGTATAGCTTTCACCCTGGGGAAACACCTGTACTTTCTGTCCACTGTGTAATTCATGGGAGAGTACCGTTCCGGTCACGACCGTTCCAAAGCCTTTCACGCTGAACACCCGGTCAATGGGTAGCCGGAAGACCGCGCTGCCCGAACGTTCCGGCAGTTGGGCTAATAGCGTTTCCAATTCGGACCGTAATTCTTCAATGCCTTCATGCTTCACGGCGGAGATTCGAACAATTGGCGCATCCGGGTAGCCATTATCAGTTAATAATTGGCGAATATCATCCGCCACCAGGTCCACCCATTCCGGCTCGGCCAAATCACATTTATTCAGGACTGCCAGAATGGTTTGGATTCCCAATAGTCTGAGAATATCCAGGTGCTCGCGGGTCTGAGGCATGATACCGTCATCAGCGGCAATCACCAGCATTGCCATATCAATGGTGGACACTCCGGTGACCATGTTTTTAATGAATTTCTCGTGTCCTGGCACATCAATAAACGCCACGTCATCCCGATAAAAGGCAATGCCCATATCGATGGTGACGCCCCGCTGCTTTTCCTCAGGGAGATGGTCGGTATCTTCGCCGGTAAGGGCTTTTACCACAGCAGTTTTACCGTGGTCAATATGTCCCGCTAATCCTACGACGCGTTGCATACTACCGTGTTAATCTTCCGTATAATTCTGTGAATTCAATATCCGTATGATGATATCATCCTGCGCAACCCGCACGGTGCGCAAGTCCAGATACACCCGGTTTTCGGCGATATATCCCAGAATGGGCGTCTCCGCCAGGCGTAGCTTTCTTGCCAGGGATTTGGCATTAAGACGAGGGTGTCTTAACATCAACCCCACAGACGGAAAGGTATCGGTGGGTGATGCACCCGAACCCACCTGACCCCGGGTCTCCATCACGGTAGTTTCCAAATCATCTACCGACACAGCTGCAGCAATTGTCTCTGCACGCCAGGTGAGAGATGCCACGGAAAGTTTCAAGTCCCGGTAAAACGGAACCTGCGACTCGGGATTGAAATACCCGCGCAACGCTTCCAGCGTCAGTAGAATCTGGGTTTTATCCGTCCGCAGTGCCCTGAGCAGATGGTTTTTTTCAATCCGTTTAATCCAATGGTCCGAACCGACAATAACCCCTCCCTGGGGACCACCTAGCAATTTATCCACACTGAAGGTCACCACATCCACCCCGGCTTTAATCACCTCCGGAACCAACGGCTCGCGTGGGACGCCATATCTGTCCAGATCCACCAAGGCACCGCTGCCCAGGTCAGCCATTACCGGTATGTCATGTTTTCGGCCAATTTGGACCATCTGGGCCAGTGATACCTCCCGGGTAAACCCTTCAATCCGGTAATTGGAACTATGTACCCACAGTAGAAGGCTGGTTTTCTTTGAAATTGCAGCTTCAAAATCAGTTGGATGGGTGCGGTTGGTGGTACCCACTTCAACCAGCTTCGCACCAGCTTTTTTCAATATTTCAGGAATGCGAAACGACCCGCCAATCTCCACCAACTGACCACGGGAAATGATCACTTCCTTCCGGTTGGCCAGTGTGTTCAGCGCCAGTAAAACGGCAGCGGCATTGTTGTTCACCAGAATACCGTTCTCAGCACCAGATAAGGCCTGTAACCAGGGGCGTAAATGATCGTTTCGGTTGCCGCGCTTCCCGGAGGGTAAATCCAACTCAAGATTCACATAGGCATCAGTAAGCAGCGCAGACATTTTCTGCAGCATGGCAGCACTATAGGGTGCTCGTCCCAGTCCGGTATGCAGAATGACACCCGTGGCATTGATCACCGGCTTCAGCGGCCACAACACCTGCGTGAGTTTCATCTGATAGGCGGCCACAATCTGGCCTTGATTTTCAAATTTTACAATTTTTGAAGTCTCGCGGAGTTCAGCCAAATGCCCGCGAGCCACCCGGGCTTTTATTGCATGCGGCGCCGGCACATCGCGCACGGACTGGAGTAATTGGTCAACGGAGGGAAGATTTTTAAGTGTCGTATTTTTAATTGAATTAGCCATGCTGAATGCCATTCTCCCGGATTAACCGAACCACAAGCGTTGATTTTAATGAATTCATCGTGCTAATCAAGGAGCAGCTTGATTGCGAAGAGAATAACGGCGACCGAGACTGCTTTCTTAATAAAATCATGTCCTTTTTTCACAGACACCTGGGTACCCAGAAGGCCACCCATGATATTACCAAGCCCCAGGAGAAAACCTGACAGCCAATTCACCTGGCCATTCAAGGCAAATATGATGAGCGAGACCGTCGTGAACATGGTAATGATGGCCAGTTTAATTGCGTTTCCATGGACCAGATTCATCCCCTGCCACAGCAGTACGGCCACCAGGAGGAACCCGATGCCCGCCTGTATGTAGCCTCCATAAATCCCAATCAGGAAGTAAATCACACCAGGGACCTTCCACCCACCCTGGTATTCACCGGGTGTAATGTGGTGCAATTTTTCCCGATTGGAGACCACCAACGTGAAAACTGTCATGACCAGCATGATTACTGCCAGATGGGTTTTGAACTGCTCATTACTTACCACGGTGGCCAGCCAGGTCCCCAGCAGAGCGCCGGGCAATGAGAAAGTACCGGCGATGAGACTGAATTTACCCGGACTGTAGTCCAGCTGCCTAAACCGGCCTACTGAGATGACATTTTGCATTAGAATCGCCAGCCGATTAGTGCCATTGGCTATATTGGGTGGCAGTCCCAGGAAAATGAGTAAAGGTAAGGTGAGAAAGGATCCGCCGCCGGCCAGGATATTGATAAATCCCGCCACGATTCCCACACCCCACATGAGCAATAATTCATACCAGTGTTCAATCATATCAGTCGCTTGCTCCCCCTGAATTGAAAAAAGCCACGCGAGGTGGCTCTTTCAATGATTGTACCGTGTTGTCTATCCCCGAAAGGGTTAGCGCCGCTCTTTAATCCTGGCTTTACGACCACGCAATTTGCGCAAGTAATAGAGTTTTGCACGCCGGACCCGTCCGCGTCGGACAACACTAATACTGGCCAAATTGGGGCTGTGCAACGGAAATATCCGCTCCACACCGATGCCGTTCGAAATTTTTCTTACCGTAAAAGAAGCGTTAATTCCTTTGCCAGAACGGGCAATTACGTTACCCTCATAGCGCTGGATTCGCTCTTTATTTCCCTCAATCACCTTCACATCAACAGCCACCGTATCGCCTGCCCGAAAATCCGGAATGTCTGTACGCAACTGATCTGCAACGGTATTATTGGCCTTGTTCATTGTCCCTATCCTCCAAACGTCTCATGTATTGCTCGTATAAATCTTTGCGACGCTGTTTGGTTCGTTCCAGGCGGCGTTCCAACCGCCATTTTTCAATCTCCGCATGGTTTCCGGAGCGTAAAACTTCCGGTACTTTCCGGCCCCGGTATTCCGCGGGGCGTGTATACAATGGCGCATCCAATAATCCAAACGGAAAAGTGTCTGAAATTACAGAATCGCCGTCACTGGTTGCATCAGGCAGGAGGCGGATAATCGCATCAATCATCACGAATGCGGCTAACTCACCACCGGAAAGAACATAGTCACCGATGCTGAATTCCTCATCCACCAAAGCTTCTCGCGCCCGCTCATCAACCCCTTTGTAACGGCCACAGAGAAAGACCAGGTGCGATCGAGTGGAAAGCCGCTGAGCGTCCGGCTGCTTGAATGGTTTCCCCTGAGGCGTCAGGTAGATCGTATGGAGCGGTTCGTCCGGATATTTCGATTTGATATTATCAAATGCCCGGAAGATGGGGTCTGGCTTAATCACCATTCCGGGACCGCCGCCGTAGGGTTCATCATCGATGTGACGAAACCGGTCATCGGCATAATCGCGCAGATTCCAGACATTCAATTCAGCCAGATTCTGTTTGAACGCTCGTCCTACAATCCCCATTTCAGCGAAGGTCTCCACAATTCCAGGGAATGTGGAAATCACATCAATCTTCAGGGGTATCATCGCGTTTCCCAGGGGGTCACTGTGATGCGACGGGCTGTTACATCCACCGCTTCAATCCATTCGTCAACAAATGGAATCAGGGTTTCTGTATCATCCGGCAGACGCACCTCCAAAGTTTCCTGATCAGGGTTCATGAGCACCTGGTTCACAGTCCCGAAGTAGGTGCCGGCACTGTCGTACACCTGGCAGCCAATTAAATCTTCCACATAGAATTCGAATTCCTCTAGTGGAGGCAACTGCTCTTCTTCAGCGTAGAATTCGGTGCCACGTAATGTTTCTGCCGACTCACGGGAATCAATCCCCGCAAGCATCAGTATGGCATCCGTTTCAGTCCCCTGAACCAGTGTCACTTTGTATGATTCCCAGCCTGATTCAGTTTTGACAAAAAGCGTTTCTAAGGCTTTCAAGGTGTCCAGGTCGATCCCTTGCAGGGTGACTTTCAGACCACCTTTAACACCATGGGGTTTCCGAACGGTGGCAACAATAGTACGCTGATGTCCGGTCATGGTGTATATCTATAGAAGGGGATTACTCCAGAATCTCGAGAATCGCCCGGTTCGTGCCAGCTTTCGCGGAAACGGCCGCCAGGAGTGTGCGAAAGGATTTAGCCGTGCGGCCGGATCGGCCGATGACTTTTCCCACGTCCTCTTTGGCCACGTGTAACTCGAATATTGTTACCCGTTCGCTATCAACCTGATTGACCTTCACTTCTTCGGGATGATCCACCAGACTTTTGGCTACAAATTCAACGAATTCCTTCATGGGTTTCCCCTTTCCGGTTAGCTACCTAGCAGGTTACTGAAACCGAACCAAGACGGCTATTTTTCGTCTTTTGATTCGGCCGCTGCATCTTGTTCAGGCTCTTCAGCAGGGGTTTCAGATGCGGCATCGGTCTCCACAGGGTCAGCTTTGGCCTCAGGGGCAGCAGCCTCTTCTTTCTTAGGCTCAACAACCTCCTCTTCAGGCTGAGCAGTTGCTTCTTCGGCAGCAGGTGCCGGAGCTGCTTCAGTTTTACCTTCAGCTTCCGCTTCAGCTTCGACTTTGGTCTCAGCTTTTGATTCAACCTTTGCTTCCGCTTCAGCTTCGGGTTCGAGTTGTTGTTGTTCAGGTGCTGCTGCTTTTTTGCTGGCCTTGGCCTCCTGGATCCGTTTGTCGCGTTCCTGGCGAGCCATTTCCCACTTTTGCAGTTCTTTATTCACGGTGGCCTCATCGGCATCCCGCTTAATCAGCTCATATTTCAGGGTCAATCCCTGCTGCCGCATTAAGTTCTTCACCGTATCAGACATATTAGCGCCATCGTCCAACCACTTGAACAGACGCCCTTCATCCACTACCACTTCCGCTTTTTTCGGAAGTGGGTTGTACCGACCAATAATTTCAATATAGCGTCCATCGCGGGGCGCTTTGGAATCGGCAACTACGATGCGGTACAGGGGTAATTTCTTTCTCCCCATGCGCATCAGACGAATTCGAACAGCCAAACAAAACCTCCATCCATAAGATTACAATCCAAACGGCATGTTTTTCAACATTTGTCGCTTATTCATTTTTCCAAAGCGTTTCATCATTTTTAGCATCATTTGAAACTGCTTCATTAATTGATTCACATCCGTTACCGAGGTTCCAGAACCTCTTGCTATGCGCTTTCTCCGAC
>JAIPJR010000067.1 GCA_021734045.1 Fidelibacterota bacterium
ATCGCCAAGGGGGTTCTAAATATTATTCCGGCCTATACCCTGAAAGTGTCCGATATTTTCCGGAATCACTGTCCGGTAAAAAACGGAATGCTGTCCGGTAACTTCCGGAATCGGTGTCCGAAGTCCTCCGGATTTTCCACCAATATATCCAGATCGCTTTCAGGTGTTGCTTTTCCCCGAACAAAAGAGCCAAAAAGTTTCATTGAGTCGACACCGTACTCTGTTTCCAGTCGGGGAAGCTCTTTCCGTAAAATTTTGCGGAATTGGTTTATTTGCGACTTCATGAGCTAAACATGCAGAACTTTCCGGGTAAATGCAAAATCAATAACGGGTTGTTCAGCTTGACGTCAAGGAGAAAGAAGTGGGTGGAATTAAACCACTTCAATAACCAGGTCGACTTTCACGGCCAGCAAATCGCTGAGATGATTTTTCGGTCTGATGACCTCCAGTGATAAATCCATGGAAATAATCTTAGTGAATCCAGAGCTCATACCATTTCCTGTCCAATAAACCGATTGGTATAATCCTTTACTGGTATCTCCATTACTAAATCATCGATCTCATCCTTATTTAAAATTTCCCCAAACAACAATGGATTAAAACTAAGTCCATAAGCGATTTGCATGCGATGATATTGGGGAAAGGGAAGTCCGGGAGCAATTAAATTATCAGGGTATTCCAGATCCTTCATGATAAAACTATTAAAATGGAGATTTCTAATTCTATCAGAGGCAAGATTCAGTACCTCTCTGTAGAATTCAATGTTTCTTCCTCCTCCAGTCAGAAAGACGGGTAAACCTGTATCCCATTCATTCGCTTTTGGATTTCTTCTTCGAATCGAATTTACCACAAGGCTTTTCACCATATTAACACACTGCCGCGAAAAATCGTCATCTTCCCTAATTCCGTACCGAAGAGACCTGTCGATGGGGGGAATGGGGTCTCTCAGTGGATTGATCTTCCATAAATCTCTGGTCTGATGAATTACTGCAGACCGATCCAGGTCACCACTCTCTATCAGTTGGTCAACTTTACCCAGAATTTGTCGGAAATATCGGGTCGTTCCCAACTGCCGAACATCGGTTTCAAAAATACTGTATCGGGCAATACCATCGGTGCGACCCACATTGAAAAGTACCGCATCATAAGTCGAGGAACCCACATCAATCAAATAATACATACCATCCAGGCAGGCTGGAGAAAGAACATAACCAAACATGCTTGCGATAACCTCAGGGACGATATTTATACGTTCGGGTGTAAACTGATTTCGTTCACCACTTCCTGTTTTGTCAAAATTACGTTTGCTGCTTTCCAGGTATTTTTTTATTGATTCCAGGTGAATTAGCTCCCCTGAAATAGCTAAAAACCAAGCTGCCAAAGCAACTTGCTTGAATTCTATGATTAATTTCTCGTCGGTACAGTTTTTGGCGGGAAGACCAATATTCAGCCAAAATTTTATCTTATTGTCACCGGAGTATTGCGCTTGATTTTCATCAATCCAACGAAGTGTATCACGAAGAACAAAAGCCAAATAAGCAGTCGCAATTTCAGCTCCAGAATGTTCGATCCCGTGAATTGTCTTCTTTTTCCCAAATAAAAATTTGAGCTTGATGTCCTCGATCACAATCCCCTCGCCCGCACGATTGAAAATTCCGTCTTGGGTTAAACTGAGCACTGTGGGCATCAAGTAGGGATTATTAGAATCACCATCCATTGCGGGAATTGCGTATTTACGTCGTGTGGACATATCTTGTATGACAACTTTGGTACAGGAGGTACCAAAATCCAGCCCGATACCTATCTCTGTGGTCCCTCGTTGCTTGGGAGCAGTAGTATCACGACCCTTGGCTTCTTGGGATGTTTGAGCATTTTGGGAAAAGAGTTGTATAAATTTTTGGAAGAACCCCATGGTTAGCCCCTTTTAGACAATTTTAATAATACCTGCAGCTACTGTTCTTGGCGAAGGATCAATTTTACGCTTATGTTCAATTTCACTCATTCGCTGGCTCATTCGACGCGTTAAGGTTTCGATTTGACCTTCAATCAATTTGGTCCAGCGTTCTTTCCCTTCCCGCTGGCTGCGCTCATGACGTTCATGCAAACTGGCCAATTGCCGGTTTTTATAGTTTAAGAGGTTCTTAGTTTGGATTTCCGCGCGGTCCTGATTTTCGATTTCGAGCCTATGAACAAATTTCTGATATTCGCTCTCCGCGTTTTCCCAACACTTTTCCAATAGTTCTGACCAAGACTCTAAATTCAATTCATCCGGTTTCAACATAAGATCTGATCCAACAATGGCGGCTTTGTTTACTATTCGTTCTGTTAGATCGCCCTGGATCAGTTCACCTGTATTCACATCGACAGCTTGATAAAAAATGTGATCAATACTTCGGATCCCAGCTATGGACCAGAGCTTAACTAAAAAAACATACATTCCCGGGATTAGGTGTGAATCGGCGGTATGATTTAATTGTAAGGCAGTTACTTGGTAAAAGGAAGGTATTCGTTTTTCGATCTGGTTTGAAACGAAACGGACGATGGGATGCCATTGATTAATGCGTTCGATCCGAGTCGGAGGTCTTCCACCCGTAATATTTGTGAATTGGCATCGGATATTCGTTGTTGAAGCTCGGGAAAATTTAGAATTATAACCGATGTTTTCCTGTCGCATGAACCACTGCAGATCATCAATTGCGGGAATAGCGAGCGTGACATCAATTAAATCGTGATTCCCTTCATGTATCGGTGAAAAAACTGACCCCGGATAGTGTTCAACAAAAAAATCGCGAATGTAAGTTAAGAGCTCTTCTCCCCGAATCGTGCGGTTTAGGTCTCTCGCTGCATTTACCTGACGAAGGACATATTCTCCATGGGCAATCAGTTGTGAAGCATTGTCCTCTAGTTCTTGTTCTTGATGGTGGAGATTTGCAATCGCTGTCTCAGTTTGTGCGATGCGCCTGCGTTCTTGTTCAGGCGTCAGTTTTTCCCGGATTAAGTCCCCCGTCAATTTTTGTATTTCCTCGCCTAATACAGCCTCAAAATCTCCTAAAGCATACCTGAAAATATTTAATCTATCATACAATGCAGTGAAGATTCTATCATCGATTGTATCACGATAGAAGAGGTTCCAAATACTGATTTTCGGTGATCGTTGACCAATACGGTCGATACGCCCGATTCGTTGTTCCACCCGCATGGGATTCCAAGGTAAGTCATAATTAACTAAGAAACGGGAGAATTGGAGATCGACACCTTCACTAGCAACTTCGGTCGATAGCAAGATATTGGCTGCACTAGAATCACGGAAATGTTCGATAAATTCATATTTTGATGTTTTTGTGTCCCCGGAAAGAACGGTGGGTTTGAAACCATCTTCCCTTAAGCGTTGATCAAGATACCTGAGTGTCGGTTTGAAATAAGAGAATAAGATGACTTTTCCATAGCGATCTTCTTTTAGGTAGTGCGTCAAAATATCGCGTAATCCGATATATTTGGAATCAGACGCCCAAAGATTATCGAGATCACCCAGGTCCCCAGAAGCTTCCAATAATCGCCGTACGAGTGGACCTATTTTTTGAGGATCATCATCATACCCCAGATCTTCGTATAAAGCAGGACCGAATTCAGTAGCTCGGTCTTGCCAGGATTTTAACGCGGCTGCCATCGAACTGGACATTTGTCGCTGAGGAGTTACAAGCAGGAAAGCTTCAAACTGCCAATGCTCCATAGCATACTCACGCACAAGATTTGTCACATTGTCATAGAATTCCTGCTCATATTGGTTCAGATCTACCCGCTGTGTGAAGGGCTGGCGAATAACCCGATTTTCAATAACATCTTTTTTACGAGTACGTGTCAAGACCTGCCCAAGGATATTAATATTGTCTAATTCACCCGCCAGGTCTACTCGACGATCCACATTTCCCAATTCATCGTCAGTTGGGGGGTTCTCAGACAATGCCTGCAACTGTCTGCTTGTAGAGAGAAGCGGATGTCGTTGAGCGCGGCATACTCCATCCAAGAATTCGGTTTGCGATATCTCATGATTCAGGATCTGATGCGTTAAATTGACGACCGGGGCGTTGGCGTTTAACAGCTCCTCAAAATCCCTCTCACGCTGAAAGGTGTCAGGATCAACCATGTGCATTAATTGGTATAAATCTCGATTTCTTAGATGGATGGGGGTAGCCGATAATAGTAATACCTGAGCTGCCACACCATGGAACAATGTTCCAAGATCGGCCGTGACGGTCTCAGGATTCCGCATGTAGTGGGCTTCGTCGATTACGAGCAAATCGACTAATGGATCATTCTCAGCATTATCCCTCAGATAATAGGCAAGTGAGTTAAGGGAATTGGTACCCCCCTCTTCTTGTGCCCAACCTTTCCTCGGCCTTAATCCTTGAAAACTACCAATAATTGCCTGATCCAATAGTGGAAGATTGCGCCCCTTATTTAATGCTTTTATAGCTCCATCTTTATTGACAATTTCACCAGAAATACCAAATTTTTCTTCTAGCTCGTATTTCCACTTTTCACACAACATCGCTGGACACATCACCATTAAGCGTCGATAGTCAAATCGGCTCTTCAACTCGGTCCAAATAAGACCAGCTTCAATAGTTTTTCCCAAGCCGACTTCATCGGCGATCAACATATTACCCGATGGCGATCTGAGGAAGTTCAGAACAGGTTTGAATTGGTGAGGATAAAAATCGGTGTTCGTTGTATCAAGACTGTATATCAAATTGGCGACTCGGCCATTTAGGCGAATATGGGTAATGGAACCGCGTAAATCTTGTTGCCGACCAAATTTACCTTGACTGAAAAGGTCGAAGATATCTTCATATCCCGTAACGACCTCAAGGAGCTCTTCATTGATCCAGTCTATGCCATCAGGAAAATGAACCATTAAATAGGTGTTAGCACCAATCCGACGATCTTTGCCAGAAAGGGTCCCTTGCCTACCAGGATCTGATTTTAATCTGACAAGGTCACCGGAATTCATTTGAGACATAACAATGGACCACCTCAAAAATTACTGATTCTTTTTAATGTGCCCTACTATTAGTACCATCTAAACTTTGTGTTTAATGTTTAGTCAACTATCCTCAATTTCATAATTATTGATGGAAAGCGATCTTGGGGATGAAAATATGTAATTCTGCCTTGTGTATCAACATAAGTATTCCTTAAAAAATAACCTCTTCATCGTTGCAAGGATATAGCAAGCTTTCGCATTTTCTGATTCTGAGCTGACACAAATTCTATAAGCGGTTGAAAATGCATGTTCTAATCGTAGATAATCTCTCTCTACCGATGGTGTTTTAGTGACAGAGTTCACCTCGGTTTGGGTCATCATGGTTAAGATTAATTTAAGAACTTTATCTGGTTTTGCTCTCCATCCTTTCACTGAAATCTCCACCTCACACCCCAACACTTCGAGCAGGTTCACCATCTTGTTGGTGGACTTGGTGGTGTTGATCTGGTCCATGAGGCGGTAGAACTGAGCTGGAGACGTGCCAATTGCTAGCGCTTCACTCAAACCCCTGAAGATCTCGTCGCACTGCAAATCTGGACCAGTCAATCGTTCCCGCTGATACCGGTGTTGCCACAAACCGGAAAACCGCCACATTCTGAGAATCTGTGTCCATAAACAGGTCTAAAGTGTCTTCCCTTATCTGGTAACGATAACGAAACAGGGTGATAAACTTCCAGAGCGGAACGGTAGCGGAATCGCAGGAATCACTGTAGGTTTCCTTGTACAGATTAGCGAAAGCGAGTGTATCCTGATAAAGAGAAACCTCCCCAAATCGCGTAACGCATGGATCTTCCAGCCCATAATAGCCCGTGGCTGAAAAATTCAGGAAATACCCTTCCGGAACATAAAATGGCGGCACCGTGTCAAGGACTAAAAACCTGGAATACTGCCAATTGGGTTCATATAACTCTGATGGTGAACCAACCCGGTAGGTCTTGCGCCATCCACTTTTTTTGTCTGAGGGATCGGTCACCGTGCAGGAAATTTCCAGGTCTCCCACGTTTCCGGTATGGTAGGTGACCCGATTGGTATCGGTCACAATAGTATCGTTATATATGTTCCATACAAACGGGTCGTATTCCCGTGAGGTGAAAATCCATGTATATGTGAGCGATACATCATCAGAATCAACTGCTGTACAGCGCAATTCATAATCTCGGTCAAACAGGAGCGTGTTTCCAATGATAAGCGTGTTCATAAAATGAACCGATGTAATCACGGGCGCTGAATTATCGCCTAATTCAAAATTCCCATTATTATTCGGATCGGATGGCGTTCTCTCACAGGCAATCAGAATCAGAATTCCTATCAGTAACGCGTAAATGGTGTGCCGCTGCTTTTTTGAGTTTCGCCGTGGAACTGCTGCGGAATGCATCATGGTTACCTCCCGGTAAAAGGATGACCCGATTCAGAGAGAGGGGCGGCTTTTCCAGCCGGGTCATCCTGATTGTGTGCGATTTACGTGACGGGTGAAGATAGTCCGGGATTCGGGATTTCACAAAGGTGAAAAATTCCGCAGCCTGATTGAAAATCAATTCGGGTACGGTTCTAGCGTATTAATACCATGGTAAAAGATGAAACCTGTCCGGGCAGCGTGCACTTAGATGAGCAGCAATATATCGAAGCTTGCCACCTACCTTGATTTAAGTAATTCTGCTCGAAATAATTGTTCAGTACGCATGACATACAGTACATAGATGTAATCCCCGGTCGCCCGGCCGATGTACTTATCACACCGGAAGAATACAACCGCCTTGGCCTTTCTGGCTTCGGTTCAGCAGGGCATCGCCGAAGCTGATGCCGGCAAAATAATTTCCACGGATGAAGTGAAAGAAAAGCTGGCGGAATATTGCAAAAGTCGGTGATGAAGGTTTTCTGGACCCCCACAGCTTTAAAACAATTGAGCGAGTTTGAGCAATTCATCGCCCGGGACAATCCGCTTGCTGCTCTGGAGTTTATCAGCTACTGATTGATCGGGCGGAATCAATCGCGGAACATCCGAAAATCGGACGGATTGTACCGGAAATTAACGCCAGCGATATTCGTGAAATAATTGCCCGGAATAATTTCCATGAAAAAGAAAAGTCACCTTTTAACTCAGGAGGCCTCTTTCAAATGCTTCACCGACCTCCGAATCAGCTTTTCCAAAACCGTCATGTCCACATCAGACAGGCGTTTGATGTACAAACAGCCTTTGCCGGTTTTGTATTTCCCCAGCTGGCTCAACAGTTCTTCGAAGCGGTTAATGCCCGACATTAAATACAGCGTAAGCGCCTGTTTACGCGGTGAAAAACCGGCTAGAAACCAATCGCCTTCCCGGCCGCTGGCGTACTTGTAATGATAATCGCCCACACCGATGATTGAAGCGCCCCACATTTTGGCCGGTTCACCAACGATGGATTCCAAAAGCTCAAGGATGGTAAAAGCATCCGTCCGTCTTTGTTCGTCTGAGACGGTGTTCAAAAAAGTGTGAACATCATTTTCGGTGGGCTTTGTCTTTAAGTCGGACATGGGGTTTCGTTTTTTCCTGTGACTGCTCAAGCCGGTTCCGGTACCAGATGATTCAGCTCCTCGTGCAGTCGGTCCAGGTCACGCAGGATATTGGCTTTCATTTCATCGAATGGTGTTTTCGCGGTTTGAAAGAGTTCCCGATAATAAGCAATGCCTGTCCGCAAATTGGCCTGAAAGGTGTGGAAATATTGCTGCTGGGACTCATTGATGCGCTCAGCACTTTCTTCCAGTTTGTCTTTCAGGTAATCAATATAAAGTTTCAGTTCTTTGATGAACATGTGTGGACGCTCGGATTTGGCGGGGGTGAGGTTGATTCGCCCATAGATATGATCCACCATCTCACGCAGCGAAACCACCTTCGAAAAATAGGCCATGTTGGGTCCCGGACAAACCGCCACACCGCGGGTGCCTTTCGCGGAGAGGTAAAGTCCGTTTTGCCAGGCGGCGGCGTTTCCCAGCCCAACGCACAAACAGACCTTTTCCACAATCCGGTCAAATGCTTTCCGAAATTCGTGCTTGGGCAGGTTTTGGGCTTCCAGCTCCTGCAATTTTTTATACTGGTACTCCCGGGAAGCCGTGCAAATAGGGATGTCGGTAAATTCTTTGTTGGATTCCAGATACTTTTTCACACAGGGTGCGCCGGGACGCCCCTGCGCCGCCCGCTCATATTTTTCCACATCGGCGGAGTTGTGGCGCACCGTATTAAAAGGCACGCCCAAAGGAGAGACGCGGCTCAGGTAGAGATCCTTCTCGCCAGCGCGGCTGAGCAGTGTCATTGTTTTTTCGTCGATGGTAACCGCTTCGGGTACCAACAGAAATGGCGTACCCCAGCCCACCGAATCCATCTGGTAGTGGTCCAGCAAGAAGCGCTGTTCGGCGGCATTGCCAACACCACCCTGGACTGTAATCTGTACTGGTGGGGGGTCAGCTAGTCCTGCACGACCATTATTGGCTAGTCCTTTGTTGTAAATATCAAATAAATCCCGGGTCAGCTGCTCACGATCCCGCTTGAACTCTTCCAGAATGGGTCCTAACAGGTAGCCTTCAGTGGCAAATGCGTGGCCACCACAATTCAGCCCCGATTCAATTCGGAATTCAGAAACCCATAATCCCTTTTTTGCCAGAAATTTGCCCTGAATCAGCGCTGAACGGTAATCACTCACCTTCAGGATGATTTTCTTTTTAATGTAGCCGTTTTCGTCAGGAAAAAAGTCGTTAAACTGGGCGATGTAACCATACAGTCGCGGGTTCATCCCGGCTGAGAACACAACCGATGCTTCCAGATCGCTGTTGGCAAAGCCGCGCAGGGCCGCGTGAGCGTCATTGAATGCCGCCGGAAGGGGCTGTTTGTTCTTCGCCAGGTTGGCTTTGTCAATCTTGGTCATGATGTTCACATTGATATCACCGGGACGCATTTGGGTGCGCAATTTTTCCTGCAGATGTTCTATTTCCGCTTTACCGGCAGCCAGCATCTGGTGGTATTCTTTTTTCAATGCAGAAAAATCCGGAAGCATTTCAAAATATTTCACGATTTCACTACCCCGTTCGAACAGGGAAATCTTGACTTTGCGAAAATTCTCCCGCACCAGGTCATTCACCAGATTCAGGTAAGCGGTGATACGCTTGGCGCGGCTGTCCTCTTCCTTTTCGGGAATGGGTTCATAGGTCAGGCCGGCCTTCTCACAATGAAATCGGCGCATCTCTTCCGTGAGGCGATGATCAATAATGGAGATGACTGAGGAAATGCCGTAATGAGCGACTTTTATGGGCGTGTCAATGGTGAAACTGGTTCCCATGACCGGTATATGAAACGCGTGAACCTGTGAAGGTTGATTTGTCTTGGTCTGATGTTGCATTTTTTATATCACTCGATTCCCGGGAAGGAATTCGTTGGTTGTTGGTTTTTTTCGCGGTGACTTTTGTCCCCGACATTTACAGATATCTTTCTGCGAATGACTTTCAATTCACCCCGGTCCTGTTGCTCCCGTTTTTCCCATCAACAGACCGGTTCCATTTTAAAAAAGCGGGGGATTAATATAGACCTGAATCTCGCCGGGGAAAGACTAGAGTCATTTCCAGGTTTGTGCTGGTTGAATTCGGCGAGTTGAGGCTGGTGGCGTAGTGCGAAACGGTTATTCATCCAGAATCAAGCTGAATGCGGTGGTAAGTTTCAGGACATTTTGACTCTCGCGTTGAAGATCACGGGCCAGCTTATTAGCCACATTGTACATGACCTGAAAACCCACGTGGGGGTATTGCTTCAGAATTTCCAAAAACTTATCCCGCTCCACCTCAACAATTTCACAATCAGTTTCCGCCTTCACGGTGGCGGTGCGATTCACATTCTCGCGCACCAGTCCCATTTCACCAAAAAAGGGTTTTGCATCACCGGTCAGCGTAATGAGCGCTTTATCCCTTGTGTCATTGGTGGCATCTGCCGGCTGAAGTGTGAGCGCTTTTGAGATGGAAACGGTCCCTTTTACGAGAATTTCAATGGCGGTTCCCGGCTCGCCTTCACTGATGATGTTTTGTCCCTCCGGAACAGATATTAACTCAAATGCAGGCCGGAAAACACCAACCTCATCCTCAGCCAAGCCCAGGAAAAGGGGACAACTGGCAATACTTTTGATAAAACTCATGAAAACCTCCGGGCGCTGGTCATTGCAGCACGATAATCTGATCTCGCTCAGTGAGGATATAGTCATCAGGTGGATTGATTCGCAGGTTGGTACGAACTTCCTCTGACAATGTCCGGCCTGACTCTTTCAGTTTTCTGGCAATAAATGCATCCAGATAATCCCCCGATTCAGCCGATAGAAATTGATCCACACCCATGGATTCTTCTTCTGAATAGACTCCCAGGACAGTCTGGCCTTTTTGCTCACGAAAGTCGAAAAACAACTCCCGGTAAGGCTTCTCGATAAACTGCCGGGGAACGGGAACCAGCGTGAGATGTTGATCGGTTCCCCGCATCACCTCGCTGAGAAACAGGGGCAATCCCGGCTTGAGCAGTTGGACAGCGCTTAAAAAATCACTGAATTCATCTGCCACAACGATGCCGTCAGCTTTCGCACGGCGCAAATTGGTGCGGTTTTCCCGTAATCGCAGATAGACGTAAACTTTTACTTTGGGGGCAATGGCTTTGATGGAGTAGGTGGTAAGGGTGGTTTTTTCGTCCGCATCCTCATCGTCCACCGCTGCCTGGCTGGGCAGAATAAATACAGCCCGGGCTTTATCCACATTGGCATTTCGCAGAGTCTGCTCCTTGGTGAAATCACCCCTGACGAAGGCCAGGTCGTAGGATTTGAATTTTTGGGTTAAATCTTGAATTTTCTCGATGGGAAGATCGTTTACCAGAACAACCTGGAGCCAGGCTCCCTTGGCCTGCTGAAACAGCACTTCCAGCATTCGTTCCGCGTTTTCGTTCCACCCGCAAATGATAAAATGATTATGATAATTTACTTTTTCCAAGCCCCGGCCCTCCCGGATTTTGCGTGCCACGAAAATAGAGGAAATCGTAGCGGTGAAAAATGAAATAAGTGCCACGGAGAAGAACATCATGATAGACGCAGCGATTTTGGCCGTGGTTGAATGGGGTGTCAAATCCCCGTATCCCACCGTTGTCATGGTCACCCAGGCCCACCAGAACGCATCAAAAATATTGGTGATTGAGTGTCCATCGCTGCCCCGGTCAAATAAATAGACGGCACCGCCGCCCAGCAGCAAAATCAACCACAATAATCCCAGGATAGTAAGGACACCTTCGTCATGCAGGTGCTTCAATCCGCGAAAAATAATATTTTCCCGCCACATGGGTCAAAAGCTACGTGTGAATCAGGTAAAGCGGAACGGAAAAGGCGAGGATGTAAAGGAGACTTAGGGTACTCATGATGGCGTGCCTATTAGAAAATAAACGAGTCCTTCACGCTTGCGAATTTCCCATTTCTTCTACCACTAATTTTCCTTAATTCCCGCCATGCCCCGATTACTCCTCATCAATCCCTGGATTACCGATTTTGCAGCCTATGACCTGTGGCTGAAACCGTTGGGACTGCTCTATGTGGGTGCGTACCTGCGGGCGGCCGGGTATGACATTGACCTCATTGATTGCATGGATCGCAATCATCCATCGGTGAAAGCGTTGATGAAACCACGGGACACCAAACCTGACGGCCGTGGGAAGTTTTACAAAACCCAATTACCCAAGCCGGCCATCCTTCAACACATTCCCCGACACTGGGGACGATATGGCATACCGGAGGAGGCTTTTCTTACCGAACTCGCACGTCGTGAAAAACCTGATGCTGTCCTGGTTACTTCCGTTATGACCTACTGGTATCCCGGGGTTCAAATGGTCATCCGCCATGTGAAAGCTCACTGGCCGGGGATTCCCATCATTCTGGGGGGAACCTATGCGACCCTGTGTACGGAACATGCCCGCAAGACCAGTGGTGCTGACGCGGTCATTGCCGGTTATGGCGAAAAAGCGGTGTTTGAGCTACTGAAAAACCGCTTTCACCTGTCTCCGGCAGACAAAAAGAATTTACCCGATTTTCTCAATGGTGAATTTCCTCTGCCGTGGGACCTCTATCCAAAATTGGATTATGCAGTGATTCTCTCGGCCCGGGGGTGCCCCTACACCTGCTCGTTCTGTGCAACCCATTTGCTCAATCCGTGTTTTATTCAACGGCCGTACCGGGAAGTTTTTTCTGAAATCCGTGATTTGCACCAAATCCGGGGCCTTCGGCACTTTGCATTCTACGACGATGCGCTGTTCATCAATAAGCAAAAGCATATTGAACCGTTATTGGAATTGATTATTGAATCGAAGCTCCCGATTCAATTCCACTGTCCCAATGGCCTTTTCGCGAAAATGATAGATGAAAAGCTGGCGCGGCTGATGGTACAGGCGGGTTTCGCAACCATTCGGCTCAGTCTGGAATCAGCCAACGAAGCGCAACGCAAGCGCATGTCTTACAAGGTTTCCAACGCCGGGTTTATTGCCGCCCTTGAGAATCTGGAAAAGGCCGGATTTCCGCGCCACCGGGTCGAAACCTATGTCATTATGGGCCTGCCGGACCAGTCGCCAGAGGAGGTACAGGAAACCATTGATTTTGTTCACGAATGCGGTGCCCGGGTGAGCCTGGCCTCATTTTCACCCATTCCTGGGACAGCCGATTGGGACGCGGCGGTGGATCATCACGGTCTTGATCCTAACATTGATCCGCTTTTGCTGAACAATACCATCTACCCACTGAAGAACGAGCGGTTCTCAGAAGAGATTTTCAGTGAGTTGCGCCACTACGCGAAACAGGGGAATGAGCGAATAAGCTGCTCCACTGAATCGACGTTCTGATTCCCGTTGCTTTTGACTTTACACGATAGTAATGGTGTTTTTAGAGGCTTAGCGTAAAAGCACGACTCTTTCCAAAATTGACTGCTTCGCTTGTGTAACCCTCACCATATAAATGCCGGATGAAACGTCACGTCCCGCTCGGGTGCGACCATTCCAGGAAATTCTCTGCGTACCATTACCGGCCGGAATATTCCATTGCTGAATCAGCTGGCCCTGCAGGGTAAAAAGCGCCACCTGTGTGAACACCGATTCTGACATTTTAACCGCCAGGTTTATGCTGGCATTGAAGGGATTGGGATAGGCGTGGAGCAGTTGATAGTTCGCCGGCACGCCCGTTTCCACCATGGCTGAAGCGGGATCATACTGGATGGTTACCGCGCGCGTTACCGTCCCGGCGTTTGAATCATTATTAAGAATATGCACCTCACCCGTATAGTCTCCCGCGCCATTATCCGGCGCAATCGCCACGCCCAGTTGCTCTACCTCCCCGGGTGCAATGGTCAGTGGTGTGGTGGTGAAAATCGTTAACCAGCTGTCGTTCTCATTCACACTGATAATTTCTAAGTCCGCATCCCCGGCATTAGCCACGGTCAGCCAAGCCGTATCTGAACGGGTCATGGAGTAAATCATGGTTTGTGGCGCCACCGCAATTTGTGGTGCGGTTGAGACGGTGGCGGTTCCCACAAAACTGGAGATTCTATCCAAAAACTCCGGATGATCCACAAAAGGGTTCCTGTTGTGCTGATGCTGGTCAATACCATTATTTCGGTCTATTTCCTTCTGGCTCACCGGGTCCATCCAATACCATTCCCGCAAGGTTGTCTCCTGGTCCTCACCCAGATATCCGCCCAGATTACCATAGCGCGTTATGAAATAAAAAATGGCCCGGGCAGCGTCACCTTTATGGACATCCCTCGGCTCGAACACCGTTTCCCCATAGCTGTTTTGTCCCAAAACAGAGCCCCCTTCCTGCCAGGTGACATTCTGAGTCACGTTGTCAAAGGGATAATTGGACCGTCGGCCGTTGGCATCCTGATGGGTGGGAAACAGGTGGTGAATATCGCCACGCATTGGATTGTCCGAATCAAAAAAGCTCTGGGGCCAGGTGTGTTCGCAATTGATAGGATTGGGGTACGTGCCGGTGCTGCCATAAGGCCAGGCTTGCGTAAATCCCGTATACACGCCAGAGAGGGAATCGTTGTGATTATCAATAATCCCATACATGGTGGCGCGAGCGCCGTTATACCCCAGATCGGTCTGACCGGGGAAAAGGTTCGGCAGCGCAGCTTTTAACTCCTCGCCAAATTTGTTAAATGTCAGGGCATAATCCGCACTGCTCCGTCCGGCCCCGGCTAATG
>JAIPJR010000002.1 GCA_021734045.1 Fidelibacterota bacterium
CAGGGTTTTACCCGGTTTTATCCTTTCAACCCACCCCATTTTAATAAAAAAGCGGCCATTCCTGACCGCCTAACTCTTTGTTTCTATTTAAGTAGCAGAGGGCGGACTCGAACCGCCGACACCCGGCTTATGAAGCCGGTGCTCTAACCGACTGAGCTACTCTGCCCTTTTAAAAAAAGCGCGGAAAGATATCAGGCTCCGCCCCATTGGGCAAGCCAAAACTACCCCTCACCACCATTCGCTACCCGCGCCAACGAATCTCCCGTCAAACGATACACCGTCCACTCATCCTGCGCTTTCGCGCTTAACTTTTCATAAAAGCCAATTGCCGGTTTATTCCAGTTCAACACCGACCATTCCAGCCGGCCACAATTGCGCTCTACCGCCAGTCTCGCCAGATAGGTGAGCAGCGCCTTCCCATACCCGCTTCCCCGCTTTTCCGGATAGACAAACAGATCTTCCAGATAAATCCCCGGTTGTGCCAGAAAGGTTGAATAATTATGAAAAAACAGGGCAAATCCCACCGGCTGGCTATCTTCGAATCCCAGGATGACCTCCGCATACTGCTGCTCGCCGAAAAGCGTTCTCCGCAAACGCTCCTCGGTAGCAACGACCTGGTCCGACATGCGCTCATAAGCTGCCAGGGCCGTGATGAATTCAAGGATGACCGGGATATCGTCCTCGGATGCAAAGCGGATGTAGAAACTTTCATTCGACATGATGAGAATCCTCTTTTTTTAGAAAAGTAACCTGCGCGAACAAAACAGTATCCGGCACAAGCACAATAAAAAAACGGCCCGAATTGTCATCGGACCGTCTTTCATTAAAAATCGTTACCAACAGTGATTAACTGATGGAATCACTCTTCTGAGATTCGTAGGATTTTTCCAGAACCGGCTTGGCGAAACCGTCTTCAATCAAGTCCAGTTCATTCAGAATCGTCTCCCGGGCATTGGCAACCAGGTTAGCCTGCTGGCGCGCCAGAATAATCAGTGCAATGCCAATCCCCACAGCAAAGGAGACAATGACGATGGACAACAGTGCCGGGGAAATCCCGAAGCCGGTGTTCACAATCGCCTGGTATCCCAGAACAAACAGAACCAGCCCCACAATCATCCCAAAAACCAAAGACGCCATGACCTGAAAACCATAGTTTTTCAGAGAAATATGTTGGAGCATCCCACCAATTTTTTTCAAGTCCCGCTCGGGGATCGGATATACCTTCTGTTCCTTGGGTGTGAACAGCGTAAACCGTTGTGTTAAATTGAAATCGCTCACTGCCATCACGGCCTCCTCATACCTGTTTCAAAGTTGTCGTAATATGGACAATGTTGTTATTGGTCACAAATATTTTATTGATTCAGTACCATTTACATGAAAATAATCTCCGTGGCCGATTCAGATTGAATGCCGTTCCTCCACCGGATCCCGCTCCATGAGTTCCATGACCGACTGGCGCGGGTCTTTATCCTCAAATAACACCTGGTACACTTGCTGACTAATGGGCATTTCCACACCGGTTTTCAGCATCAACTGATGGACCGATTTAGCTGTGCGCAAACCTTCAGCCACCATCTTCATTTCATTGAGAATATCATTCAATTTTCTGCCACGTCCCAACTCATACCCCACATGGCGATTTCGGCTGTGTTGGCTGAGACAGGTGACGATCAGGTCACCAATCCCGCTGAGTCCGGCAAAGGTGGATTCCATAGCACCGAGTTTCACGCCCAGACGGGTCATTTCGAATGAGCCTCTGGTTATCAGAGCCGCCAGCGTATTATCGCCGGCACCCATTCCTGCCAGAATGCCTGCCGCGATGGCAAAGACATTTTTCAGTGAACCACCATACTCCACCCCCAGAATATCGGTGTTTGTATAAACCCGTAGCGTTTTGCACATGAAATAATCCTGCACCCTCCGGGCATTCTCCTCATCGGGACAAGCCGCTACAATCGTGGACGCCATGCCCTTGCTCACCTCTTCGGCATGGGTTGGACCATACAAGGACGCCACCCGCTCGGGTACAATCCCCGGTACCGCATCACAAATTACCTGACTCATGGTGAACAGGGTGTCATTCTCAATACCCTTGGCCACATTCACGATAAGCGCCTGAGGTGAAACCATCTCCCGGATTGCTGCAGTTGTTGTCCGAACAGCATGAGATGGCGTGGCGACCACAATCAGGTCAGCTTCTCTCACCGCTTCAGATAATTCTGGTGTAAGACGCAGGGACTTCGGAATGGTAATCCCCGGCAGGAAATCGGGTAACTCCCGGGTTTCCTCTGCCTGTTGATATAAGGTGGCATCCCAGAACCAGACCCAAACCGAGTGACCATTCTGCTCCAGAAGCATCGCCAAGGTCATTCCCCAGCTTCCCGAACCCAATACAGCGACTTTCATGATGCTCCCGTCCTGATTACTCTCATCAGCCTATCCATATTTTCGCCTGGATGAAACAGGCACCGGAAGATAATCCCGGTGCCTGGGGGTTGAAAGATCTGGAATCTGGTAATGAATGCATTACCGTCAGTCATTACTCCTCATACAATTTATCGATGAGATCCTTGTAACGCTCTTCCACTACCTTCCGCTTGATTTTCAGACTGGGTGTAAGGGAGCCGTCCTCAATGGTGAACTCTTTGGAGAGCAGGGTGAATTTCTTCACAATCTCGAAGCGTGCAAAATTGTGCATCGCCTTGTCCACCTCGGTCTGAAATAATTCCTGCACCTTAGGATCGGCCAGCAAGACACTACGATCCGAACTGGGAATGCTGTGATTGGCAGCCCATTCATTCAGCGCCTGGAATGCGGGGACAATGAGTGCGGATACGAATCGGCGTTTGTCCCCAATCACCACCACTTGTTCGATGAATGGACTGAGCACCAGCGCATTTTCCAGCCCGGCAGGAGCGATATTCTTTCCACCAGCGGTAACAATCAGATTCTTCTTCCGGTCGGTGATTTTTAGATATCCATCTTCCATTATGCCAATGTCACCGGTATAAAACCACCCCTCTTCATTGATGGCTTCCCGGGTGGCGGCTTCATCCCGGTAGTACCCTTTCATCACATTGGGTCCGCGGGTAAGAATTTCACCATCCTCAGCGATTTTAACTTCAACACCCGGGATCGGAGGTCCCACCGTACCAAAACGGTAATCTTCCAACGGATTCACCGTAATCACCGGTGAGGTTTCCGTCAGGCCATAACCTTCCAGGATTTTAATGCCTACCGCATCAAAAAAGGAGCCGATGTCAGCCGCCAGGGGCGCGCCACCGGAGACAAAAAAGCGGAACCGGGTCCCCAGCAATTCCTTCACCTTGCTGAAGACCAACTTGTCGGCCAGTCCGTTTTTCATATTCAACCAGCCACCCACAGAGCCATTTTTGCGCTTTACTGCATGGCGTTTTCCCGTCTCAATCGCCCAATGGGCAATTTTCTGCTTCAGGGGTGAACCGGCAGCAAATTTCGCCTGAACGCCGGCATACATCTTCTCATAAAGCCGGGGAACCGACGCCATAACCGATGGATTTACCGCCTTCATATCAGCCAAAACCGTCTCCGTGGATTGGGCATAGCCGATTGTAGCACCCACCGAGGTGGCTAACAGATGTCCCGCCATGCGTTCAAAACTGTGGCTTAACGGCAAAAAGGAGAGGAAGGTGTCATTATCGTCCACATGTAGTACCTGCAGCGAGGCATTGATATCACTCACCAGATTGTGGTGCGTCAGCATCACACCCTTGGGAGGACCGGTGGTACCCGATGTGTAGATAAGTGTCAGCAGGTCATCCGGCTTCACCAATTTGACCCGCTCTTCAAACTTGAATGCCTGATCGCTGCTGGCAAAGGCTTTCCCCTTTTCCCGCAGATCAGAGAAAGAAATCACATAGTCCAGGTCAAAGTTTTCGCTGTCGTCATAGCAAATCACAACCTTGAGTTGCGGGCATTGATCCTTAATCTGAATGAGCTTTTCCACCTGCTCCCTATCTTGGGCAAAAATCGCCTTGGATTCAGAATGCTCAGCGATGTACTGAATCTGTGAAGGAATTAAGGTGGGATAAATCGTAACTGAGGCAGCGCCGGAGCAGGCAATAGCATAGTCAGAATATGCCCAGTGCGGGCAGTTTGCCGACAGAATCCCCACTTTATCATTGGGCTGAATGCCTAATGAAGCCAGACCGTAGGTCGCCTCTTCCACGATTTCACGGGCTTCCTTACCCGTGTACTCGCGCCAGGAATCTCCCTCTGTAGCCGTGAACAGAACCTTGTCGGAAAACTTCGTCGTGATGTCCAGAAACATTTGAGCAATGGTGGTAGCGTCCATCATTTCCTCCCCATAGTTGTCATCGTTGTTGAGTGATAATATTAATCATTACCGGTTCAAGAAAGAAGCTATTTGTTGACTGCACGTGAGTGACGAAATATATTTGTCCGCTTTTTTAAATGGAGCCAGAGTGGCGGAATTGGTAGACGCAGCGGACTCAAAATCCGCCGGTCCTCGCGACCTTGAGAGTTCGAGTCTCTCCTCTGGTACAAACTTGAATAAACCCCGCGAAAGCGTGTATCTTTTTTGGCCAACGATCAGAGCAAAATTAAGACAGTCATCCTAGATGAATATCAGGAAGCCCGGGCTGTAGCTCTGGAGGCCATGCTCTTTCTGCATAGTTCCGGTGTCTGGGATTACGAATATCTCATGACCGGCCTGAATAATTTCACGGACCATTTCCGCGAATTTCTGACTGTCATTACCGAACCGGGTGACCGTACCACCCTGGAATTGGTCAAATACTACTTCAAAACCAACCCGGGTGAGATTGAAAAATACACCGAATCCAGCGAGGCATTTTTGGATTTGTTCGTGAGAATGCGCGAAAAAACGCAACTGCAGGAACGACCGAAGCCCAAAAAATAGCAGCATTATTTTCACGGCTGCACCAACCAAATCTTTTCCCCGTCCGATTGAAAAATTACCGCCTGATGAATATCAGTGCGTAGCACAGTCGCAGGTAATTGTTCATAACGAGCCACCGTCACAGAGGCCGGGTGCCGAAATTTATTCCCCCGACCCACTGAAATCACCGCCCAGTCCGACTGAACCCAATTGACAAAATCGGATGTTGAACTGGTCCGGCTGCCATGATGCGGAACCTTGATGATATCCGCCCGAAGCAAGTCCTTATAACGTGTTTGCCGATACTCGGAACCGTGTTCCGCATCGCCGGTGAAGATGACCCGCAACTCACCAAACAGAAGCTGAAAGGTGATCGAGGCATCATTGGTGACGGATGGCGGATTGGTAATCACTGTGGAGTCCGGTGCCAGAACCCGTAGATAAACCGGCGCAAAACTGCTGTCAATGTCACCAGCCAGCGGATAGATCACAGGAATCTCCAGTGAATCAATCAAATGTTGGATTTCATGATAGGTAAAACTGTCGTAATCATATGCCGCCTGCCAAACCTGCTTCACCGGGAAGTGACGCAATAGCCACGGTGCACCACCTACATGATCATTGTGCGGATGAGACAAAATCATGAGATCAATAGTATCCTCACCCAGATAATTCAGGTAAGGTCCCAACACATCCGCCCCCATATCCTTCCCACCAAAGCGTAAACCGCAGTCTATCACCATAACCTCACTCCCGGGTGTCTGAACCACGACGCCATCCCCCTGACCTACATTTAAGAACGCCATTGTCAGGGGCTGGGGTGCTTGAAATACCGGTCGCCAGACGAGAAAATTTGCCAAAACCAATCCGGTGGAAATCAGGGCCATTCCTTTGCGTCGCCAATTCGAGAATAGTACTAGACTGCTGAGAATGAAAAGTAGTAACCAGCCAAAATGTATCGGCTGTATATCCACATAGGCTAGCGGCAAGGATTGTAAAAATTCCACAAACTTAACCAGAATTTCCAGCAGTAGGGTTAATAAGGCAGCCCACCAACCGCCAATCAACGGAATCCAGCTTCCCAGCAGCAGTAGTGCAAAGCCCAATGCCACGATGACACCGATCAGGGGAATGACCACCAGGTTAGCCATTAATCCTACGATGGGAATTTTATGAAAATAGGCAATGGTAAAGGGCAATGTGCCGATTTGGGCAGCCAGGGAAACCAGGAACAAATCTACGGTATAAGTAAGCCAGGTGTGGGCGCCCAAGACTTTTTGCCACGGATCGGGCAGTAACGCTTTCAAGCGCGGATAAAAGTAGGCGATGGAGAAGACCGCCGCGAAGGAGAGTTGAAATCCCACTCGCCAGAGCTGGTTTGGCGTAATGAGGAGCATACCTACTGCGGCCGCACCCAACAGATTGTACAAATCAACTTTCCGCTCAAGCGTTGTTCCCCACAGGTAAAGACCCGCCATGGTACTGGCGCGTAAAACCGACGGGGCGCCACCGGTGAGCAGGCTGTAAATGCCAAGACCGAGGATCGTTCCCAACACCTGCATGCGGTATGGCAATCGAAAAAATCCCAAAATCACAAACAGAATGAGTGTCACGTACCCCACATGTAATCCACTCACTGCCAGCACATGAATTACACCCGTATTGGAAAACCATTGAATGATTTCTTCATCCACCTCATTCCGCAATCCCAGAATCAGCGCACTCAGGAGATATCCGGGTTGGCCAGGCACGCGCTCCCGGAGAAATCCAGCGATGCCTGTACGGTATCTTTGAATTATCTGTTGAAATGAACGACTCGAATCTGGTCGGATCTGCCAGATGTGATCCCGAGGTGGATAGAGCAGCCAGAATACCTGCTTCTGCTCCAGATAAGCACGAAAATCAAAGTCCATCGGGTTAGCCCGGGGTAGCGGCTTACGGAAAACACCCCTTCCGCTGAGCGTATCCCCCGGTTCAACCGGTAATGGCTCCTTCAGATAGGACCAGACCGAACCGGTCACGGTCAGCGTATCTTGCAATGCAAACACATCAACATTCAGGCGCTGCTTGCCGGTGGACGACTCCCCCACCGCAGACACTACGCCGGTAAATTGATAGGTTGAATCAGGCTGAAATGCTGCAAACCGGATATCATTACGGTGTGGTGTTTCCACAAGTGCTAAGCGTAGCATCCCGCTGGTAATTAGGAGCAGCGCAATCACCACCAGAAACGATCGACGCATCAACAGGAGGATTAGAGCGGCCTGGCCGGCAATTAACCACAGAAGATTCAAATTCAGGTGGGACTGTAGGAGCAATCCGCCCATAAAACAAACGGCAATAAAAAACAACGGACGTTGCACCACCAGTGTATGTAGGGCTAAACGAATTAACATCTCTTATCAACAGCTATACGAAACGCCGTGATAATAATGCGTCAGAGATTTGAATTCAAGCGTGAATCGGGAGTGATATTATCCTGGTTAAGGAATAACGCGGGTTGATGGGTGGGGAAAAAATCAGTGGGCTTCCAGCCAATTGTCCCCTACACCCAGATCCACCTTCAACGGGACCTTCAACCGATAAGCATTTTCCATTTTATCGGTCACCAGATCGCGTACTTCTTCCAGTTCGGCTTCGGGTAATTCGAAAACCAATTCATCATGCACCTGTAGTATCATCATGGTTTCCAGGCGGCGATTCTGCAATTCCTTGTGAATTTCAATCATAGCCAGCTTGATAATGTCCGCAGCCGTCCCCTGAATGGGCATGTTAATGGCTACCCGTTCAGCACCTTCGCGGGTCATGCGATTGGCGGCGTCAATGTCCGGAACCGGCCGACGGCGCCCCAAAAGCGTCTGTACATATTTGTGCTCCCGGGCGAATTCCAGTGTGGCATCAATGTATCGGCGAATACCGGGGTAGGAATTGAAATATTGGTCAATTAATTCCAAAGCCTCATCGCGACTGATATCCAACTCATTAGACATTCTAAAGGGACCCGCGCCATACATGATGCCAAAATTGACCACCTTGGCGCGGCGGCGCTGCTCACTGGTGACTTCGTCAGGTGGGACATTGAAGACTTTGGCGGCAGTGGTGCGATGCACATCCTCATCGTTTTTAAATGCGGCGATAAGGGTTTCATCTTCGGAATAATGCGCCATCAGGCGCAATTCTACCTGGCTGTAATCGGCAGAAGCGAGTTTCCAACCCGGGTTTTGCGGCCGGAATGCCCGGCGGATATCGCGTCCCATTTCAGTCCGAATGGGGATATTCTGAAAATTGGGATTGGTGGAACTAAGGCGCCCTGTGGCAGCGATGGTCTGGTTAAAGGAGCTGTGAATGCGGCCGGTCTTGGGATGCACCAATTGTGGCAGCGCATCCGTGTATGTGGATTTCAGCTTAGCCACCTGGCGATAGTCCAGAATAAATTTGGGAATAGTATACTTCTTCGCCAGCGTTTCCAGGACATTCACATCAGTGGAATAGCCCGTCTTGGTTTTACGGACCGGCGGTATCTCCATTTTCTCAAATAAAATTTTTCCCAGCTGTTTAGGACTGTTGATGTTGAATTCCTCACCGGCTTCTGCGTAAATCTTCTTTTCCAGCTCAGCCAATTGATTTTTAAACTCATTGGATTGCTCATTCAAAATCTCCACATCGACGAAAGCGCCGTTCCACTCCATCAGACTCAGTACATCGATGAGGGGCAACTCAATTCGCTCTAAAATGGGCATGAGTTTTTGCGCTTCCATTTTTTCCTGTAAATGGCGGGTCAGCTGCAGGGCGATATCCGCATCTTCTGCGGCGTAAAATGTTATTTTTTCAACCGGAACAGTGTGCATGGGGTACACATCCGATTCTTCCTGCTTCACCTCTAAATCTTCGATTTTCATCGTCTGATAGCCCAGATACAACTGCGCCAAATCGTCCAGATTATACCCGCGTCCGCCCGGATTCACCAGATAGGCTGCCAGCATGGAATCGAAGTGAATGCCCTGCACGGCGATACCGTAGCCGCGCAGAACCGACAAGTCATACTTCAGATTCTGACCGGTTTTGCGAATATCCGGATTGTCCCAAAATGGCTTCAGAGCTGCCAGAATATCGTCAATATCACCGGGGCCAAAATCGTTCTTCCCGGCTTCCGGAAAATCCACCGCTACATACAATCCCTGGTCCACTTCCCAGGAGAATGACAACCCCACAATCCTGGCGTCGTGCGGTTTCAGGCTGGTGGTTTCCAGATCAAACGCCACCAGATCCTGCCCCATTAAGTCCTCTACCAGGGATTTCAACTCCGTCTGATTGCGGACCGTTGTATAATTTTTTTTCGCTGCTTCTCCGGTGTGTTCACTATTCACGCCCGGTAATTCGCTGAGTAGCTTGATAAAACTAAATAATTCCAGTTCCTGAAACCGATGGGTGAGGTTATCCACCTGGATGGGCTGACGGAGCATATCTTTCCATTGTAAATCCAGCTCCATATCGGTTTTAATCGTGACTAAATCCTTGGAGAGGAAAGCCTGCTTTTTGTGCGCCAGCAATTTCTCCTTGAGTTTGGGATTCTTCACATCCTCTATATTTTCATAGAGTTTCTCAATACTGCGATGGGTTTGCAGTAGCTTTACCGCGGTCTTTGGTCCAACCCCCGGAACGCCCGGGACATTATCACTGCTATCCCCCATCAACCCCAGTAAATCAATAATATTTTCCGGTGGAACACCCCAGTTCTCCTGCACAAATTCAGGCGTCCAGATGCTGTTATCTTTTGGATTTTCAATGACGACCAGCTCATTCACCAACTGAGCAAAATCTTTGTCACCGGTGAGAATTTTCACCTGCACACCATCTCGCGCAGCCTGTTTGGAAAGGGTACCGATGATGTCGTCCGCTTCGAACCCGGGTTTCCGCAAAACCGGTATGGCCAAACCATCTAAAATCTCATCAATAACCGGGAGTTGAGCAGACATTTCATCCGGCATTTTTTCACGGGTGGCTTTGTAATCCGGGTATTTTTCGTGGCGAAAGGTCTTCTCTTTGGTATCCATAACCACGGCGATATAGCGTGGCTTTTCGTCAATCAACAGGCGCAGAACGCTATTGGTGAATCCGTAAACCGCGCTCACCAACTGACCTTTGGAATTAATTAATGGATTGCGGATAAAAGCGAAGTGAGCCCGGTAGGCCAGCGCTGATCCGTCGATGAGGTAAAGCGTTTTGTCTGCATCGGTAGATGGTGGCGTTGGTTTGGATGATGACATGGATGCCTCGAATAGATCGGTCATAATGGATTCCGTTTTTATTGAGCAGGTAAGATAGCTGCTCAAGCGCAATTATTGAAGTGCTGGATTCGTTTCGAAGCTGATTTGGCGAATCATGATCAGTGGCACCATTGTAGCGACTAAGGTTTAACGATATCGCCGTACAATTCGTAAGGACCGGCACTATGGATTTTCACCTGCTCAAAAGCGCCAACTGTAGCCGGGCCATCCACATAAACCACATTATCAATTTCTGGCGCATCCCAGCGGGTTCGGCCGACAAAAGTACCCGCTTGCTCAATGTCCGGGCGATCAATCAGCACAGAGAGTGTTTCACCGATAAAGGCTTCATTTTTTTCCTGGGCAATGCTGTACTGCAGATTCATCACCGCATCCTGACGCTCCAGTTTCACCTCTTCCGGCACATCATCCGTCAATTCCGCACCTGATGTGCCCTCTTCTTCTGAATAGGTAAAGACCCCCACCCGATCGAACTGAACCTCTTCTAGAAAATCCATAAGAATGTCAAAATCTTCCGCCGTCTCACCGGGAAATCCCACCACGATGGATGTACGCAGTCGAACACCCGGGATACCCGCTTTAATGTCCCGGAGCAGGCGCCGTAAACCTTCATTGTCAAGACCGCGTTTCATGGCCGTGAGCATCTTGGTGGATCCGTGCTGCACCGGCATGTCAATATAGGGCAACAGTCGTTTGGCTTTTTGAAAAACGGGAATCAGCTTGCGAGAAAAATGGGACGGGTGCGCATAATGGAGCCGAATCCACTCCAATCCTTCCACCGCATCCAAGGCAGCCAGCAATTCATGGAGGTAACGCTTGGGTTTTAAATCCCAACCATAGGTGGTGGTATCCTGGGCAATCACCATGAGTTCTTTCACACCCCGTTCGGCCAGCGTTTTAGCCTCCTCCACCAGGGATTCGATGGTTCGACTTCGTTGCATCCCCCGCATGATTGGAATGGAACAGAAGGAACAGACATTATCGCAGCCTTCTGAAATTTTCAGGTAAGCATAATGGTTGGGAGTCATGAGCTTCCGCAGGTGTTCCGGATCATCAGCCAAATGCTTCCGATGCGCCACATGACGGAAGATGTTCTCAAAATCTTCTGTTTTAAAAAAAGCGTCCACCTCCGGAAGTTCAGCTTTTAGCTCATCCATGTAACGGGCGGACAAACAACCGGCCACCAGTAAATCCTTCAGTTTCCCGGCCTTCTTCAGTTCAGCCGTTTCCAAAATAACATCCACCGATTCCTGGCGTGCCGGACCGATAAATCCGCAAGTATTAATGATGACCGTTTCGGCAAACTCTACATCATCTACCAGCTGCAAATTCGCTCGCTCCAATCCACCAGCAATAATCTCACTATCCACCGTGTTTTTGACACAACCCAGTGAGATGATGTGGACTTTTTTCTTTTCTATATTTTCGATCATTATATCCTCGTTTTATTGAACACAAAATCGATACAAAGCGTCTCCCTGAGCTGGTGGGAGGGCGTTTTGAAAATAAATACTCTCAAAATTATCCATTCCGCTTCCCATGAGCTCGGGATACTAACCAGGTGCATTTTTCAAATCAAAACATCCATTCTTGGCTGAATATTTGAATATTCGTGTTTTCCCGGAAAACCTTACCCTTCGAAGATTGCGTTAACATACGCTTCCGGGTCAAAGCGTTGGATATCTTCCACCTGCTCCCCAATGCCGATGTATTTCACCGGAATGGAGACCCGCTGATTAATGGCGATAGCGATACCACCCTTGGCGGTACCGTCCAGTTTGGTGAGAAACAGATGATCCACCGGCGTGGCTTCTGAAAATTGCTGTGCCTGGATCAGGGCATTTTGGCCGGTGGTTGCATCTATAACCAACAGGGTTTCATGGGGTGCGTCGGGAATCACCTTTTGTACCACCCGACGGATTTTTTTCAGCTCTTCCATGAGGTTTTTCTGGGTATGAATCCTTCCTGCCGTATCAATCAGAACCGCATCGGTTCCGCGGGATTTAGCCGCCTGCAGGGCATCAAAGACCACTGAGCTGGGATCTTTCGCGCCGGGATTGTGGATGAACTGGGCACCGGTACGATCCGCCCAGATCTTCAGCTGATTCACCGCGGCAGCCCGGAATGTGTCACCAGCTACCAGCATTACCGATTGATTTTCCCGTGCGTATAGATGCGCTAATTTTCCGATGGAAGTGGTCTTGCCGGTACCATTCACACCCACCACCAAAATCACATGGGGATGATGGGTGGTATCATCAACCGTTTCCCGGTTTGCCAGTCGTTGCGTTAAATCAGTTTTCAGGTACGCCAAAACTTTCTCAGCGGTTACAACCTGGGAGGCTGGAAATGTTTTCCGCAGGTCTTCAATCAGTTCCAAAGCTACATCCACGCCCACATCAGCCTGGATCAGGATTTCCTCCAATTGCTCCAGAATATCCTCATCCAGCGGAATATTCCCGGTGAACAATTTGGTAATATTATTCCGCACCAGTGAGCGGGTTCTGGAAAGCCGGTCCTTGAGTCTGGAAAACACATTCCCTACAGCCATAACACAAATCCTATTTCAGCAACAGTAGCTATCATTCATTCCGGCGATACTTTTAACATGAAGGGGAGGGATTCACAAGGAGAGATTTTACAGGTTGAACAGGCGTTCAGGCGGCTGAGTCACGCTTCACATCCACCACGAAATAGATGTAATAGAGGCGGAGATAAAATATCCATGAAATCGAATTCAGCAGGACAGTTGCGCCCAGGACATAGTAGGCCCAGGGATAGACTTGGAAGATAAAAAGGATGATGGTGGAGGCAGTGAATGCCAGCGACCATTTTCCCGTGCGATTGGCCTGAAGTTCCCGTTTTGAATCTTTGGTCACCCACAATCCGATGAGTGAAATGGTGGCATCCCGACCGATGATAAACAAAATGAACCAGAGCGGGACCGTGGTATTAATAGGCGTGGCAAACAGAAATGAGGCAAAAATCACGACTTTGTCCGCGATGGGATCCAGCATTTTTCCAATGCGTGTCACCTCTTTATAGGAGCGGGCAAACCAGCCATCAAAAAAATCAGATAAAATGGCCAGCGCAATCCAAATCGTGGCAGCGGTGGGAATGCGCGTCGTGCTCATATCCCATTTGTTCAGACTCAGCACGATGGGAATGGCCATAAATGCCCGGGCCAGGGAAATGGCGTTTGGGATGGTTATATATTGCTTCAGATTGGCCATATTAAATCGGTTGGCGAATGGTCCTTACCCCGAATTTTTGAATCAGATTCCGGGATTTTGAGAACTCTTCGGACACGCCCTGGTACACAATTCCTCCTGCTTCAAAACCCAATACAAATCTGCGACCATTTATCACATCCAACGCGTGGGTAATTACAACGAGCCCGGCTAAACGGGCTTGTAACGTATTCAGCAAATCCAGCATCACCAATGCTTCATTTGGGCCCAAGCCAATAGTAGGCTCATCCAGAATCAGATATGACGCTTCCAGATACAACGCGCATGCCAGTGCAGCCCGACGGCGTTCGCCTCCGCTGAGCCAGCGCAAGGGATAGGACGCCAGTTTGGAACTATCCAGACGGAATTGTGCGAAAAGATCGCCGAGCCTCTCACGATCATACCCGTCAGGAAACAGATACCCCAGTTGTTCTGCCAGGGTTTCGGCGAAAAAAAACTGTTCCATACTCTGGGGTACATATAGCCATTTTTCCGCTGTCCTATTCCCTGTTTTCAGCACCCCGGCAACAGCTTTCGCCCACGTGGATTTTCCGCTGCCATTCTGCCCCACCATGGCGATACCCGCTGTGGGATCCAGATTGACCTCTGCGGTTCTGAGCATAAATCCACTTTTGATAAATGGTATGTGCTGGGCCGGAAATTGCATCACACCCGCTCCACAAGCTTTCCGTCTATCAAATGCAGTGTTCGTGTCCCCCAGGCCGCCTCTTCCGGGTATTGGGTCACATGGACAATCGTCGTTCCGTCTGCATGAATAGTTTTAAGGTATTCTGCCAGCTTATCCACCTGTACGGCATCCAAATAGGATGTGGGTTCGTCCAGGAGTAGGATGGGCATTCTTTGTAGTACCAGCACCGCCAAAGCCAGACGCTGGCGCTCGCCACCGGAGAGGCTTTGTGGCGCTACCGGTAACCGCTGCGTCAAGCCGAATTGGTTCAACACACGCGCTTTCTCTTCCGGGGTAGCATCAACCACATAGTCGAGCTCTTCCTGAACCGTTTGCCCTAAAATCTGGTACACGGGATTTTGGCTGAGGAAACCCACACCAGCCTGTCGGGCACCGCGAACACCAGCTTCGCTCACACAGATTCCATTTATCCAAACTTCGCCCGTATCAGGTTTTTGCAGCCCGGTGAGGAGTTTGAGTAAACTGGTTTTACCACTGGCATTATCACCATGAATGGTTACGAATTCCCCCGGTTCAATAGTGAGCGATAATCCGTCAAAAATCACCCGCTGCCTGGCATGCCAGAGATAGGTCAGGTGTAGTTGTCGAACCTGAATACCCGTATGACCGGGAGAATTATTTTTCACGCTGAATATTGAATTCGACGAATTGGGTTAGCGAATGCTTAGCTGGCGAATCGGGAAAACGGTCCAGGGAACGAATGGCGCGATCGCTGTATTCGCGCAGGCGCTGTTTTGCGTGTTCCAGGCCACCGGTACGTTGTACCAACTCCAGCACCCTTTTCTGATTTGCCTTACCTTTGCCTTTACTGAGTGCTCGTTTAATCTGCTTTCGCTCCTGCTTGCTAATCTGAGAAAAGGTGTGAATGAGGGGCAGCGTGACCATATTGTGTTTCAAATCCAGACCTATGGGTTTCCCCACACTGGCCTCCCGCCCTTCAAAATCGAACAAATCATCTTTCAGCTGAAATGCGATACCAAAATTGTGTCCGTAATCATGGAGCGCCTTCCAATCGGCTTCGTCATCCGATGTGGTCATCATTCCCATCTTGCATCCGGCGGAAAGGAGTGAAGCCGTTTTGTCATCAATCATTCTGAAATAGGCTTCCTCAGTCATGGTATCAGACCGCGCCCGGTCGATCTGGTCAATTTCGCCGGTAACCAGGCGATCTGAGGTCTCACTTAGCAGCTTCAACAATTGAGGATTGCCAAGGTTGACCATGTTGATTAGTGCTTTGCTGAAAAGGTAATCGCCGATTAAAACACTCACTTTATTACGCCAGATGGAATTAATACTGGGTAATCCCCGGCGCGTTTCCGCCTCGTCTACCACATCGTCATGCACCAATGTGGCTGTGTGCAGGGCCTCCACCAGGCAAGCGGCCCGGTAGGTGTCGGGTGTGCAATTGCCGCGTAGCTTCGCTGCCAGAAGCAAAAGCATGGGTCGCAGTTTTTTCCCTTTCTGTGCCACCACATATTTCATCACCTGGTTAATGAGAAATACATGGGATTTGAGCATGTCCTCAAATTCATGCTGAAAAGTATTGAATTCGGCATGAATCGGACGAATCACATCATTGAGGGATATTTTCACAGGAATAATCCGGACTCTTCCAATGCGGCGGAATCGCGTTTACGCTTCCCAACCAGGTAGGAAATAAAAATGCTGACTTCGTACAATAATATCATGGGTGACGCTACACCCAGCATAGTAAAAGGATCGGCGGGCGTGAAGATCGCAGCTAATAATAAAATCACCAAATAGGCAAAACGCCGAATTTTGTGCAATACTGATGGCGTGACGATACCCATACTGCTGAGCATGAACACAATCACGGGTAATTCAAAGGCCATTCCGGTAAATACCAGCAATATCAACAGGTAGGACAGATAATCACCGATGGTGACATAGTTGATAAGCCCGGGCAGACCGTGATTTAAAATGGCAAAAAATTTCAGCGACCAGGGAATCATGATGTAATAGGAAAAGAGTCCGCCGATGATAAAACATAGCATTGTCGCCACGATAAAGGTGGGTACATAGCGTTTCTCAGACTCAAATAATCCCGGTGCGATAAATTGCCAGACATGATAGATAATCACCGGGATGGAAAATACCAGACCCACCATGATTGCGACCTTCATCTTGGCCAGGAATACACCTAAAATTGTGGTATTGAGTAATTGTAGCGGTGGTTCTGTTTGTTGGATCGGGTTCGAAAGTAACTCAATGATTTTATTAGAGAAATAGTAGCCTAATACGCCAAAAATAATAATACTCACCAGCGATTTGATAATTCGCCAGCGCAGTTCCTCCAGGTGGTCAAGAAAAGGCATATCTTTCGTGGGGGCTTCCTCCATGGCGCCAAAAATAATGGGGAATGGGACACTGCCCAATAAGGATTTGGCTTATTTATTCATCCCGAGTTTATCGGGCGGTCAGATAGTTTTCAAAACCGTCAAAATGCATATACCGACCACCATCACGTGCCCTTGAATAGCTGTGTCATTAGTTGCACGGGGGATGGCATTTCATCCAGCGGTTTTTGCAGGGCGGCATCCATAATTTCTTTCCGTTCCGGTGTCCAGAATTGGGTCTGGAGACGCTCAAGAATGAGATCGCGTACCTTCAGGTGCTGGCGATGTCGGAATTTTTCTTTCAAAATCCCGGATTCTTTTAAATAACTGTAATGTCGTTGAATCGTCTTATCCAGGTCGTCGATGCCTTCCGGTTTTACCACAGAAGTTTTTACAACCGGGGGCTTCCAATCAGCGGTTTGCAGCCGCAGCTGAATGATACCACGTAATTCACGAAATGCCTTTTCCGCGCCAGTGTGATCCGCTTTGTTCACTACAAAAATATCGGCGATTTCCATCAGCCCTGCTTTCATAGCCTGAATTTCATCACCTGATTCAGGGACAATTACCACCAGAGTTGTATCAGCCGCTTCCGCCACATCAAGCTCCACCTGTCCCACACCGACCGTTTCAAATACAACGATATCCAAACCGGCCGCATCATACACATCAGCCGCATCCTGGGCTTTTGAGGACAAACCGCCCAAGCTGCCCCGGGTTGCCATGGAGCGAATAAAAACGCCCTCATCTTTGTAATGCCGGGTCATTCGCACCCGATCACCCAAAATAGCACCACCGGTGAAGGGACTCGTGGGGTCTACTGAAATGACACCGATGGTTTTCCCCGCCGTGCGCCAGATTTCAATCAACCGATCTACCAATGAACTTTTGCCTGCACCGGGCGGACCGGTGACACCGATTCGGTAGGCATTCCCCAGATGACCATGGAGTGCATCCGTGAGTGCAATCAGATCCGTGTCATTTCGTTCAACAAGTGAAAGCGCCCGGGAAATGGCCAGGCGCTTACCGTTAAGAATTCCGTCTATGTCGAATGTCATCGTTTTGGCGAGCAACTATTTGGACATATATGAAACTTTGAATTTTTCATATTCATTAATGGTGAGCTTATGACCTTCACGCTCAATCCAGTGTTTCTTTTCCAGATTTTTCAGCATGCGTGAGACAGTCTCCCGGGTAGTCCCGGCCATATTAGCAATATCCTGCTGGAGCGGAAGATTATTTACGGTGACGCATCCGCGATGATGAATACCGTATTCTTCAGCAATACGCAGGAGCACCAACGCGATTTTACCTTCCGCATCACTGAGCGAAAGCGCTTCAATGTGCTGGTCAGACAGTCGCAGGCGTGTGGCCAATTCTTTCAGGAGAGCGATGGAGATTAAGGGATTGCGCTCCAGCAAATCCAGAAAATCACTCCGGTCGATCATGTACACCAGGGTCTTTTCCAGCGCAATGACATTGGCCGATCGTTTCTCGCCATCCAGGATGGAGAGCTCGCCAAAGAAATCCCCTTCATATAAAAAGGACAGAATGACTTCGCGGCCGTCCTCAGACAAGCGTGTTACTTTCACCGATCCGGATTCAATGATAAAAAAGCTATCACCGGTATCCTCCTCCATGAGGATAACCTGTTCCTTTTGATAGACTTTCTGTTGGCAAAGTTTAGCAATATTTTCGAGAACCGGGTCCTTTAGCTCTGAAAAAAGCGGTACTATTCTAAGAATCTCAACCGCACTCATGACTGCTCCTTTTGGGCTTTTTCTGTTTGCGGGTCAGGGTTCTGCTGGTCTTTGGTTTGCTTCTCGCCCTTTTCTTTGGCGAAACGACTCATCAAATCCGGAACCATATCAACAAGTTTCCCCCACATCACATCTTTGCCAACCAGGGGCAAAATTTGTGTCTTTTCATCAGTTACGACGATAAAGGCTACCGGGTCAATCTGGGCACCACCCCCCATGCCACTACCACCGTCGGTTTTCTCTTCGGATTTTTTACCACCGGCACCAAATCCCACACTAATCTTCGCAACCGGGATAATGGTATGCTTTCCTGCCGTAATGGGTTTACCCACCACCGTCTCAGTATTCACCAAAGCGCGTAATTCTTCTAATACAGTTTTGGCCAGATTTTCAATCATTTTTCCCTGCCCCTCTTCCAATTTTCAATGGAAATAATTTTAAGGATTTGAATCCGTATTTGACAGCAAGAAATACAATTCTTGCCGGATAGATTTTTAGTCGTCCGATCCCGGTAAACTGTGACTTCCGATTGATAAAATCTGTTTCAGTATAAAGATTTTGCCAACCACTGGCAGAGATAAAACTTTGCACGGTCCCGTATAGCATACCGGTGAGAGCAGGATTTTGGACACCCAGCGTGATGGTTCCCTCCCAGGCTTCAAGTTTTACAGATTCGAATAGTTTGCGCGAAAAGCCGGACGGGAGGCGTTTTTTCGTTTTTCCCATGGTTTTCCATATTTTTTCATAAGAGATGGTTCCCCACCCACTATCCTGGCTGGCATGCTCCGCCGTATGAAGCTTGTGAATCAGCTTTTCTACCAGCCGTTTTTTCCAGCCCGGCTCCAGTGGAAATACAACACCAATTTTTACCAACCCGCCCCATAGTATAAGGATGCCCCGAAATTTTTTATCCGTGTTAATTTCGTGCGTTTCAATACCAACCGGCAGCAATAGCGTCAGGAGAAAGAGCGTAACTGTTAATACCAGAAGCCCGGCCAGGAGTTGAACCGTAATGATTAGAAAACCCATTATCGTAGCAATAACATGTGATTTTTATTCCTCGGGAAAATAGTGTCTGCCTCAATTCACACCAAATCATTTACCGTGACACCGCCGGAAAACGAGTCATCCCACTGCTGATACTTGTCCAGATATACCCATTGTTTTTCTGACTGCTATCTAAAATGTTGACATCACGTAACCCGAAGCCTATATTCGCCCGCATTTTTGGGAAGTTTGAAGGAGCATTATGCCAGTAACAAAGACCATTGCCAAGCGGATTCGCCAGGCAGAAAAAGCAGAACAATACAATCACCATTACAAGTCAATGATGAAGACCTCCATTAAAAAAGTATTGGCAGCCACGGATAAAGCAACAGCCGAACCGCTGCTGAAGGAAGCCACATCAATCATTGATAAGGTGGTCCACAAAGGTGTTATCCATAAGAACAGGGGCGATAACCAAAAAGAGCGTATCCAGCGACATTTCAATAAGCTGTCCTGATACAAAACCTGGTTCTTATCAATTTAAAAAGCCGCTTTTTCCAAAGCGGCTTTTCTTTTTTATCGGAAATAATAGTAGCACACCGTTATTGCAGAAAAATCTCCGAATCCTTCGGAATGTGGAGCGCCGGGTCCGAGAATTGAAGCCAGGTTAAATGATTCCCCTTCACGGCCATCACCCGGACCCGCCCGACGAGAACACTCTCCCGCCCCAATGGCTCACCCGATTCATCCAGAATGACCGCACCTTCCACATATACTGAGAATATTTGATCTTTTACCAATCCCTCTGTTGAACCGGCATTGATGTGGATGTCAGGTCCACGGGAGATTAAAACCCTGTACGGCCCCAATCCCTCCTGCTGATGCAGGTCCAATCCGAAATAATCGGCCAGCTTAACCCGCAGTTCCCCGCCCTGTAAAACCAGGGCTCGGTAAACCAGTGATTGCTTAAATGCAGGTGAGTCAAATTTTAAAGTATCCAGTCCCTGAAAAGTCAGAGCATGCTTAATGCCTTGCGCCAACACCGTAAATCCCAGCTGATGGTCGGATAATTCAGTATTTAATTTCCACCGGGCGACCTCCCGGTCGTCCGCCGAACGGATCAGAGCGCAATCGGACTGAATTTTCGCTTTATACCCCTGATAACCACCCACCAGTGGGTTACCCATGTGGTATTTGGAAATGTCAATGACGCGTATGGTGGTTTCCAGCGTAAATGCTGCCGCTGGCGGGCCGGCAACCAATTGCAATCCCGGCAATGTATCCAATATCCCGCTCCACAATCCGGGTAACTGTTGCTCAATCTCCCAAGGATTATCCAGACCGGCATCTTCGATGACCGTACCCATTCTCAGGGTAATCGCTTCCCGTGGTTGGGCCATGGCGACAGAAATTATCAGTCCCAGCAGTATTGAATAAAAAAAGTGTTTCATTTGGATCCAAATCTAAGTCATGGATTGGGAACGACAGATAAAAAAAGGGCGCCCGAATGGACGCCCTTTTGGATTAACCGTTTTCCAACAAGCGGTTATTTGATGATGGTCATCTTCCGGGTTTGCGTGAAGGCATTCTTATCAGCGGTAATCCGCATGATATAAAGCCCACTCGCCACGTTCTGACCAAAATCATTCCGCCCGTTCCACTGAACTGTGCGATAACCGGCAGTTTGATGCTCATCTACGAGCGTTGCCACTTTCTGACCCAGCATGTTGTAAAGGACCAACTTGATTTGGGCATCCCGCGGCAGTTCGTATTTGATTGTCGTGCTGGCATTGAACGGATTCGGATAGTTCTGATGCAGTGCGAATTCCTTCGGTAATCCGAGATTATCATCCACACTCACAACAGCACCGTGGAAGTCGTCAATATCGCGCGGCATCAACTGGTACCCACTGAAGTAGGGCGAGGAGCCATCATACTGACCGACCACACCCGTGACCATGAAGTAGTCATCAGCTGGCGCGCCGTTACCATCGATATTGGTATCGCGATCAATGCGGACCTCAATGGTATCCACACCATCGGTAACATGTACGGTGGCATGTGAGCCTGCGGCCGGCCATTCGGACGGATCCACCAGACTCAGGCTGTCGATACTCACCAGAACGCCTTCCAGAGACTCACCAGCATTATCCAACAGGTCAGCAGCGGTCACCATCAGTGGTGTAACTTCAGGCAGTTCATCAATCAGGATGGACCAACCATCAGCAGCTACATTGGTGATTTCGGTGAGGCCGTTGTAGAAACCGATAGAGCCGGTAATTTCTACATACTGACCCCGCGCCAGATCTTCCGCATTATGGAAGTCTGAGTCATACACTGCCATACCGACACTGCCATCCCAGGCCTGGATGTAAGCCGGTCCACCAAGTTCATTGGTGGTGGTTACATAACCGCGCACGGTCACGACAGAATCACCATAAGCCGGTTCACCGGCCGCGTCATCAGCGGCTGCCGTGTACAGCGAGGTGATGAGATTGGCACCAGGCATAGCATAGCGACCGATGGTCACTTCCGCCGTGGCAAAGTCAGCCACATAGAACACACCCAGATTGGCATCATACGCCATTCCACGAGGTGAGTTGGTACCCGTAAGTTCGACCACCTCACGTGTGGCGTAATCGGTGTTCGGGTTGTAGATATAAATCCGGTCGTCACCAACGATGTTGTTGGTTTCACCCATGAGATAGAGGAATCCTTCAGAATCGAACTTCACATGGGAGACCTGCTCACCGGAGATGAACGGACCCGGCAGGTCATCTACCTGCAGGTAACTGCCGTCGGGCTGGCGTTCCAGGATGTAAGCCTTATTGGATAGCTCACCCACAATGATGCGGGATCCATCGGGCGACACGGCAAAGTCGCGCCCAACAGCACCACGAGTCATGGTATCGGAACGGACCAGTTCCAGATTCGTGTCATATTTATAAATGACATTACTGACAACGGCGCCTACATAGAGGTTACCATCGCCATCGAAACTGAAGACTGCACTACCTTCCTTCGCTACCGCACCGATCTGTTCGCCGGTAACGGCATCAAAGCCGGCCACATAGCCACCACCTGAGACCCAGACATTACCATCCGGGTCCAGATTGACATCGCGACCGTGATTATTGAAGTCCAACGTCAGTGTATCAGCACCCACCACGGCGGATGAGATATTGTCAATGGTTGCCGGAACACCATCAGCATCCCAGACACGCACATTGGGTGCCCAGCCATAATAAGCGATTGACCAGAGTTTGCTGTCAGCATCCACGGCCAATCCCTGCCAGCCGGAGCCCTCTTCAATGAACTCATCCACATAAGTGAGTGGTCTCTCAGGTGCCGGAGCAGCCTGATCAACGGTCACATCAAAGGTGACGGTTTCGGAGCTGTCCACGCCATCAGATACGAACAGGCTAAAGCTGTAAGTACCTGTAGCCGATGGACGGAAACCACCATTGCCGGAGCTGAAGAGCTGGATATTGATGGAATCCGGACCAGACCAATGGTAGGTCAGGACATCGCCATCATCATCATAACAGCCACTGCCGTCAAAGAGCACAAAGGCACTCACCTGGTTGCTGGCCGGAATCGTGGGCGCAACCGCCACCGGCGGTGTATTGCGAATCAATTCCAGATCCAGGGTCAGGTTGTCATCAACAGTGACCAATGTGTCCAGGTTCTTATAGCCATAGAGATGTGCCGTCACCAGATAGGTACCCGGGACTACACCTGAAATGCTGTAAGCACCCGTGTTATCAGCCACTTCTGTGCTCCAGTATTCTTCGTATGGCTCCACCGCGATAACGGTACCGGTTGGATCACCAGCATCGTTGGTGGTGATAGTACCGGAGATATCGTATGTGGTGACCGTTGCCGGATTGGTCCAGGCCAGGCTATCCAGATAGATATGCTGGTAGGTTCCTGGCTGGAATGGTAACACACCGGCAATCGTCAGATTGCCTGCGTCACCTGTGGCAAAACCATCCAATACGATATGGCCATACTGACCAATGAATTCAGCCTGATTCAGATCCACGACCATTGGTTCTGCCGTCAATCCGTCCAGGGTCAGGGTCAGTGAGGTGGGATCCAGTCCACCGGGAGAAACGAAATTCACCCAGAGTTCCAGGGAGAAATACTCACCGGGCTGTGCATACAGACCACGGGTGAAGCTGGAAACCGCAAAACCCAGGTTTGAAGCCAGATCCAGCGCACCAGACTCATTCAAACCCATCGTATCGTTGATGGAGACAGTCATGTTGGCATCATTACCAACGGTCCAGTTTGCCACATCAGCATCGGTCTCGAACTCTTCCACAAAGGAGACCGGCATGACAGTGAAGTCAACCACAGCCGGTGCGGAGGTATTCACACCATCGCTGACCTCCAGCTGGAAGGTATAATCACCAGCATTAAGCGCCTGGAATGCCAGATTCGCTTGCGTGAGATCCAGACCTTCAACCGTAGGACCAGCAATCTGTGTCCATTGATAGGTAATAGGCTCACCATCAATATCACCGGAACGATCGCCGAAGAGATAGACCATATTGCCGAAAATAACTTCGTGGCCCGGTTTTAATGCCACACGAGCACCCGGTGCACGGTTACCCGGATCACCGGTGGAATCCAATAGATATCCACGGTATGTGCCCTGCGGATATGCCGGTTCTACACCGTTATTACCGGTAGGACCAACGCCCCAGGCAATATTGAATCCATCAACCACATCCATTGAATAGGGGCGTGCCCAGCTATACAGATAATTTGTGGTATCATTGAGTTGAATTGAGTAGGCAACCTCACCACTGGCCATATCCAACACACCAATGTGGGTGTCAAAATAGGTCAGTGTATCAACCGGTCGCGTACTGTACATAACATACAGTTGATTCGGATCCGCGCCGGGACGCACAACCTGCGCCATGTGGACCTCTTCAGAGGTATGGAAGGGCACATTTTCATAGCCGCTGCCATTGTCCACCCACTTGGAGATGCTATCGGAGAAACTCACCGTATAGATGTCATTTCCAATGACAGCCATAGAGGCATTGTCACCTGAATTGGCGATAATGGTCTCCGCTGTCCAGGTTCCTCCGGAAGGTGTGATCTTAACGATCTCGTTGCCATTACCCATCAGGTAGACTTCGGTATTTTCACCCGATCCACGAGCAAATAAGCCACGGGATGAACCACTGTGGGTATAAATAGGCTCCGGATTTGAACCATAGCCATCAAGACGCCACACATGATTCCCGGAACTATAGGTGGCCAGATAAAGCATGCCGTCATCGGCCATGTCCATACCATAGGGTCCTAGCCAGCCGTCAATTCCAGCCCAGACCAGGGTGTCATCCGGCGTACCGGTTTCATTCCCCGGGGCGAAGTAATGGATCGACCGCGGATTGGTATTGACCATATAAATACCACCGGTATTCTGATCAATGACCGAAGCACGGACGTCTCCGAAATATTCAGCCGTGTACTGCGGAACGATGAAATCAGCATTAACCGAAATCATCACATCATCGGTATGACCGAATTCCGGACCCGCATCCACGATAAGACGGAAGACATATTCGCCTGCCTCGGTAGGTGTGAAGGTAGCGTTCAAAGCGGTGGTATCACTCAATACGACTTCAGGACCGGAAACCTGTACCCAGTGGGCGGTGTTTCCTTCCTGTGCATATTCAATCATACCATCCAGTGCTACTTCCGTGTCTACCAGGACAAACTGATCCGCACCAGCCTTAGCCAATGGTGGATACGCACCCTGATCGACCGTAAAGTTATCGAATATGGTCTGCCCGTTGGCTGTGTTGTATACATAAGCACCCGGGTAGCCAGCATCCATAAATGGTGCTTCGTCCTGGAATGGACATCCAGGTAGCATTTTACCATCCAGGAAGGCGAAGAAGTCGTTTCCAATAACCTTGATCTTCAGGTTATGCCAACCGGTTTCGATAGGTTCGAAATCCACGCCAGGATTCCAGGCAGCACTGATGTGCCAGCTACCATTAAAGCCCTGCAATTTCAGTTGACCATTGTCACTGGCCGAGGAATTCCGATAGATAAACCGGTAGTATTCCAAATCGGTTGCATCAGTTTTGGCAACAAGACCCTGATACAGCGGAGCGTCCGGGTCTGCCGGTCCTACCAGGAAGAAGTCACCGGAAACCGACCAGTCGGCGCCCAGGACATTATCCAGGTAGACAATACCGGTATAACCGGCGTCGGTAAATACACCCACATCACTACCCCAACCGGAAGCGGTGGAGTCAGCGATTTCAAGTGTTCCATCACCAGACATGCCGTTAAAGGCCCAATTCAGGTCAAAAACGCTGTCGGTAAAGGTCTCAACCAGTGGCCAGACAAAAGCCTGCTCCACATTCACCGAGTTATCCGCGTCATTAAATGTGAAGGTGTAGTCACCATCCTGAGTCGGTGTGAAGGAATAATTTCCTCCGGCGTTACCCACACCGCCATCACCATACGCAGCCGTCCAGCTGTGCATGACGGTGAATTTGTAAGTATAAGTGGTGCCACTCGTTAAGGGAAACGTCCCTGTCCAGGTGTCCCCTACACGGGTGAGGTTATCGGCGGCATTGTCCCAGCTGTTCATATCACCGGCCAGGATGACGATCCAGTTATTATATCCCGAATCGCTGGGGTCTACGACCGCGAGGGCACTTTCCACTGGATCTGTGGTACTGACGGTAATGTCTGCGCCGTCCTCCAGCCAGGCATTCCCATCATCCTCCGACCCAACCCACCAGCTATAGGTGGTGCCGTCAGCAACCAGTGGAACGGTGCCTTCAAAGATACCGTCAGCGTCCGGATCGGTGAGTTCCACCATGGGACCGGACCAGTTGCTGTCGTAAACACCGTCATTATCCCAGGAACCATTGGCCCAGAAAGAGCGATACTGGGCATCGCCACCGATTTGGGCTTTCAGGGTGACACTAGCGTATGGCAAAATCTGCGTAGCAGGAATTTCTTCGAAAAGATCGAAGTAGAGTGTATCACTCACATCAACCGCACTCTGGAGCTGGATGCTTTCCAGTGTGACATAATCCGTGGAGTTAATTTCCCCGGTTCCCGTAATCCAACCTGTAACCATATCACGTGCCAAGTCGAGGGTAACAACGCCCCAATCACTTTCATTATTACTGAAAGTGTACCAGGGACCAGCTTCGTAACCATCACCACCGGAACCATTATCCCAAATCACCAGCCGAATTTGAGTGGTGGGATCGGCGCCTTTTACATAAATACTGATCTTGCTATCCGGTGAAAATTGGGTAGTACGATCGCCATCGCGAACAAACCAACCTCCGCTCACGGCAGGATCATCAACCAATGTCATCATTCCCGAGGCGGAAGCTTCGTAGGCTTCATCCGTGGAGGAAACGAAGGCAGATTCAGCCAGCAAGCCCGAAGTACTACCAGAGAAATTCGGATCCGCAAAATTGCCGACTCCCGCTTCAAAATCTTCCAGGACGATTGACCCATTATGCGGAATGGCAATCATGTCATCAATGTAAAGGATGGCATCTTCTTCCACTGCCGTGGTGAACTGGAGGCTTTCCAGATGTACCACGTCCGTAGAGTTAATTTCTCCTGTACCGGTAATCCAACCGACCACAGGATCACGAGCCAGATCCAATTCCACATATTGCCATTCATCACCGGCAGTAATCTGGTGATAAGGACCGGCTTCATAACCGTCGCCACCGGTGCCATTATCATAGATCACCCAGCGCACGGAAACGTTGGTATTGGTTCCCTTGATCCAGAATCCAACCCGATCATCCGGATTGAATGCTGTGACGCGATCACTCAGGCGCACGAACCAACCATCAGCCGGATCAGCATCATTGATGAGGGTCAACTTACCCGAACTCGATCCGGTGTGAGCCGCTTCTGTAGAAATGGCAAAACTGGAACTGGGATCCACGTTTGTGGAACCACTGTAGTTTGGCTGCTCGAAATTCCCGATGTCCGTCTCAAAGTCATGTACCACGAAATCAGGTGGCGGTAGGGGCGGCGGAGGTGTTACATCCAGAATATCGTCCGCATCCCGGGGTTCCAATTTGAAGGCACCGTAGGAATAATAGCCAACACCGGCCACATCATAGTGATTATCCAGGGTTGGGACGAAAGCATAGAGCATGTCATCCACAACCATGGCACCGCTGCCATCATCCACTTCCCATTCACCATTTCCCATATCGGGATTGGTGCAGACCGCGTCGCTCACGGCAACCAGCATACTTTCGTACTGTTCGTCCAGTTCCGCGGTTGTGATTGCGATTGCTCCTGGCAATGCATTACCACTGGAATTAACGGTATAGTCGGTGACATTGCTTAGCTCTGTCATACCGCTGTACTCATCCACTGTAGCGGCGATGGTTACATCATCACCTACGACAGCGGGATGACCATAGCCATATACATAAATACCACTATAAGGATCCGTACCATCCTGAATGAAATAACCGGCAGAGGCTGTTGCGGTAACGATACCGCTGGTCTCCACGTATTCATCCACGTAAGGCGAAGCATCACTTGTTTCAGGATCGGTGGGGGTTTGAATCTGTGCAATAGTGTACGGTGTTGGCTCCGGTGGAGCTACCCAGGATTCGAAACTCCCGTTAACCACTAAATTGGAGCCACCATCTTCCACAAACTGTACGTTATCAATAAATAACGCGGCTGAGTCAACGAATGCACCTTCATCGTAAAAGCGTAAACGAACTGAAGCCGTGGTGGCACCTGTGGGAACAGTCCCTGACGTCGTCAAAGTCTGCCAGGCATCCGTATCAACCGAATAGAAGTTGAAATACTCATTGCCTGTATCCCACACCAGGACCATGCGCACTCGCCCTGCCGCGGTACTGTCGTACACATCAAAACTGAATGTGTATGCAGCTTCCGAGGTCACACTAAAGGCATCTGAATCCACATCTTGATTACTTGTGGAATAAAATGTCGCCTTGAGTGACGAAGCACCATCCGTGAAAGCACCAGTCTCTTCTGCAACTGTAACAGCAGATGTTTGAACAGACCAGTTCTCTGGTATCTGTCCAAACAGGCCGATTGCGAAAAGGAAACTGGTAAGAATTGTAGCAATTCGCTTACCCATAAAACCTCCTAATTGTTTGTAGGAATTGATTGTTTTGGTTTTGATATCTTGAAACCGTTCGTTGATAGTGAACAGGCATTTCTTGTGTTGCGACTCCCCCGGTCATTTTTCCAAAATTTTGTCCGTGTGTGATGAAGGTACATCACCCGCAAATAGCTGTCAAGTATTAACCGTTGATCATTGTAGATAGTTCACAAAATTAAATTAACTCACTCCCGCTTGCGTGTGTCCAACTCAGAAGCTACTTTTCGCCAAATTCAGCTAAGCGGGGAGCATCCATTATGCCATCTCAGTCCTACAAGTTAAAAGTTTACAAGCCTTTGGTGAGTCTTTTAGTCGTCTTTCTCATGCTGTTCCCCATCTCACTGGGCGCGCAGTCACTGAATAACTACACCTTCTGTCTGGATCCGGGTCATGGCCACGGGAATCCAAATACCGGTCCCACCGGGCTGCACGAACACATCATCAATATGCGTGCCAGCCGAGCCCTTTCCGACCTGCTCTACAGCGTGAACGCGGACACTGTAATTCTCACCCGCGACGAATTCACCACCGCGGACCCCACGCTATCCCAACGGGAGCAAATCGCCAATTCTAACAATGTGGACTGGTTCCATTCCGTGCATCACAATGCCACCGGTTGGCCGGAAAATCCCTCCGTGCGTTACACGCTGGTGCTCTATTCCCAAAATGGGGATGAAACACCCCTGAATCCCGGTTCAGAAGCCATGTCGCCCCTCATTTCCCAACGCATTTTCCAGGGACTGCGCACTTCAGAGTTCAGGGTTTTCGGCGATTTTAATTTCTACGGCTCCCCCAATTACCTGGGCGTCCTCAATGACCTCACCATGCCCAGTGAGTTATCCGAAGCCACATTCCACGATAATCCCGGCGAAGAAGCGAAATTATACAATCCTGATTTCACCCGCATGGAGGGCCGCGGCATTTTCTACGGGATGCTGGACTATTTCACCAGCACCAATTACTGGAATGGTGTCATTTCCGGCATCATTACTGATAGCGATTCCGGTGAGCCCCTGGACAGCGTTCGCGTAACCCTCACACCCGGAGATTCGGTCCACTATACCGATAATTACCACTCCGGCTATTACGCTTTTCACAACCTGGCACCCGGGCAATATGTGGTGTCCATCGAGAAGGAAAATTACGTCGACCTTTTCGACACGGTTCAGGTTCATCCTGGTATTTTTGATTTTGCCGATTTTGCCACCGGCAGTACGGCACCTCCCGAACTCATCGGTTCTACACCCACCGACAGCAGTACCGGATTTGGGATTTGGGAAAATCTGAGTCTGACATTTTCCCGTCCCATGAATCGCGTGAGTGTGGAGGAAGCAATCTGCCTCTGTTCTGTCGATGATACCATGGCTGTGCGATTTTCCTGGGACGCCACCAGTGAAAATGTCACCCTTAATCCCCTGGGGGCACTACAGCCCGACACATGGTACGAGTTGTCTGTTGATACAACTGCCACCGATTTATTCGGTCATCCGTTGATTCCCGATCCGGCCGGTTCCGTTCATTTTCAAACCGCCTACACGTACGACCAGATGATCCCCATCGCCCTCTCCCCAACCGAGCAGGAGCACAATGTTTCTTTGTACAACACAATCAGCATTACCTTCTCCCGCCCGCTGGCAGACGGTGTGAATTACGCCAATTCCATCGTGATTCTCAGCGACAATTTCCGCCGGATTAACGGCCGCGTGGATGTGGATGCCTCAAACGAAGGAATTGAAAATGTCCTGACGCTGATCCCGGATACACCACTGCAGACCAATCGGAGCTATACCGCCACACTCATGTCCAGCATTGCTGATACGGGTGGAATGACAATGGCAAATCACTTCACGTGGACCTTTCATGCCACGGACCGGTCGTTTCAAACCAGCCGCATGGACTCCGGCCAGTCGCTGACCAATTGGGAAGTGGATTACCTCACCAATGCCACGGTAGCACCGGTTCTGGCCACAATCCCGGCGATCCATGATTCCTTTGCAATTGCGGTGACACTCAATCAAACAGAACCGCAGAATCCATCAACAGCAGGACTCCGCTGGACAGGCAGTCCACTGGAGGTCCATCCAAACCAGGTATTCGGATTCTACGCCAAAGGACTGCCGCCGGTGATTTTTGATTCCAATGGCAGCATACTGGCAAATTTTGAGGCATCACCGGGCTGGCATTTCTATACCTGGTCAGCAGAATTCGCCACCACGTTGGGAGGCATCGGCTTTTCACTGCCTGCTGACAGTTCTGAAGGAACCGGCTATCTGGATGAGGTGGTTTCGCTCACGGACATTACCCCTCTGGCGAACGAAACGGGAACCCTCCCCACTGAGTTCAAGCTGTTTGCCTATCCAAATCCATTTAATCCACAAGTGCACCTGGTCCTGCCGGATGTACCCGGTTCGAAAAAATTATTCCTTTACAGTCTGCGTGGAGAACTGGTGCTGGAGACCTACATTCCCGCTTATCAACGCAAGATTGACCTGAACTTTCAGCAAATACTGCCTAATGCTCCCAGTGGTGTTTATCTGGCGCGGATTCGTACAAATGCAAAGGAATACAGCACTAAACTTCTATATTTGAAATAGTAAAATGAAATTTGAGAGGCACATATGATTCGTCGCATGACCATGACTCTACTTCTGATCACGCTGATTTTCACAAGCCATTCCCTGGCTGCCCAGCCGGAAGCACTTACGCCTGCCGGACGGGCATTCATCGGTCCCATCTGGTCGCCCTCCGGTGAGTACATCGCCGTAAGCGAAAGTGGTTATCAGGGCGTTTGGCTGATTAACATGATTAATGGTAAGTTAACCCAGCTCAACAATGCCAATGCTGCCGGTTTTGGTATGGCCTGGAGTCACGATGGACGCTATCTGGCCACCACAGAAAACAAGGCCCGGTCCATTCCCCGCCGAACAGCCGTGATGATTTACGATACGCAAACAGGTGAGAATACAAACCTGTCTGGTTTTGAAGAACGGCTGATTGGTACCCTGACCTGGTCGCCGGATGACCAAAACCTCTTCCTGATTGGACATTTTCCCCTGCGCAATGCAGTATTTTCCCGCACGGAAAAAACCTCACCCGCCGGGTATAATTTCTTTTCCATCCTCCACGACCAGATTGTGGAATACAATACGGCCTCACAAGTCATGCTTACGCTGCAAACCGGTCAGCGCTATCTCAATCTGCGCCCCTCACCGGACGGGCAAACCTTCGTGTGTGAAATTATTGGTGGAGGTTTGATTATCGGGAATAGTCGCGGGCTCATTGCCCAGACTGATGCCGGCGAGCGCCCACGCTGGAGCGCTGATGGTCAATATATCGTCTATCAAATCGCGAAAGATGACGGCCACCGGATTACCCAATCCGAAATCTGGCGCATGACAGCAGATGGCAGCGAACTTCTCCAAATCACGGACACACCGGATCTTATCGAACTGAACCCCTCCCTTGCTCCAGATAATCGCCGTGTGGTTTATGAGGAGCGTAATTCCCGGCGCATCTATACGCTGGAGCTGGAATAGCATCCTCCGATACTCAATACGCATTGCTTGATTGAACGACAAAAAAAACAGCCCCCCAATGAGGGCTGTTTTTTTGAGTTATGATTGTCCGGAAAATGGCAACTATTCAGTTCGCCAAATTACCACTGAAACGCATCCAGATCGGTAATCGCTTGGTCAAAATTGGTGGTATCACCTTGCCACCAAATCAGCGTTTCATTATCCCGGAAGATGAAATGCGCCTTGCCCATTCCTAATGTGGTGAATTGAACCTTATCACCCTTGTTCATCACCTTCAATGGTGAAAAAACCGGTGTGCCGCGGGACATTTTCATGGACATGTCCATAAAATCCTGCTTGGCAGACTGCTCATCAGGGAAGATACTGAGATAAAGAATGTTCTTATTTTCTTTGGGACCATAATACCCAATCACGTACTCGTCCGTGCCCAAACTTTTTCCGTGCATATCATTAATGATTTTCGTGGCGTCCGATCCCCGAACCACCTCGGATAATGTCTCTCCGGCGATGGCTTGAGGCAGTTTGCTGTTGTCGGCTTTTGATGAACAGGTCCAGGTCGCCAATAGCAGGAAGAGCATGGTGAGAACCAAGATCACACGGGTTCGGGTCGTTTTTGGAATAATCATGGGAATCCTCTCTTGTCAGTATTTTGTCATGATTTTACAGGAATTAAGTCCTGAGAAATTTGCTGTTACACTCACCTACACAGGCAAAATCTTATCCAATTTCACCCCATTAACGCAGCAGAAGGATTTTCTGAGTTTGATTGAATTCGGCCGCGCTAAGGCGGACCAAATAAAGCCCCGAAGCCGCCAATTGTCCGTCATCATTCAAACCATTCCAGCGCACCTGGTGATAACCCGGCTGGACGACGTCATCAACCAGCGTCCGTATGCTCCGCCCCAGAATGTCGTACAGTTCAAGCTTAATATGCCCCGCTTCTGGGATAGCTACGGTGAAATGCGTAACCGGATTGAATGGATTGGGATACGCCGGACTCAGGGAAAAACTCGCCGGAAGCGCATCCTGGGCGAGATTCACGTAGCGCTCAAGGAAAAAATGAAAAGCCGTATCGGCTAATGCATATTCTGTCTGATTCATGGCCATCACCCACCAGGCAATTCCGGTAGAATCCCGCTCTAATGCCAGCAGAGTGTCCATAGTAACCATCAGCGATGTATCGCCGGCCGCTGGTAAAACCAGGGTATCCAGGTTGGTCACCAGGTAGAGTAAATAGGTATTCTCCACACCCACATCCGCATCCGCTACCGCCGACCAGTGAAAGTTCACATTCTCCATGGAGTCCATAATCACGGTGTCCGGGGGTGGATGAATCAGGTGAAATTCCGTCATTGGCTGCAAACTCCGCGGCGGTAACACGAGCGTAAATGTATCAGGGGACATGAGGGTGTCGCTCTGACTATATACGCGGACCGTCCAGTCCAGATTAAACGTCTGTGTGAAATTCCAGTCCGTATCTCGGAGATCCAGCCACATTGAAGGCTCCCCAAGTCTGTTAGCACTCAGCCAGTTGGAGTCAGAATCGGGGTGGTAGAGAAAATCATACCGCACATCAGCGCCAACATCCGGATCCTGGGCTGTCGTCCACAGGAAGTCCACCTCGTTATCCCCCCAGGCGCTGCCATTTTGCGGTTGGAGCAGATTCACATTGGTAACCGGCGTGTCATTTATTTCGCCCACAATCTGCAAATCGTCCAGATACCAACCCAACCGTGTTGTATTGGCGTCGGAGGCAAATTGAAACTGAATCATCACCGTCTGATTGACGAAATCGCTCAGATCACAAATCACCCGCCGCCAACCATTAGACGTACCTGAAAATACCGGCTCACCGTTCATGAGATTGGACTGGGCGTTCACTGTATGGGTATAGCCGCCCACCGGCGTGATACGCTCCCAACTCTCCCCGCCATCTACGGATATACGGATATTGCCGCCATCATATGCGCGGGTGGGATAAGTGCTGGAAGATTCCAGCTCATACCAGTGATAAAAACTCAAATACTGGAAGCCATAGCCGTTAAGATCAATGGGCGGCGTGGTCAGGCGGGTGTAGGAGTAATTAGCATAATTGGAAAGCAGGTTGGTTCCCCAAACTTTCGTTCCCGAATGAGCGGTGGGTGCGGCGGTTTGGGGGACACCCCATTGCCAGCGGGTGGTTCCCAAGACATAACTGGATTCAAAGCCGCTGTCATTCTCCTCCAGATCTGTATCAAGCCAGTCCCGCGGGGCTTCACTGGGAAGGCATAAAAAATAACCTGAATCCGGGTAGGTAAATGGCGCACTGAGTCCGGTTATTTCCTTCAATTTTATCTGATAATAAATGGTATCCAACCCGGCGACTTGCCCTGCTGCCAATTGTAATGTCCCAATCCAGCGTGTCCACGTGTAGGGCTCCAGGTCAGAGCGCCCCAGGAAACCACCATTCCCGTCAAATACCTCCACCCACACCGAATCAAAGTCGATAATTGAGGTGTTCTCCAGCATAACTACCGGTGGCCAATCCTCTAGCGGGAATTCATTCATTTCCCGGTGAAAAATATCCGGTGTCTCCAAATCGGGGATATAGTTCAATAGCGAATCAGACATAGGACTTTCATTGCCAAAATGATCCCGCGCGGTGATGCGAAAATTGAGCGGCGTCAGGCTGGGCAAGTCATCAATAATGGTGGCGTTCTCCCGCATATCCGAAAGATGCACATCCTGGGTCAGATCCCAGTAGGGTGATTCGGTGGAAATGGGATTAGTGTCATAGTAAATACGGTACGTCTTAAAATTTGTATCCTCCACCGGATCCCAGGCCAAAGCCATGAAGGTGTCACTGATGAAGGTTGCCCGGAAGTCGGATGGCGTCGCAGGCGCAATGGTATCCGGCGCCGTCTCCCAATGGGTCAGATAACTCTCCACAGCATCGCGGAAGGGCTGGTAATATTCCAGAATTTTGGAATAATTTCGCCAGCCGCGCGGCATTACCGGCCGGTTATAGAGCGAATCCAGTGTCATGTTTAAATCGTCAAAAAGCTGCGGCTTCTCATCCATCTCAATCTGAACCCAGGGTTCGAACACACTCCAGCCGGGGATGGATTGGCGCAGGTAATTCATCTGTACACCGGTAATTGGTCCTAGCAGGTAATAGGTGTGAGGCATGGGATATTGATCGAAGGCACCATAATAATTAAAAACACCATCGTAATGTACCTGATAGTAATTATCCACCCGTACCGACCCGTGAAAACCGAATTGACCTGCTGAAACAGGATACTCCGAGGTAAAATTAACAAAATCCAGATGATCAGCCGTCACATCCCTGATGGGCTTATTAGCATAACCTGCATCCCATCCACCGGAGAGCACGATGGATTTGTAATTTTCATGCGCTTCGTTATTATCAAAACTGTGCGTATGTAAAACCAGCGGTGCGTGGGGCTCAGTGGTATTCAGCAACGAGTCGCATAAGACCTCGTGGAAAACCTGAAATAACGTATTGTCGTTACGAGCCGGATCGGACAGCGAAGAATTATTGGAATAATCGCCAATGCCGGTCCACTTGACCTCGCGTCCTGATCCTGCCAGCATATACACCCAGGCATCAATCTGCCGGAAGAGCGCCAGGCCGTTATAAGGGGCGATAAAATCGTCATTGGGATGAGGCACCTCTACCAGGACGAAATCCCGGGCGGCCATTGGATTGAAAATGTACAAGCCCCAGCCATTCCGGAAACTACCCACCACATCATCGGTTGGATCGGGTGTCAGGCTTGTATCCACATAACTTTCGTCCAGCCGCTCACGAAGCATCCAGTAGGTTTTACTCTCCGTCGTGTCCTGGAACCGCACCAAATCGTAGCGAAAACTCGCCACCGAATCAGCCAGCATCTGCGCCACACTCAGGGTATCCATGATGATGAGTCGCTGAAAAATCTCACGCCAATACGCCAGGGTCGTACCGCCTGAAGGCAAAATGCGATAATCACCAAATCCGTTGGTCTGGGGATCAAGCCACACCGGACCGTAATCATTATAACCGGGGTCAACAATGCCTTCCGAAATATGACTCACGTAATTGTCATACGCCGTCGTGGATGATGTGCCACCGATGAATTCCTTCAGGTCACCCGATTCATACAGGATCTGACCGGAACTGCTCACCGTCAGCACCAATACCATTATCACCGTATTAAAAATTTTCATGAGATCCGATTCCATGGTTTGCCAGAAGATGCCACTATCCGGGGCTTAGTTTAGCCTCGAAGGTTGCAAATACCATGCTATTATCAAATGCTGGGATGAAAAAAGGGATTGAAATCGATTGGATCAGGAAGGGTGCCGGCAACCACCATAAATTTCATTGGTGAGACAGTGCACCGACCCGCCGGCGTAGCGAAAATAGCTCAATGGCGTCACGAAGCGCAGAATTCCCAGCTCCTTTAATCGAGCCTCAACACCTGGGGTAACAAATTCAGCGCAATTCACCATCACACCCGGCGCTACCAACGCGTTCACCGCATACGAGCCCAATTCCTCTCCCCGACCGCTGGAATCTTCCAATTCAATATCGATAATGGGCACACCCAATTTTTCCAGCCGCATCAGGCTTTCCGGTGTCAGCGCCTGTTTCGCCGTGATGATACCGGCCAATGTGTTGGATTCACTGACGATGGGGGTAAAAACCGTATCCAGGTGATACCCTTCCGATTGAATCATAATGAATTCGTCCGGCTGAATCAGACTCCGGGCAAAATCATGCCCTGCTTCATTGGAGCGTGAGAGGCCACCGAAATAAAATCGAGCATCCCGAGTTTCCAGGTAATTAATATCACCACCCTCCAGCCGTGCGTTTCCCGGCAGTGTGATGATGGTTTTATTGAATTTTCGCTCAACCAGCCGGGCGTGGTATTCACTCTCATATTCCCGGTCATGCACGCTGAAATGTGCTTTAATCCACAGATTCTTGTACATGATTCCGGCGTCCCGCACGAAGACCGCATCATGGTAGAGGCTGCCGGGTTGATTTAACTGGGGAGGAAAGGGGACCACATGGAGATGAAATCCCGCCAAAAGGAGCGTATCGATAAAATTGAGCCACTCCTGACGCAACACCATCTGATCCGGGACAATGCCGTTTCGATGGGCATAAAAAGTGGCGTAATTAAGACTCTCCTCCGTTTCACCGCGGTGCACCGGATAGCCGTCGTACCAGACGCCTTTTACATCCTTAGTAACCGGTGGGAGTCCCAGGACAATGATCTCATTGCAAATATCGTTTATACCCACAGCCCGTTCCTGCTTTCCCGCTCAATCATTATTTCACAATTCAACCATTTACAGCATCTTGTTTTCGGTCACCCGCGTTCTAAACAACCCCTACCCATCCAGAAACTGAGCACCCCCAAACTACTCACGACTCTCTACTAACTGCTTTCTACTAACTACTTTTTCTTCTTCGGCACATAAATATCCGTCACCGTCCCGGTAAAGACCTCAGCAGCATTCATGACTGTTTCCGAAAGGGTGGGATGCGGGTGGATGGTGAGACCAATGTCCTCCGCATCGGCACCCATCTCAATTGCCAAAGCACCTTCAGAAATTAAATCGCCCGCGTTAGGACCGACGATACCGATTCCCAACACACGATGCGTTTCCGGATCAAACAGCATTTTTGTAAAGCCGTCTTCCCGTCCCAGCGCCAACGCCCGACCGCTGGCCGCCCAGGGGAATTGACTCTTTTCGTAGGGAATGTCTTTGGCCTTTGCTTCCGTTTCTGTCAGCCCTGCCCAGGCAATTTCCGGATCGGTAAAAATGACGGCCGGAATTGCCCGCGCATCAAATTTTGCAGGTAAGCCAGCAATCACCTCTGCCGCAACTTTCGCCTCATAGGTGGCCTTATGCGCCAGCATGGGATCGCCGGCCACATCTCCAATGGCCAGAATGTGCTCATCAGCAGTGCGCTGGTACTCATTTACCTCAATGAACCCCCGGTCCGTGACATTCACATGGGTATTTTCCAGACCGAGATTTTCCGAATTTGGTTTCCGGCCAACCGCCACCAGTACCTTGTCAAATACCTGCGGTTCCACCTTTTTCTCACCTTCGAAGTGAACTTTCAAACCATTTTTCTGCGGTTCGATTTTAGAGACTTTTGTTTTTAACCAGATATTTTCAAACCGTGCTTTCAGTCGCTTGGCCAGCGGCCTGACCAAATCAGCATCTGCGCCGGGCAGAAGATTTTCCATGAATTCCACTACCGAGACTTTGGACCCCAGCGCCTGGTAAACCGTTCCCATCTCCAGACCAATGTACCCGGCACCAATAACCAACAGTCGCTTGGGAACATCCGCCAGATCCAGCGCACCGGTGGAATTAAGTAAACGCTTATCATCTACCGGGAAGGAGGGAATCGTGGCTGGTCGTGAGCCACTGGCGATAATGGCATTCTCAAATTCGATTTTCACGGTTCCATCATCGGTTTCAACGGCCATTTCTGTGGAGCTGGTAAATTTCCCTACGCCCTGCACGACTTGAACTTTCCGCGCTTTGGCCATCTGGCCGATACCGCGGGTTAGGCGGGATACGATACCATTTTTCCACTCACGAATTTTGTCCACATCCAGCTTGGGTTTGCCGAAGGTTATGCCGAAATCAGCCACTTCCTGCGACTCCTCCAGCACCCGGGCCACATGCAGCAGGGCTTTTGAAGGAATACAGCCTCGGTTTAAGCAGACGCCACCCAAGCTGGCGTCCTTGTCCACTAATACAACCTGTTTACCCAGATCCGCCGCCCGAAAAGCCGCCGCGTATCCACCGGGACCAGCGCCCAAAACCGCAATTTCTGCTTTTATATTTTTACTCATAAAAATGCCTCATCATACTGATATTATTTGTTTTATAAATTTATCCCAATGGCTCCAGCCTGGACCAGGATTACAGCAACAACCGCCGGATATCGGACAGCATGTCGCTTACAAATTTGGTAAAACGCGCGCCGGCTGCCCCATCAATCACCCGGTGGTCATAGGAAAGAGAAAATGGTAGAATCAGCCGGGGAACAAACTCGCCATCGCGCCAGATGGGTTTCATTGCCGCCCTGGAAACACCCAAAATTGCCACCTCAGGTGTATTTACGATGGGGGTGAAGTAGGTACCGCCAATACCGCCCAGACTGGAAATAGTAAAACTGGCGCCCTTCAGCTCCGCCGGTGTGACCTTACGTTCCCGGGTGCGCTCACTGAGATCTGCCAGCTCCTCAGCCAGTTCCATGATGCTCTTCTTATCCACATCGCGAACCACCGGGACCATCAGTCCCTGTTCCGTGTCCACCGCGATTCCCAGGTGGTAGTACTTTTTCCGAATTAATGATTCACCCGATGGGTCCAGGGAAGCGTTGGCATCAGGAAATGCTTTTAGAGCCGCCACAACGGCTTTCATTATGAAAGGGAGTATCGTTAACTTCGTTCCTCGCGCCTCTGCAGCTGCTTTCTCCGATTTCCGGAATGCTTCCAAAGCGGTAATATCCGCCTCTTCGAATTGCGTCACATGGGGAGCAACCTGCCAACTCTGTTGCATGTTCTGTCCGGTGAGACGTCTGATTTTATTAAGCCCTATTGTTTCAATCTCACCCCACTGGGAAAAATCGATTTCCGGAGCCTGGGGTATTCCCACACCACCTCCAGCACCACTCTGGGCACGGGTGACCTGCTGTTTGATGTAGGCTTCCACATCCGATTTGAGGATGCGGTTTTTGGGTCCGGTTCCACTCACACGCTCCAGATCAGCGCCCAATTCACGGGCGAATTTTCGAATAGCAGGACTGGCCAGCGGCGGCGCGTTCCCGGTGGATTTCCGGGGCTCCAGCTCGGGTGTGGGTTCACCCTTTTCAGGCTGAGGAACGGCTGGGCGTTCGGGTTTGGGTTGTGGTTTTTTTGAGGACGCCTCTTCTGATGCCGGCTTTTCATCTGCAGATGTTTCGTCAGCTGTTTCGTCTGAAGACGCTGATTTTGCCGGGGACTGCTCCTCCTGGGAGGATTCCGATTTAGACGCAGAATCGCCCGCCGCTTCAACTGTCATCAAAACCCCGCCGGGTCCCACCGCATCTCCTACCTTTACCTTAATATCCTTCACCGTACCGGCAGAGGTGGCGGGAATTTCCATGGTGGCCTTCTCTGTTTCCACAACCAAAACCACATCATCCACATTGACAGTATCGCCTGCTTTCACACGAATTTCGCTGATTTCAACGCTGTCAATCCCTTCACCCAGTTCTGGTAATTTCAGTTCTTCTATCATGCACTTATCTCCTGCCCGGGTCGCATTTTCGACCTGCAAGGCAATTCATTGAAAAGGTTAACGGGTCGCCGGATTCATACTTTCCGGGTCGATATTGTATTTCTTAATCGCCGCTTTCACGGTTTTGATCGGGATGATTTCTTCCATCGCCAACTCATACAAGGCTGCAACCGCAATGGCATAACGATCCACCTCAAAGAATCGGCGCAGTTGTTCCCGTGTCTCACTGCGTCCATAACCATCCGTCCCTAAAACCGCATAGCTGCGTGGCATCCAGGGGGAAATCTGATCAGCGAACATCTTTACATAGTCAGACGCTGCCACGATGGGACCCTGGCGAGGTTCCAGCATTTCAGTAACATAAGCTTTTTTCTGTTTTTTATCCGGATGGAGGCGATTCCAGCGCTTTTTGTTACACGCCTCCCTGCGGAGTTCGGTGAAACTGGTTACGCTCCAGACATCGGCGTTTACATCCCAATCTTCCAGCAACAAAACACTAGCGGCTTCTACTTCCCGGTTGATGGCACCACTGCCCAGGAGCTGAACCGTGGGTTTGTCTTTAGCCTGACCCTCGATACGCAGATACATGCCCTTAATAATTCCCTCTTCGATGCCTTCGGGCATCTTGGGGTGGCTGTAATTTTCATTCTCCAAGGTGAGGTAATAGAAGATATTTTCATCATCCTGATACATCCGTTTCAGGCCATCCTGCATAATCACGGCGACCTCATAGGCAAATCCCGGATCGTAAGATTTCAGATTGGGAAGGGTGGATGCCAGCAGCAGGCTATGACCGTCCTGATGTTGCAAACCTTCACCAGCCAGCGTCGTGCGGCCCGATGTGGCGCCCAGGAGGAATCCTTTTACCCGCATATCCCCCGCCGCCCAGAGCAGGTCACCCACGCGCTGAAAACCGAACATTGAGTAAAAAATGTAAAACGGAATCATGGCTTTACCGTGGGTGCTGTAAGACATTCCTGCCGCCATGAATGATGCCGTGGCACCCGCTTCGGTAATGCCCTCTTCCAGGATTTGACCCTTCACATCTTCCCGGTAATACAGAAATTGATCCGAATCCACCGGGTCATAAAGCTGCCCCACATGGGAATAGATGCCCAGTTGGCGGAAAAGCGGATCCATCCCAAATGTCCGGGCTTCATCAGGGATGATGGGAACGATGCGATCGGCGATGTTTTTATCCTTAAGTAACAGGCTCAATCCCCGTACGAATGCCATGGTGGTCGAGACTTCCCGGTCGCCGGTACCTTCCAGAATAGATTCAAAAGCCTTCAATTCAGGAATTTTCAGTTTTTCACTGCTCGTAAGCCGGGCAGGTAACGCACCACCCAATGCTTCCCGGCGCTTTTTCAGATATTGCATCTCTTCGCTGTCGTCCGAAGGTTTGTAAAAGGGCGCTTTTGCGATGTCATCATCAGAAATGGGAATAGAAAAGCGGTCTCGGAAGTGGCGCATTTCATCGTCATTCAATTTTTTCTGCTGGTGGGTAATGTTACGCCCTTCACCGGCTTCACCCAGACCATACCCTTTTATGGTACTGGCCAGAATGACAGTGGGCTGGTGTTTGTGTTCAACAGCCTCCGCGTAAGCAGCATAGACCTTGGCCGGGTCGTGCCCACCACGCTTTAATTTATAGAGTTCTTCATCGGTCATGTGTTTGACCATCTCTTTCAACTCCGGGTACTTCCCAAAGAAGTGCTCACGAATGTAGTCGCCGCCTTCTACCACATATTTCAGGGAATCACCATCCACAATTTCTTCCATCCGCTTGGCCAGCAATCCGGAACTATCCTTATCCAGTAAATCATCCCACTCGGAGCCCCACACCACTTTAATGACATTCCAGCCGGCGCCGCGGAAAGCACCTTCCAGCTCCTGAATTATTTTTGCATTTCCCCGTACCGGACCATCGAGACGCTGCATATTGCAATTGATAACGAAAATCAGATTATCCAACTGCTCCCGTGATGCCAAAGTAATGGCTCCCAACGACTCGGGTTCGTCCATCTCACCATCACCCAGAAAGGCCCAGACTTTACGGCCTTTATCCTCCATTAAGCCACGATCATACATGTATTTCATAAAACGCGCCTGGTAAATTGCCTGAATCGGCCCCAGACCCATTGAGACCGTGGCAAATTGCCAGAAATCCGGCATGAGCCAGGGATGGGGATAACTGGAAAGCCCGCCACCTTCAGCCAATTCCTGCCGGAAATTATGAAGCTGTTCCTCGGTAAGTCTGCCTTCCAAGAAAGCCCGGGCATAGATGCCCGGGGACGCATGTCCCTGGAAGAAAATCATGTCACCCTCGTAGTCATCCGTTCGCCCGCGGAAAAAGTGATTATATGCCACTTCATAGAGTGTCGCCGCCGATGCGTAAGTTGAAATATGACCACCCAGACCGGGATGGTTCCGGTTCGCTTTCACCACCATGGCCATAGCGTTCCACCGGATGATGGATTTGATACGGCGCTCAATCGCCCGGTCACCGGGAAAGGGCCGCTGCTGGGAAACCGGGATGGTGTTCAGATAATCAGTATTGGGACTATAAGGTGCCCGCACACCGTTGCGACGGGCGTATTCCTGGAGTTTTTCCAGGATAAAATGGGTGCGTTCCACACCGCCGGTTTCCAGAATTGCGTCCAGCGATTCAATCCACTCGCGAGTCTCCTGTGGATCGATATCTTTATGTTTATCAAAATCGTAGTACATGCTGTAAACACCTCGTGCTTTAAGGGTATTGTGGGTGCAGTCCTTGACATTTTAACAGGGAGAAATAATGGGCAAGAAACGAAATCGGGAAGGTAATAAGGTTTGGAAATGGACTGCGCCGGTTCGTCGTGAAACTCCTGATTTTAATGGTTTTACGAAAGTCATCGTGATGTCGCATAAACCACCTCCGTTTCAAATGACTCCGCCGGATTTTCTCCGGGCATTTAGTATAACATGAAAACGAATCTCAGGTAGCGAAACTTTCATTCCACAGACGAGGCTTCGGGAGCCGGGTCTTTCGCTTTCAACCGGTGTTCAAATCCAACCATAACGCGTTGAAATCACTAACACTTTCCTGGTTAAGCGAGTGTCCCGGCGAATTCAATTGCATTCACATATACACCTGATATATTTGCCTCCAATGAGCTTTGATTTATCACAAGTACTACAGGAATGGCCCTATAATCCGCATCGTATAATTGCCCGGAAATTTTTAGGCGATGATGGGGTGGAAAAAATCCAGATGCGGGTCGATCTGGGCATTTTACAGATGAATTACAGCGGCCGACCGGACGGGAGTAAACCCAAAAAATCCACATCACTGCTGGAATATTACCGGAAACGCCTGAAACGAGAAAAATCACTGTTGCTGCTAACGGAAGATGTACAACAACTTCGTCTGGAAGCCATTCAGTACTATCATCGATATCTGAGCCTCTACCACCTGAAAGATTACCCGGGCGTTATCCGGGATACACGGCATAACCTGGAAATTTTAAAACTTATCAGCCGGCATGCCGCTGAAGAAGATTCCTGGGCGGTTCAGCAATATCGTCCGCATGTACTGATGATGCACGCCAGCGCAAAAGCGCTGTTACAGATGGAACGCAACCAGAGAAACGAGGCGCTGGCCACCGTCCATCTGGGCATTCGTCAGATCAAACGCTTCTATGGTGATGTATTTGATCTTGACCAACCCGAAATGAGTCCGGAGGTCATGAGTCTCAGGGAGCTGCAGCATCGGATTACCGATGACAGTGTACCGGCGCCACCGGAAAAAGAGGTGGATTTGGCTGAAAATTTAGAATTGGCTATATATGCCGAGAATTTTGAACTGGCTGCCCGTCTGCGTGATGAATTGAACCGTCTCAAGGACGATTAATTATCCTTTTGCCGCACTAAAGCTTACCCTACATTTGCGTTTGCTATCCACATCCAGTCTAGTTTTCCGGGGGGAGGAAAATGTTCATAACCTTGCTTAAGTCACGCCTGTTTTGGGTTTATTTGGCTGTCTTCGCGCTGATGGGGTGCGGAAATCCAAAAATTATTGAAGACACAGTCCAACTGGATCAGGCTTTTATTCCGTTACTGTATGCCACCGAACAGGGTGACAGCACCACTGCGGAAATCATGGCAAAGTTCGACCGGTTCGTTCGTCGCTGGCAATTGTTTTACGGCAGTTACTATACGGCAAATCAGATCAATCCCAAATGGGGTTTGAGCCTGGACAAGATTAATCAGCGAGTAAATGCCATCGAAGATTCATTGGTGGATCGCAAAGTTCTATCCGGAATACATACGATGTTGGAATCCATTCGTGATGACCTGACAAAACTTAGGTGGGACAATCAGATTGCCTATGCGCTGGATGAATTTACCGCGTTTCACACCATCATGAAGCCTATGTGGGCAGCAGCTGATAGTATGGTGATTGAACCGGATGAAGCCGAAAAACATGTCAAGCCCATTCTCCACCACATGGTCGATGCGGAAAAGCAGTGGCGCCGCGTTCAAATGGTGCGTATTGATCCGATTTTATTCGATCTTACGGAGACCGAAGCGCAAAAGCTCCATCAAGGCATCCAGACCATTCAAGCCAAATTAACCCAATTGAATGATGCTATTAACCGGTCCGATATCATGCAAATGGCCGAATTGGTGCGAGGCATTAAGCCTGAATATGAAAAAATCTACCTGTTATTCGGAAATTTTGACTGATCCAAACTCAGCGGGATTTTATCGAGCCCAAAACCGGTGTCGTTTGTTCTAATTTTCCACCGAAAATAACGAACGATAAGCGGATAAATTAACAATGGGTGGTTTGAATAAATCCTGTAGAACTAATCCCACTGCCCCCAGCATACCAGCACGGTTTTTCAAGCTTCCCGGAACGATCTGAACCTCCTGAGCCGGCATTCGCAATTCATCCTGTCGGGTTTTGGCTAACGCGGTCTCCAGCACCGCATCACAACAATCCATGAGCGGACCGCCCAGAACGATCATTTCGGGATTCAGGAAGTTGATCATCCCGATAAGCAGCATGCCCAACAAATTGCCGAATTCAGTTAAAGCGTCTGAAGCCAACTTATCGCCCGCCGCGGCATATTCCGCTATCAAGGGCAAATCCAACTTTTTCCCCTGCAGTTTCGAATCCACATGATTGGTAGCGAGATGCTGCTGAATGGCACTTACCAGGTAACGATTGGTCAGGATTTCACCGTAGCGGCGCTGACTGGCGTGGAGGATGGGAAATTTTTCTTTGTTGAAATCCAGTGCGCCCACTTCATTATATCCAATTTCACCGGCTGAGCTGGTAAACCCCCGGTATAGCTCACCATTAATCACAAGCCCGGCGCCAATACCCTCGCCCAGCCAGATATAGATGAGATTATCTGTTTCCACACCGGCGCCCCAATGAAATTCACCCAGCGTGGTGGTCTTCACATCATTTTCAATATAAATACGAGTATCCAGCAATCCTTCCAGGTAGCTCCGGATGGGAAAACCAATCCACGATTTGAGCGAATCGGCGTAGCGCAGTGTGCCATTCTCATAATCCACCAGTCCGGGCAGGGCTACGCCAACACCCAATATTCTGTCCATCTTGGATTCATGCTCAAACATGCGCTCAATCGCACGTACTATGCGCCGCAGGATATTCTCCGGATTGGAATTGTCCTTATAAGTGATGGATTTCTGCGCCACCGTCTCGGCATTCATATTGGTGATGAGAATGCTGGCATAATTCAGGTGAATTTCCACCCCAATGGCGTACCAGGCATCCGCATTGAATTCCAACATAATCGGACGCCGTCCCCCCCGGTCGGTGGAGTCCCCTTTCCCCACTTCATAAATAATTTCCGTATCCAGTAATCTGGCAACAATTCCACCGATGATCACCTTGGATAGTCCCATCTCGCGGGCGACCTGCGATCTGGAAATGGGTCCCTTGTCACGGATGATTCTTAAAACACTGATTTCATTGATTTGACGAACGAAATGGAAATTATTTTTCTTCATGAGCCCCTCAACTGCCTTATTGCCAATTCGTAAGGGCGAAGTTAATTAATTTTTTTTACTAATTCCAGTTGTTTCTCCCTGTTGCCTTTGCGAAATCATGAAATTTGGTTATACTTCATGCCAGACAGGATGCAGAATATGGGTGAAAAAGTCATTATTTACGAACCGGCAGATGTGTCCGGATATGGTCCATTGGTGATGTTGCGGCATCTGGCGGACCTACCCTACGGAATTTATTCAAATTGGGATCGTGCCCGCCGGGTTCTGCCTGAGGTTGACCTGCGATTATGGGGGCGCCCACTCCTGCAACATGTGAATGCGGAGACACATCCTGACAGTAGTATTAACGAGAAAACTGAGACAGCTTATTACCTCCACGGTGGTGTCCCAGCCTGGCATTATCCCCTGTTGCTGGAAAAACTCCAGTCAGTCAAGGCACTGGTCTGGTCTGGAGAAGTTATCGCCGCCCGGCTGGATGATGCCATTCAACCAACCCCCTACTTTTTCACCCACCTGAAAGAACTGCCTGCTGAGGATGTGAGCTCAGAACTGGATGACATTCCGTACCATTTTTGGTCATTTCTTGACCTGCGGCAAACAGCATTGGAATTCGATTCGACATTTTGGCTGGCGGAAAATGATACCGACAATGGTTTTGATCCATTGCTCCCTATGAACCAGCCGGAACGGATTCATATTCATTCAGATGCCCATGTTTCAACGGGTGTCTTCCTGGATGCCACCGCCGGTCCCATTGTAGTGGATGCGAGTGTAGAGGTACCACCATTTGTCACACTCCGGGGACCGTTGTACCTGGGTACGGAAACGCAGGTAAAAGACGGGGCATCCCTGCGCGGGAGCATAATCGGCGCGAGTTGTCGTGTGGGCGGCGAGGTCGCCAACAGCATTTTCCTGCCCTTTGTGAATAAGGCGCATGCCGGATTTGTGGGTACATCCATGATTGGCTCCTGGGTGAATCTGGGTGCCCAAACCACAACCAGTAATCTGAAAAACAATTACGGCAGCATTCGGGTCCGCTGGGGTATCGAGGAGTACAACACCCACCAACAATTTTTAGGTGCCACATTGGGCGATCACACAAAAACCGCGATTGGAAGTTTGCTGAATACAGGTTGTGTCAGTGGTATTTTCGTGAATTATTTCCAACCTGGATTATCAGACAAATTCATACCGTCATTCACCTGGGGAAATGGCCGGTACGAGATAAACAAGGCACTACAAACCGCCGCTCAGGTGGTGCAGCGCCGAAATCAGGAGCTTTCGCATGCCATGGAGGCATTGATCCGCGATATCTGGCAACATCCTGAAACGGCATTTCGCTGGTAGCTGCTAACCGTATTTAATCATACTGATTTTAATGATGACGAAGAGGGACGGGTTTTAAACCAACGAACTGATGCTGAGAAGGTTGAGAGGGTAAAATGGAAAGATTGATACGGCGTCTGGCGCTACTTGTTTTGAGCGCCATTTTTTTTATCGGATGTAGCTACTTAACCAATTTGGATTTGCCTGGCACCGGTTCCTGGGCAGAGCGGACTTTGAAACAACTGACACTACGGGAAAAAATCGCCCAGATGATGGTGTACCACATGAACCTGCGTTTCATGAATGGTGAAAGCGACCAGTGGCAGGAAGCCGTGAAACTCATTGAAACTGATGGTGTGGGTGGGATTCATATCTACCGAGGCGAAGTCGGTGAAGCGCTGACGACACTGAATGATTTACAGCAACGCTCAAAAGTGCCTATGATTCTGGATGCAGATCTGGAATATGGTCTGGGGTGGCGGGTGCCGGGCGGTACGGATATCCCATACAACATGGCAGTAGCCGCGACCGGGAATCCTGAGAACGCGTTTCTGGCAGGAAAAATCACGGCAATAGAAGGCCGTGCCGTAGGCATTCAATTGGGTCTGGTGCCGGTGGTGGATGTGAATAACAACCCGGAGAATCCCATTATTAACACCCGTTCGTTTGGTGAGGAACCACAATTGGTGCAAAAATTCGCCACCCGCTATATCGCGGGAATGCATGCTGGCGGGATGGCCGCAACCGCCAAACATTTTCCGGGTCATGGCGACACGGGGACGGACAGCCACACCAGGCTGGCTACCATTCCCAGCGATTCGGTACGCTTGTGGGATGTTGAACTGCCCCCGTTTCAAGCCGCTATTGATGCTGGTGTGGATTTGGTCATGATCGCTCATATTCAGGCACCTGATTATCAGCCCCACGCCTACACACCTGCGACCTTATCGCCCTTCTGGATTCAGGATATTCTGCGCGAGAAAATGGGTTTTCAAGGGATTGTGGCCTCAGATGCCATGAGTATGGGCGGTATCACCCAAAACTATACCCGGGATTACGCCATTATTCAGGGCATTAATGCGGGTATGGACATGATTCTACAGGCGCATGATTTCCCCTATTTTGTGAATGTTGTGGAGAATGCCGTATCCAACGGCACCATCTCTGAAACCCGGATCGATGAAGCTGCCTTACGCATTCTGCGATTGAAAGAGACATTAGGCCTGCATAAGGACCGGTATGTTGACCTGAATAAAACCCGCCAGGTGTATGGTCACAAAGAGAATAAAGAAATTGCCGATCGCATCGCCCGGGAAGCCATTACGCTGGTGAAAAATGACGGTCAGCCTGTTCCATTGAACCTGAACGAAAATGACACCCTCATCATCCTGGATGTTTACGATTCACCTTACAATCACAACCTCACCACCATCACACGCAGTTTGCAGTGGCAGAATGTACCGGTGAAGGCGTTCCCATTGGACGCTGCCGATGATGCGGCCTATTTCAACACGATTTTGGAACAAATTCCGGAAAATGCGCCCATCCTGGTGAATGCCTTCTGCCGGTATCTCATGAACAAGGACCGGATCTTTCTACCGGTACATCAAACCAAATTTCTACAGCGGGTGTTCGCCAAATCCAAACGCACGATACTTGTCAGTCTGGGTACACCCTATCTGTTGCAGGATTTTCCTGATGTGAGCGCTTACATCTGTGCTTATGGTGGTAGTGATCAAATGCAACGCGCGGTGGTTCAGGCTCTTTTGGGGCAGAATCCCGTTGGCGGACAGTTACCCGTGACCATTCCCGACATTGCACCGGTGGGCTCCGGAATTAATCTCCCGGCGAATCCGGTGACCTTCGAACGCCCGGCTGTGGAAACAGGACTTACCTTAAAACGCGCCATGCCCTATCAGGTGAATGCAGATGTGAGCCGGCTGCCGGGTATCATGGAATCTGCGGTAGCGGACTCCGCCTGGCCGGGAGGCGTATTTTTGGCCGCGCATTCGGGGAAAATATTCTATCACGAAAGTTTTGGCTATCACACCTATGAGAAAAACCAGCCCACACGGCGCGGTGATATTTTTGATTTGGCCTCAGTAACAAAAGTCATTGCCACCACCAGCGCGGTAATGAAGTTGGTGGAAAATGGCGACCTGTCGCTGGATGACAAAGTTGTGAAGTACCTGCCGGAATTCACAGGACCCGATGCAGCCAATACAAAATTGAAAAACACGATTACGGTTCGGAATCTGCTGACGCACACGGCCGGGTTACCGCCCTTCCGTCGCTTTTATGCCATGGATGTGGACATTTCCGCTCGTTGGGATAGTGTGTACCAATCAGCACTGGATACGCTACCGGGTGTGAGAACAGTTTATTCAGATATTGGATTGATTCTGGCGGGCAAGACGGTGGAAAGAATCACCGGAATGGGGTTGGATGAATTTGTGACAGAGCAGATTTTCGAGCCGCTGGGTATGACATCCACCTATTTCAATCCGCCCGCCAGCCGATTAAAACGCATTGTTCCCACGGAAATCACCGCATTGGAAGGCGGCCTGATTCACGGACATGTACACGATGAAAATTCCTACAGTCTGGGCGGCGTAACCGGCCATGCGGGGCTATTCAGCACAGCGCATGATTTAGCCATTTTTGCTCAAATGATGCTCAATGAAGGCATTTATGGTAAGACACGCATATTTAAACCGGAAACGGTTGAATTATTCACCACACCAGCCAAAATGCTGTCCGGCAGTAGCCGCTGCCTGGGATGGGACAGTCCCCAGGGAATTGCCAGTGGCGGGGTGTATCTGGGTGACCGGGCGTTTGGTCATACGGGCTATACAGGCACGTCCATTTGGATTGATCCGGACCATGATATGTTCACGATTCTGCTTACCAACGCAGTCCACCCCAATCGCGCCTTTAAATATCCCAATTATTTTCAATGGCGTCAGTTGGTGCACGCCGCCGCCTACGAAAGTTTTGAGGATGTGACACCCAATCCACGACTACAATGGAGCCCACGCTGGGAAAAAGCCGGAGCGATGGCCAAGTAGGCATCAGGGCGGCATCGCGTTCAACGCAGATTGATTAAAAGGCTATCAGCTTCAATGAATCCATTTTCGTAGCGCTGGCTTTGTTACCAGGGCGATGTCAATCAATTGCGCAATTTCAGACGGTAATTGTCGATGCTGCCAGGTATGTTCTGTTTGCGCAGCTTCCTTTCCTTTTGATAATCGTACGGCTTTTGTAGCATAATAAGCCGCGCCTGGTGCGTGGTCGGCCATGTGGGGTGTGGAAACCGCCTGTCCCGCCGCCCGGGCTACCGCCTCTGCCACAGGGCTTCCTGATTCACGTGCAGCAGCATGGGCTTGAAATGCTGCCTGACGCGCCACACCTACTGAAATTTCACCGCGTGCCCACGCCCGGGCTTGCTCAATCGCCGTTTCCGGGCGCTTGTCGTTCGGATGAACCTTTGTGAATAAATCCAACACATGTTCCGCGCAATCAGCCGCCCATCGTGTCAGCAGGTGATGGGTTTCCTTTTCCAGAAATCCGCCCCGGTGGACTGCAATAAAGCGTTTATCACGGGCCATTTCGTTTATCCGGGAATTTTCCTTCTGTCCCCCCATCCGCCATCCCATCTGTCATTTGACTGTAAGACCCAGCCCCACCTGAAAAATCCAGGGTGGATTGGTAGGTAAATCCTGTTTGTAATCCGGGAGATAGAGCAATTCGCATTGGGTTGAAATCTGTAAATTTTTATATGCGGTGATGTCAAGCCCGACACCCACCAGCGCCGAGGGAGCCCAGGTGTAGTTATAGTTTGTCGTGTACAGCACCACCTGCTCTTCCGTGATCCCGGCGGAACCTGCTGCAGCACGAAAAAACAAGCCCTTATAGGTAAAGGGATGCACATCAACACAGAGAAAATTGGTATAAATAAGGGTACGCTCCGCCAAAATCCCAGTCCAACTGAAGGGATCCACATTGTAGTATTCATTGGCACCATATGCCCGGTACGCCAAACCCAGGTCCAAGATATTATTCAATGTGTAAGTGATGGTAAACCCAAGATCCGAGTGCAAATCGTCAGTCCTGGGAGAATGCTGGAGATACTGCACCATGCTGAACTTTACCGGTAACCGGGTTGGGGATGCCATCCCCTGCCCCTGGAGCAGGAAGAGAGTGAGTAATACCAGGATTGTTGATTGAGAAAAGGAATTTCGTGACGGGTTCATAATCAGGATAACCTCATTTTAATACCTGCAGGTTGGTTGCTTTCACCGAATATAACATTGAATCCAGACAAGTTTGGGCCAATTCCATTTACATGTATGAACCGGCAAAAAAACGCCCCGGGTCAGCGGGGCGTTATGGAATTAAGCGAACGCTTCAGGATTATGGATGTCTGGGCGGACCACCACGGTAATGAAATCCCAGAATTTGGGAATGATACGTGGTATAGCTATGATCAAATAGTGTTCGGGCGTCCACTGCTTCCACATAGGCTTTGAATACCCGGTCTCGACCACGCAATTCGAAAATGCGGGTGTATCGTTTTTCGCCGTCGTCATTGGTTCCGGTATAGCGCATGATCTCCCGAGCTGGTGGTACCGGTCGGAAGTGGTGAAAATCCCATTTGTAACGCACCCATTCCGGCAGCGCACTATCACCGTTCAGTACAAACAAATCAGCTCGCGCTGTATCACCCCGGGCAAATGCCAAGGGCTGGCGCAGCATGGAGATATAGTGATTTTCGAAATCCGACAGAACCCGGCTGGAGTCGGTGACCAGATTCGTTAGCACCAGGCGGACAAAATCAATCGTCCCGTCAACCGATCCGCCATAAAGCGGTGTCATCCCGGTTCGATGCCAGTGATATTCATTCGCCGGATTGGGCAGGTATTCGAAACGGACCTTGCGTCCCAGCACCATTTGGATCGGTTTTTCAGAATACCCCACGGTATCACCAACCGTCCAGGTGGTGTCGTCTGTCCAGACACGTTCGCGCTGCAACACATGAAATGTCCCGGTTATCTGATCCGTCAATCGTGCATACGCCAGACTGTCATTTTCCACAGTGATTTCGGGCTCCAGACGTTGACGCGCCATACCGGTACGCCAAAAGCGCCAGACTGCTGCAGAATCAAACGGTCCGGGAACCATCTGCAGATTGGCGATCCCTTTTCCCAATCCAAAATCCATCTGATCCGTATTATCAAAATCATCCAATTCATATAGTGAATCCTCGGATGCAAGAAGTGCCAGGATCTGCTCCTCAATGGCACCATCACCACCTGACGAGTCATTCAGGTTCTCACAGTGCCAGAGTATAAATGTTGCAGCCAGGGCTAATAGGAGTAGGCTGAATCGTTTTTTCATGATAAATCCTCCTGAAGTTCAGTAACTAACTTATTGTGAATACGAAATATAGCAAATGCATTCATTACGGTCCGGGGGGGCGATTCGGACGGGTGGGTGGTTCGCGGCGCTGCTGGATAAACTCCCGCAACTGACGCCGAAACCGCTCCTCAAATCCCAAAAACTGCAGTTGCTGCCGGGGTGTGAGATGCTTACTGAGTGAATTCAAAAAGTCCTGATTGAGTTGCTGGACACGGTTTTGTTGCTGATTCACTCTGGCGATGAATTTATCCACCTCTTTCTGATTCACTTTGTCCTCATTTAACAGCGTCCGCCCCTCAGACATGATCTTGCGTAATGCCTGCTGTGCTTCTCTCACCTGCTCCTCGTGCCGCTGGAGGACCGGGATGAATGTGGTAATCTGATCATCGGTAAGATTCAACGCCTGGGTTAGCTTGAAAATCCGCACAGCTTCTACTCCTTGCGGTACCTCATCTCCCGGTACGGGTGGCAAATCAGGGGCCTGGCCACGCACGATTGTAGCTGTCAGCAGCATTAGAATGATTGGATTAATTGCTTTCATGAGTTCTGCTCCTCTAAATATTTTGTGAACGATTCCATCTCGGTTGATGTGAGTTGAATGTCTGGAAGTGGTTGTGAAATACTGCTCGTTTCCAGCATGTACTCAGCTGCCGACCAGTACAAATCATTCACCTCATTGGAATCCAATAGTGATACCGCCAGCGAATAATCAAACACTTCATTACCAGCATCCGCCGCCAGCGTCTCCAAAGGCTTCGTTCGATCGGAACGGCCCACCATAATCGTGAAAATGACCAGCACGATTGCCGCAGTGAATGTCACAGCGTATCCCAATTGTCGCCGCGTTTTGCGGTACTGAATACGCGCCTGTATACCGGCAATTACCTGATCCGGATCAGGCGAAATTTGCGTCTCCGGTGCAGTGTCAAGCTTCTTCAGCCAGTTTTCAAATTCGTTCATGGATTCTTTGCTCCGCTGATTTCAATTTATCTTATTGGGTTTTCAGCCTTCGATCATTCGCTGTGTTCGTAGGTGTCTTCCTGAGTCTCGTCGCAGGATAATACCCCCAGAAATTCCTTCGATTCCCCTTCGATGAACTCAGGGAGACAATCGAAGGGTTTATTGGTTTGCTCAGAGCACTCATATATTTCCACTGTCAATCCCGGCCTTCTTTTTGAAATAAGCTTCCAGCCGTTTTTTCCCTTCGTGAAAATGGACTTTCGCCGCATTCACACTACACCCCACCGCCTTGGCTACATCTTCAAATGGTAAGTCCTGGTAAATCCGCGCCACCACGACCGCCCGCTGCCGAGGGGTCAGGATTTCCAGTGCCTCTGTTAACCGAGCTTGCCGAAATGCCAACTCCGCTACATCAGACGGTTCCGGTTCCGGCTCCATCAAACGGCGGGGCAGCGATTCCAAAGCCACCCAGCGGCGACGGCGTTTCAGATGCGTATAGCTCAGATTCATTGCAATCCGGAATACCCAGGTTTTCAACGACGCATCGCCTTTGAATGACCGAATTTTCTCCCATACCCTTACGAAGGTATCTTGAAGAATGTCCTGGGCATCTGCCGGATCATTAACCAGCCGCACAATGAAGCGATACAATTCCGCCTGGTGTTGGCGAACCAATTCATTCAGCGCTTCTGCTTCCCGCCGGATGAGTCTGTCAAATAGCGCCTGTTCTTCCTGATGCAGCATTTCTATTCCGTTAGACCACCTTCCTGGATGAAAGGTTAAGACAAGGTTAAAGTTGGGTCTACAATGCCCTTTGGGCTTTGGTGGCAATTCATTATACTACCCGCCGATCAATGACCTGAAAACTTAACGCACAGGGAGGCAGACCTTCTATGGCCGGATTGATTGATATTTTAACGCAAATCAAAGACGTCATGGTGACATACGTCTGGGAATGGCCCACCAACTGGTTTCCACACACGGTTCCGTTTCTGGTATTGCTCCTGTTGGGAACCGGCATTTATGTCACCTTTAAAAACCGCTTCATTCAGATCACACAATTTAAACATGGTGTGAACACCATCCGCGGAATCTACGATAATCCCGACGATGATGGTGACATTAATCATTTCCAAGCGCTCTCTTCCGCCCTGTCTGCCACCATCGGTATCGGTAATATCGCCGGTGTGGCCACCGCGATTCATTACGGTGGACCGGGAGCTTTGTTCTGGATGTGGGTCACGGCCGTTTTTGGCATGGCGCTAAAATTTTCCGAGGCGACCCTGGCCTTGAAGTACCGCAAAATCAATCCGGATGGCTCAGCCAGTGGCGGCCCCATGTACTACATTCTCATGGGATTGGGAAATCAGTGGAAATGGCTGGCTGTGGCTTTCGCATTTTTTGCCATGATATCCAGTTTCGGACAGGGCAACATGATCCAATCTTTCACCGTCTCGGATCAGCTACAGAGTGAGTTTGGCATTCCCCGCTGGACCACCAGTTTGGTTATGTCCGTGCTGGTTGCACTGGTCATTTTAGGCGGGATTAAGCGAATCGGACGGGTTACCAGTAAGCTCACACCCTTTATGGCCGTTACCTATGTACTGGGAGCCTTTCTGATACTGGTGCTGAATATGGGTGAAGTCCTGCCCACTTTCGGAAAAATTATCCGGGAAGCTTTTCAACCCAACTCTGCTGTGACCGGCGTGGCAGGTGGTGGATTTCTTGTCTTTTTAAACACCATGCTATGGGGTGTGAAACGCGGCCTCTTTTCCAATGAAGCCGGCCAGGGTTCCGCGCCCATCGCGCATGCTGCTGCGAAAACCCAGGAACCGGTTCGTGAGGGTGTGGTGGCCATGCTGGGACCCTTTGTGGACACGCTGGTGGTTTGTACCATGACCGGCCTGGCGATTACACTGACGGAAGCGTACCTGGTACGGGATGCTGCCGGGGAATTGTTAAACGGCTCGCCCATGACGGCCTACGCTTTTGCCGAAGGTTTGGCATTTCTGGGTGGCTGGGGCAGTTATATCGTCACATTTGGCGTTGTTCTCTTTGCCATTTCAACCGCCATTAGCTGGAGTTATTACGGGGATCGCAGCGCCCAGTTTTTATGGGGTGATAAAGCCATTAAGCCCTACAAATGGATTTATGTGTTCATGATTTTTCTGGGTGGCATTTTTTCACTGGAAATCGTTTGGGGATTCGGGGATATCGCCCTGGGACTCATGGCCATTCCCAATCTTATTGCCATTATCCTCCTGGCAGGCAAAGTGAAAGAACTGAAGGATGAATATTTCAGCCGGGAGCATCTGCCGTTTAAGAAATAGTCATCTGCATACCAGACTGACGCCCTTTTTCGGGACTTTGAGTGCTTCACCTTTGCTGACGTAATCGTTACCTTTGGGCATGATGACAGCACCGGATTCCATTCCCCTATTGAATGATATCTATCTCACGACCCAGCGGGCAGCCAAGTCTGCCGGCAGTACGATCCGGCGGCTGAGCGGAAATCCCCGTAAAATCGATTTCAAGCGCAGTCGGGATATGGTCACCAATGTGGATCGAGCGGCTGAACAGACGATTGTGGACATTATCCGGTATAAATTTCCCCAGCACAGCATTCTTGCCGAGGAGCGGGGTGAAATTCACAATCCTGAATCTGATTTTGAATGGATCATCGACCCGTTGGACGGAACCACCAATTTTGTGCACCATTTTCCAGCATACTGCGTGTCTGTTGGCGTTACGTACCAGGGTGAAATGGTGGCAGGCAGTATTTACGATCCCATTCGGGATGAGTTATTTCACGCGAAAAAGGGTGGCGGTGCTTTTCGGAATGGACAGGGAATCCGTGTATCGGATACGCCGGACCTGGGGAAATCCCTTCTGGCGACCGGATTTCCCTATATCAATGACGCATTATTTGAGCTCAACATGCGGATTTGGGTAAGCCTGTACGGGCAGACACAAGGGCTGCGCCGGGCGGGGTCAGCGGCTCTGGACCTGGCTATGGTTGCCTGTGGGAGGCTGGACGGTTTTTGGGAATTCAGTCTCAATCCCTGGGATTTGGCGGCGGGTACGTTGCTGGTTCAGGAAGCTGGCGGGACGGTGACGGCAATCTGCGGTAAACCGTTTCAGGTCAACACAGTCCCGCACATTCTCACCGGTAACCCGACAATCCATCAGGCCATGTTGGAACGGATTGTACCGTATCTTGAGGGTGTGGCGTTGGAAAGGCCTTGTTAGTGTCCCAACATATAGGCAGCGTATTGGGCGCTATTCCACGCGGAGCCAATCATTGATCCGGACAGTTAAATTCATTTTTCTCGCTTTCGTTTTCACCCGTGCGGTGAATGCCTACTGGCAGCAGGAAGTACAGTATCATATTGCTGTAACACTTAACGACACCACCCATACCCTCACCGCAAATCAACAGCTCCTCTACATCAACCATTCGCCTGACACCCTCACCGGACTCTGGATGCATTTATGGCCTAATGGCTACCGGGACGACACCAGCGAACTGGCCCGGGAGCGGATGAAATCGAGGAAAACCCGTTTTCTCAAGACAGATGAGGAGGCGCGTGGCTGGCTGGATTTGGGAGAGGTGACAGCGGATAGCCGGACAATTAATTGGCATACAAAAAGTGACTCAACGGATCTGGCCTGGTTTGAACTGAACGAGTCATTGTTGCCGGGTGACAGTGTCCAGTTGAACATCCCCTTCCAGGTAAAAATTCCCAAACTCACCTCCCGGTTGGGTCATCTGGGGCAGCACTACGAAATCACCCAGTGGTACCCCAAACCAGCGGTGTACGATGCCACGGGGTGGCATCCCATGCCCTACCGGAATTGGGGTGAATTTTACAGCGAATTTGGTAAGTACACGGTTGCCATTACCTTGCCGGAAAATTATGTGGTAGCGGCAACCGGCGTGCTGCAATCTCCGGATGAACAAGCCTGGCTGGATTCGCTGACCGGATTTGGGAACGCGTTGCTGGATTCCATCCGAAATTCCGGGGGAGAAGCCATCCCTGATACGCTCACGGCACTTAGGAAAAAAAGCGTTCCCGCCAGTAGTGGAGTTACCAAAACCATCATTTTCCACCAAGACAATGTCCACGATTTTGCCTGGTTTGCCGACAAACAATTTTTGGTCACCCGTGACTCAACGCTTGTAATAGACGCTGACAAATCAGAAAGCAGACCGGTGGTACTGTGGAATTTTGTGCTACCCAGAAATTTTTCCGCCTACCGCTATGGTTTGACCTACCTGAAAGCTGCTATTGATTCCTGCAGCAGTTGGTTTTGGCCTTACCCTTACCAGCAATGCACTGTGGTGGATGGCGATATAAGCGCCGGTGGCGGGATGGAATACCCCATGATCACGGTTGTGAACGCATCCGGCTGGCAAGCCATGCTGGATCTCGTCATTTTCCATGAGGTCACCCACAACTGGTTCTATGGATTGGCAGGCTTTAACGAAAGACGCTACCCCTGGATGGATGAGGGCTTCACCAGTTACGCTGAAAGACGGTACACCCGGCACCCGATTTCCTCTACGCTGGAATCGACGGGTTTTAAAGATAGAATCCTGAATCTCATTGACCCGCATGAGATGTACGATATTCCGCTGTTCGAGGTCATTACCGGAAATCTGGATCAAATTCCGAACCTACCCAGCGAAGCCTTCGAGGGGAATAATTACCGGTTCATGGTGTACGACAAACCCGCTGTGGGACTCGCTATGTTGGAAGCACGGGTGGGACAGGCAAAAATGGACAGCGCCTGGAAAGATTTCTTTCGTGAGTGGCGTTGGAGGCATCCCCAGCCGGAAGATGTACGCCAGTCACTGGAAACAAGCCTGGGAATGGATTTGGGTTGGTATTTTGACGGCATTATCAACTCCCGGGCGAAAATGGACTACGGTATCAGCCGAGTCAACAGCTCACTCTCCTATTCGGGCTGGAAAACGACGTTTCGCCTGAAAAATCATGGCGAATTGATAGGGCCCGTCCCCGTCGTTATTCAGGGTGCTAATGACCAGAAGAAGCAGGTTTGGATCAACGGTGTGGCGGACGAGGAAATCATCTCCATTTCCACCGATTTCATGCCGCGCGCTGTGCAGATGGATCCGGATGGGATAACATTGGACATGAATCGTGTGAATGATGGGAGTGGGATTCAATTCAAGTTCCGGTTGACCCCCAACATCCTGACGCGTCCTGCCGGGTACACGATTCGTTATCTACCGGGTGTATGGTGGAACCCGGTGGACAAATTTCTCCCGGCGCTTTGGTTGAATCACCCCAAAAGCAACGATCCCTTCCTCCAGTGGCAATTCAACCTTCAGTATGGCACCATCACCAAACAATGGTATACCACGCTTGCGGCACAACGGCAGTTTTCACTGCCCTGGGTCACTAAAAGTGAGGTGAATTTTCGCTGGCGGGATAATTGGTACACGCCACTGCTTGGGCTGGGCAGCCGGTTGGTCTGGTCCGATGTGAGTGGTCGTCACCAGACGTCATTACGCACTGGTTATCTCCATCAGGCTATATTCATGCAAAATCCTTCACCAGAAGAGCGGGAAATGCTGGATAACCGCGTGTGGGATCCCGGGATTTACAATAAGGGTGAAATCAGGTTTACCCGCTCCCGGTCTGAAATGGACTACAAATGGCGTACTGAGTTGGCGGCAAATATAGGTACATATGAAAAGCATACTTCCGCAGTTCAGACTGCACCGCAATCCAGCGGCACATTTACCCGGGTGGTTGCTGGCTTTCAATTGGAAAAGCGTTATAGTCATCGTGTCGCCATATCCTGGTCTCTGTTTGGCGGAAACACTACCGGAGCCCCACCGGAGCAGGAGTTGATTTATCTTAGTTCGAGCATCGATCCAGACATGGCACAGGCGCTTATCCTGTCCCGTAGTGCGGATAATTGGATCGCTCCCAATCAGGGTATATTTCTGGAACAAATCGTAAATATTCCCGGTTATGGCTTATCAGGTGCCACACCTTTCGCCGCTGAAAAAATCCTGGGTGGCAGCATAACTATGGATTTGGATTTGCCCCTTAAATTCATGTTGGCAGCCGGATATTGCCAACCCGCCACAGCTGTGGATTGGACACCGGTGGGCAGTTTCACACCCTATGTCCAACTGGGACCGTTAAAATACATGTTTCCCATGGCCTGGATTGAAAATGGTGAAATAACCGGCGGCTTCCAGTTTCAGCTCAATTTTCAGTCAGAATTCACCCTAACCATGGGAAATTAGCGCCCCGCTTCACCAGGTATAAGTTTTACCTCTTCAGCACAGGGGTTGGCGTAACCATCTCATTTGGGGGTGGAAATTATTCAAACGTAACCCAACACATAAGAACGACTCTATGTAATTGATGACCCAAATTGAATTGAAAGGAATGGAAGGATACTTTGAATATGAGTTACGATTTCAGTAAAACACTCAATCGCTCCATTGAAGAAGCCGTAGAGCACACCAAAACGGTGCTGGCCGAATCGGGTTTTGGGGTGGTCTCAGAAATTGACATGACCGCGACGTTAAAGAATAAAATTGGTGCTGATATCTATCCCTACCGGATTCTGGGCGCCTGTAGTCCCAGTCACGCACTCAAAGCCGTGACAGTCGAACCGCATATCGGACTGATGCTACCTTGTAATGTGATTGTGCGGGAATTTGAAGCCGGTAAATGCGAAGTATCAGCCATTGATCCCATCGCGTCAATGCAGGCGGTGGAAAACAGTGAGCTAACCGCTGTTGCCCGGGATATTCAGGACCGTCTGAAAACGGTAATTGAAAATCTGTAAATTTCCTACCCCACTTCCGGGATAGATTAACTTTAATATCTACCCTAAAACGACACGTGTTCTCTCACGAAACCGTTTTTGGCGCCGGACTCTGATTACCCATGTCCACGACGACCCGCCAGGTACCGTCCGGTTGTTTTTTCCAGATATTCAGATATTTACCATAATTCACCCGGTCAATACCATCCGCGTCCTGAAATGAAAAAGTATAACGCCCCCACGTCCAGCCCAAGTCACCGCTAGCGGCTACGTCGCCATCTTGCGGGTCCCAGGCCAGGATATAGTCTTCCCCCGCGTTGAGCATCTCCTGGTAGATCGTTTCCCGTCCATAAACCGGCTCGGAGCGTGGAGAAAGTTCCATGGCATCCGGTGCCAGAAAATGTCGGAACGCTTCCGCTGCACCATGTTCCACCGACCAGGCAGCAAATGCCCGATCCGTTTCCAATAATTCCGCTTTCATTTGCGTTTGTGATTTCTCCACACCACATCCTCCAACCGTAGAAATCAGGATAATGACCATGAGCTGTTTGATTGGTAACATTTTACACATCCTCGGTTTTTTCTGCAGGTGTTGCCCTTATATTCAAACGATAAATCCACAATCCCGTTGAAAGGGAGAAGAGAATCCCGAAAAAGATGAGTGTACCAAAAAGTAATGCTGTGTTAATAACCCGGGCTGTCACCCAGGCTTCGTAATCCCGGTAGAGCATGGAATCGGCCTCCACCGTCCAGTGTACCATATTCCTTTCCAACCCATGGGCATTGGTCTGAAGAATCAATCCGGGCATCATAACATTGAGTTTGAAATTATCCACCCCGAGCTTCTCCAGAAACGCCACCTTCCGTTTGAAGACGGCCAGATTCTCAGATAAATCAGTAAGGAGTAGTTCCGGGTTTGACCGGGGAAAGACATCCGCCACCACATTCAAAGTAGTCTCCACTACCTTCTCATCCAGCGCCATGCTGTCTCGCAGGCTCTGCTCCAGAGAATCGCTGGCAGCTGAAAGCTCCTGTAGGGTGATACCGGCCATAGGATTGTTCGCTACAGCCTTTTCAAGTCCCTGGTAAATTTCTGCAATAATGCTGGCTTCCTGCCAGGATTCCACCAAGCTGTCCAATACTGCGCTGGTGTCTCCGGCCATCACATCGGCAATCTGTGATTCGGTGAGATAATCCGACATAGGCCGGGCATTAAACAAATTAAGCGCCTTATAAATTTCGTGGTAGGTCAGGTAGGTATTAAACCACCTGAAATGGCGATCCAGACGAAATTCAATCTGTAGATAGGCCAATGAATCATCGAATGGCTCCAGATCGGCATTCATTTCTGCCGCAGAGGTGTAGGTTTTCCGGGCAGTGTAAATCACCTTACCTGAATCATCCACTGCCGGTTTCCATTCCGTCTGCCAACTTGTGTCGCGGGGAACTGGAAAGGTGCCGGTGAAGACCAGATTAGAGTCAGCTTTCACCTCTATGGTTCGGTGAATTTCGCCGTCCGAGGTAACCACGCTGGTGGCCGTGTAGTCCCGGCAGCTTGCCAGCAGTAATACCGCCACCATAAGTCCTAAGCTGAATATTCTGGATTGCATAGCATACTCCCTCCGGGTCAACGCATCTGTTGACGCCAAAGTTTTTCAAACACTTGTTGTGAATTTTTTCCGTACCGAAAGCGCCAGATTATCGGTATTCGGTTCGCATCCGTACGGATCAAATATTGTTTTAATGTCTGCTCCGTTGGCGGTCGGAGCGCATCCGGAAGAACCAGATCCTGTCGCCAGCGATTCAGATCATCAATAAAACTTTTTACCTGATATTTTTGCCCGCTTTGCACCTGCAGCCGTTGTGCCAGACCACTGAGCTGACGATGATTCACCGCTTCCTGAAACGCGAATAGAGCCAGGATGAGCACGATGAGAATGCCTGTGACATAGCGAATCACGGGCTCGGTGAGAAAATTCATCACCGGCTCCAATTGGAAGCCCGCGCCACGGACTCGCACCCGGGAGGTCATTTTTGCGGCACCCAAAATCTTGTCAACCGCGCTTTCGATCGTTGTGCTGTGGGTAATGCGACGCAACGCCAGAATGCCCGCTTCATATTGCAGCATGGCTTGTGAAACCTGGCGGCATTCGGGGCAAACCGTCAGATGACGCTCCAGTTCCCGCGCATCTGCCGTGTCAAGAACCGACTGATTCTCCAACCAGTACTGATATTGTGCACAGTTCGTCATGAACCAAAATCCGCTTCCAGTGATTTCCGCAATGCATGGCGGGCGTAATGCAGATTTGTTTTCACCGCTTCCGGTGAAATATCCAAAATTTTAGCGACCTCAGCTACCGACAACTCCTGTAAATCCCTTAGCACAAAAACCAACTGCTGCTTCAAGGGTAAACGAGCTGCTTTGTACCGGATGGTCATGGCAATCTGCAAGGCTTCATCATGTGAGGATTCATCGGCAATAAAATCATCTTTTTCACTCCACGATGTGAGCCGACCGCCCTGTTTTTGGCGTTTCCTAAGGAGATCAGTATCCAGGTTGGACACAATCCGGACCAACCAGGTGGTAAAAGATTTTTGGGCATCAAACCGCGCCAAA
>JAIPJR010000068.1 GCA_021734045.1 Fidelibacterota bacterium
CTCTATAGCTTCAACCACCTCGTAGGTTTCTTCCAGTAGATAGGGAATCATGGATTTTGGGGTCTGCTGTTTATCCCAGGGACAGCCCGCCGGACCACGAAGCTGCGCGATGATATTCACCAGACGCTGGAAGGTATCCTGACCCGGTCGTGTGGCATTGGGAATGGGCTTTTCGTCGGACTGTTTAATCATGATCGGTGTCGGCACTATTCCGTTTAATGACCTTAATCTGCTGAATGCGTCGATTTTCCACAGAGAGGACTTCAAACCGGTAGCCGTCAAAATCGATGTAATCCCCAGCCTGGGGAATCTGACCCAGCACATCGTACACAAAACCACCCAGGGTGTCGTACTCTTTATCGTCGGGGAAATTCACTCTTAATTGCTCTGCCAACTCATCCAGGTTGGTACCACTCTCCACCAGGAACGCGTCCTGTCCCAGCCGCTGAATTTCATCCGGTTCATTCTCATCCATCTCATCCTGCAAATCGCCCAGGACCTCCTCGATAATGTCTTCTACCGCCACCATACCGGAAATGCCACCGTATTCATCCACCACCATGGCGATTTTTTGACGCTCGTGCTGCATCGTGCGCAGCAGTTCATCAATGGGCTGTCCCTCCGGTACAAACAACGCCGGTCGCGCCAGGCGTTCCAGATTGACACGGTTGGTGGTACTGTGGAGGTAGGGCAGCAGATCTTTGATGAAAACAATCCCCAGAATATTATCGATACGCTCTTTGTACAGCGGGAATTTGGAGTAACCGGTTTCACGGATGGTATTAAGGATTTCGGTGCGGTTCATTTCCGTGTGCATCACAACCATATCCGGCCGCGGAATCATCACTTCTTTAGCCACCGTATCCCCGAATTCGATGAGAGAGTGAATCATCTCCCGCTCTTCATCGCCGATAACGCCCTTGTCCTGTCCCAATTCCACCAGGGTTTTAATCTCTTCATCGGATACAAATGCTTCTTCAGGTCGAATACCCAGCCAATTCACCAATCCCTGGACGATGCTGTACAGCAAATTGGCCAGGGGTGAGAGAAACCGGGTGATAATGCTAATCAGCCAGGAGACCCGAGAGGAAAAATCCAGCGAGTTCCTGATGGCCAATACTTTTGGCGTGATTTCGCTGAATAGAACAATGATAATCGTAAGTATCAGGGTCTCGACTGAAAGTGCCACCGCCTGATTCCAGCCCATTTGAATGGCCAGTTGGACCGTGATGGTGGCTGCCATAGCCGCCAATACCACATTCACAATGGTATTTCCCGTAAGAATGGTAATCAGGAGCCGTTTGGGGCGCTGCATGAGCCGGACAATAAGTCTTGATGATGGTGCCAAATCATGCTTCAGGCGCTCCAGGTCTGATTTTTTCAAGGAGAAAAGCGCTGTCTCTGATCCACTGAAAAAGAAAGAAAGCATTAACAGCATTAAGAATGCTACAATTTGAATGATGAAGGTTACATCCATTGGATTCAGTTCACACGATAACGGGGTTCGGGGGGATTATGACAGATGGTCTCACAACAAATTTAATTCAGCCAGATATTTATCTTCCAGTTGGCGCATATTTGTCTTCTCCTCTGCCGTTGTATCTTCATAACTACAGAGATGCAGGCAGCCGTGAATGACCACGCGGAAAAACTCCTGTTCATAGCTGGTATCATAATCTACCGCATTTTGACGAATCTGGTTCGGAGAGAGGTACAGCTCGCCTTCGATGTCTGGTTCATCAGGATCATTCAGGTTAAATGCGATAATGTCGGTAAAGGCATTAATCCCGAAGTGTTGGGATTTCATAGCCCGCAGGGCTTGATTGGGCAGCATGACCAGCGAAAGTGCTCTGGCGCTCCGACCTTCATGCCGGAAAACCAGTTCGACCGCCTGTTGTACGGGTTCCGGGTCAGGGACCTCGGCTTCGGATTCGTTGAAATATTCAAATTGCATGATTGACATGATGCTATGCCTCGTCCGGTCGCATGTGGAGTTTTTCGCGCTGGCCAGGGTACTCAATGCGTTTATGCAGGCTGCCCAGCAGGACGGGAATCATGGCGTCCTTCACGGTGGTTAACTCACGGAATGTGAGGGGACATTCATCCAAATCCCCGTCTTTAATGCGTGTTTCAATGATACTGTCAATCAGTGTTTCAATCCGGTGAGGTGTGGGTGAAGAGACAGACCGGCTGGCGGCTTCCACAGCCTCGGCTATCATGAGAATACCGGTTTCTTTGGTATTGGGTCGCGGTCCCGGATAGCGGTAGTCTTCTTCATTCACTTCCTGTGTATTTTCCGCCTGATTCAGGGCTTGTTGGTAGAAATATTCCACCCGCGACCGCCCATGGTGCATGGGAATAAAATCCGCCACCACCTGAGGCAGTTTATACTCTTTAGCCATGCGAATACCGTCCTTCACATGGGAGGTGATTATCATGGCTGAAAGGCGTGGTGCCAGCTTGCTGTGCTTATTCTCCCCACCCAACTGGTTCTCGATGAAATAGGTTGGCTTGGTGACTTTACCCACATCGTGATAATAGGCACCAACCCGGGCCAGGAGAGAGTTAGCGCCAATGGCGTCCGCCGCGGCTACGGCCAGATTCCCCACATCAACCGAATGTTTGAATGTCCCCGGTGCATTCATGGCCAGATGATTTAAAAGTTTGTGGTTGAAATCCAGTAGTTCCAGCAAAGTGAGGTTGGTGGTGATTTTAAAGGTTTTTTCAATCACAATCAGTAGACCGTAGGTAAGCAGGGGTGACAGAAAGCCATTGGTGCTGGCAAATAGGATTTTGTCCAGCAGTGTAGCCCAGTCAGAAAACTTGATGAGTTCGAATGTGAGAATGACAAAAACATACCCGGCGATGATTGCCACAATTGACCAGAGCAATTGCGTGCGTTCCCGCAGACGTCGGACAGTGTAAACGGCCAGCGAGGCGACGAATAGATTCGCGATGACAAAGGGCAGGTTATTGCTGAGAATTATGCCCACCAACAGCGTCAGTGTCACCATGGCGATAAAGGCGATGCGTCCATCGAAAATGATCGTGAAGAGCATAGCCGCAATGGTCATGGGAATCACATACTCGGACCAGTGCAGAACATAGACGAAATAGTATGCCAGGGCGATGTGAATCAGGAAAATCAGACACACCAGGATCAGTAACTTGATGTCGTGGTAAATATTGGGGCGGTAAGTGAACAGGTAAGCGAAGAAAAAGAACAGCACCACCGCCGACAGCAGGATTCTGCCGATAAACGTCATGGTCTGCGTCGTGGAAGTTGTCAATTGACCGCGTCGTTCGTACTCCCTTTCCAGCGAGTCCAGTTTGCGTTTGATTTCCGGCGTGATGCGGGTATTGGCGTCCACGATTTTTTCATTCTCAAATACCTTCCCAATGGCAATCGGCACCGAGTTTCTGGCGACCATCTGGCGTTCCTGAGTCAACTCATTATCGAAAATCACATTGGGTTTCACCAGTGAGGTTGCAATAGTATTGGCCAGTGTGTTCAGCCGCGGGTCAAAGTCTGCCAGCAGGTCATTCAGGATTGAAGAGATATTGGCCGTAGCTTCTTCCACAGAAAAATAGACCCCTGGATTCTGGTCAATTTCCTTGCCCCGTACAATCACCGAAATAGTTGGTGTGGGAATATCGTCAGGTGAACGATTGAGAATACCTGTCTGGAAGGTCTGATTTAATGCCCGGCGGATACCGGAAAAGAAATATTGTGCCACATTGACCGTATCCTCACCAACAATCTCCTGCTCATCCATATTGAGGAAATACAGCCATTCGCCCTCGCGGAGATTTCCCATTCCCAGAGTGGTTAAATCTTTCCGCTTCATTTCGATTCTGAGACTATCTTCCTTTAGCAGGACGTAAAGACTGTCTGCGGTGAGAGAGTCTTCCTCAATCAGGGAGGATTTCAGGCGTAGGTTATAGTCGCTCATGTACTCCCGCAATAAGCTGAGTTCAGCCTGGAGCCGAGTAAGAACCGAATCAGCCGATTCCTGGACGTCAGTCTGCCACTCAAAAACATAGGGAACCGCTGCCACACGCGCTTCCCGGTCTCGGTTTAGCTCGGCATCCGTTTTTAGAATGTCATAATCAAAGGGCGCGATAATGGGCTCAGTTGTGATCTGGTCCACCTGGTAATGGAACTGGAATACCCGCCCTTTCGGAAAGAAAATGGCCGTGGCCAACAGGATTGTAGCGATGGTTGTAACCCGCGTGATGGGTAACCAGATTCTTTTGTAGCGTTGGACTTTGTCAACCGTAGTTGATTTTCCCGATGTGGATTTTGCGGCCATTTTAGTATCTAAATATCCTTAAATAAGTCCTTGCGAATAATGAGTTTTTGCACTTCCGATGTCCCCTCGCCAATGGTGAGTATTTTAGCGTCGCGGAAGTAGCGTTCAACGGGAAATTCTTTGATGTAGCCATAGCCGCCATGGACTTGTACAGCGGTCTGGGTTGCCTTCACAGCTACCTCTGTGGCGAATAATTTAGCCATTGCCGCCTCCCGGGTGGCATCCTTCCCCTGGTCTTTCAGGTAGCTGGCATAATACACCAGGTGGCGTGCTGCTTCAATCTCGGTGGCAAGTTCTGCCAGGGGAAAACCCACACCTTCGAACCGGTATATTTTTTTCCCGAAGGCTTCCCGTTCATTGCTGTATTTCACCGCTGCATTCAATGCTGCCTGAGCCAGCCCCAGCCCCAATGCCGCCACGCTGATACGCCCCCCCTGAAGGGCACGGGTGAATTGGCGGAAACCATTGTCCAACGGTCCCAGTAGTGCGTCAGCAGGGGCGCGTAAATTTTCAAATGTGAGGGCACGGGTATCCGAGCCGCGCCAGCCCATTTTTTTCTCTGGTGGACCCACGATAAATCCGGGCGTATTAGTCTCTACTAAAAATGCTGAAATGCCGTTTACACCTTTCAATTCCGGATTGGTGACTGCTGTGAGTACACAGGTCCCGGCATAGCCAGCGTTGGTAATGAACATTTTAGCACCATTAATGACCCATTCATCCCCTTCCCGAACAGCAGTGGTTTTCGTCCCGGCCGCATCAGAACCGGCACCGGGTTCCGTGAGTCCGAAGCAGCCTAAAAATTCCCCGGCAATCAACCTGGGCAGGTATTTTTGTTTCTGCTCTTCTGTCCCGAACTGGAAAATCGGGTAGCACCCCAGTGAAATGTGGGCTGCCAGTGTGATGGCGACAGATGAATCAACTTTAGCAAGTTCCTCAACAGCCAGGGTATAGGCCATGGTGTCCATGCCGGCGCCGCCATATGCTTCCGGAAACGGAATACCCAGGAGCCCCAGTTCAGCCATTTGCGGGATCAGTTCCTTGGGGAAACGCTCATTCTGATCAATTTCGGCTGCGAGGGGTTCCACTTCATTGCGGGCAAAATCCTGCACCATTTCCCGGAGCATGATGTGTTCTTCGCGTAAATACAAATCCATGTTCATAACAATCTCATCTGGGGGGATTAATGGTTTTCGGCGATTCTCATTACCATTTGACTACCGCCGCGCCCCAGGTAAAGCCGGAACCGAAGGCAGCCAGAACCAATGTATCGCCCCGGTTCACGCGACCCTCTTTCACGGCTTCGTAGAGAGCGATGGGTATGGAAGCCGAGGTGGTGTTGCCATACTTGTGAATATTGGAGTAGACAACTTCGTGCATGGTCAGATCCAGCCGGTTGGCCACGGCCTCGCTGATGCGCAAATTAGCCTGGTGGGGAACCACCAGATTCACATCCGACTTTGGAATACCGGCCTCTTCCAATACCTCCCTAATCACCGTGGGGAATTTAGTGATGGCGTGTTTGAAGACATTGCGACCGTTCATGGTAATCTTGTGCCGGTTCTGTTCTAAAATTTCCGGTGTCAGCCAGGGATTATCCCGGGTGGAAGGCGCTTCCACCATTAAGTCGCGTGCATAGCGTCCATCGGCGTGTAATTTTGTGGCAATAATCCCGCGATTTTCATCATCGGTTGGCTGGAGCACCACCGCTCCGGCACCGTCACCAAACAACACAGCGGTGTCGCGGCCTTCCGTACGAAGATCCAATGCCACCGACTGAATCTCTGAAGCGGCGAACAGAATATTTTTATAGATCCCGGCTTCAATGAATCCCCGGGCCACCGCCAATCCATACACAAATCCGGAACACTGAACCCGGATATCCAGTGCCGGCGTGCCCGGAATCTTCAGCAACTCATTCAGAATGCAGCCACCGCCCGGCAACATGTAATCTCCAGCGATTGTGGAAAATATGATGAGGTCAATGTCTTCCGGTGCCAGATTGGCCATCTCCAGTGCTTCTTTTGCAGCCGGCAGGGCCAAATCGGAGGGGCCGTCGCCCGGTTTAGCAAAATGGCGCTCTTTAATTCCCGAGCGTTCCGTAATCCATTCATCTGATGTGTCCATGAGTTTTTCCATGTCCGCATTGGTCATCACTTTTTCCGGTACATGCATGCCGATTCCGGAGATGTAAGCTCTCATAATTTTTCCCCTCGTTACGTTGCCAGCTTTAAATCTTTAATTTCCAACTGAATCGTCCGGCGTCCCTGCCACTCATTTTCCGTGATCACATAGGCAATATCAATGGGCTTGTTGGCGATAAGCGCTTCATAGTGCTCGCCCATCCCGAATCCAATTGCATCCACCGTTTGGCGTTCTTCCCGGACTTTGAATTTCAGGTGATTCACCCCCACGATACGGGGAAAACCCACGACATGGACGCCCCGGCTTGCGAAAATCGGCCGCATGTTCCCCGGCCCGAATGGTCCCAGTCGCCGCAGTGTTGCAATCAATTGGCTGTTTATATCGCTTAAACGAATGACCTCCTCAATCGTGAGTCGCGGGCTCATGATCTCCGCGGAAATTTCACGCGCTGTAATTTCCAGAAATCGCTTTTCAAATTCTACCAGATTCTCAGCTCTAATCGTAAGACCCGCCGCCATGGGATGACCACCGAAATTTTCCAGTAAATCTTCTGTCTGGGCGATAGCTTCGTACATATCAAAGCCTTCCAGACTGCGGGCAGAGCCTTTGCCAATGCCATCATTAACAGCAATCACAATTACCGGCACCCAGTAGCGTTCCTTTAGTTTCGAAGCCACGATGCCGATAACCCCGTGATGCCAGCCATCATTGTAAACCACCAGCCCATGCTTATCACGAGGATTGTAGCGCGCATTGGCGATGCGGATGGCTTCATCCACGATATCCGCTTCAATAAGTTTCCGACTGTCATTTTCACCCTCCATGACACCGGCCAATGCTTTAGCCTCGTCGTACTGACGGGTAGTGAGCAGCCGTACCGCCCGGGTCGCTTCGCCCAATCGTCCCACGGCATTGATGCGCGGTCCCAGACCGAAGACGATATCGGAGGAGGTCAGATGCGATTTCCCGCTGATACGTGATGTCTCTTTCAATGCCCGAATACCCGGCTTGGTGCCCTCTTCGATCATGGCCAGCCCACGGGAGAGAATCACCCGGTTTTCACCGGTGACCGGTACCAAATCTGCCGCCGTTCCGATGGATACCAAATCCAGATTTTGCTCTGCCAACAGTGGTGAGACGTTTAGCGTTTTTGTCAGCGCTTGCGTCAGTTTGAATGCCACACCTGCACCACAGAGACCCTTGAACGGGTAATCGCAATCGGATTGTTTGGGATTTAAAATAGCCACCGCTTCCGGCAGGGTTTCACCCGGGACGTGGTGATCCGTGATAATCATATCAATGCCTTTTGATTTGGCATAGTCAGTCTGCTGAACGGCAGTAATCCCGCAGTCGCAGGTGATAATCAAGTCACTACCGATGCTCTCAGCGTAGTCAATTCCTTTCAGACTCACGCCATATCCTTCCAGATCCCGGTCCGGGATATAGAAGGTGACTTTGGCACCCACCTCTTGGAGAAAAAGATTCAGCGCAGACGCACCCGTCGTACCATCCACATCATAGTCACCAAAAACCAGAATGGGCGTGTGGGATTCAATGCGTTTCAGAATCGCATCAACAGCAGCTTCCATGCCTTTCATCAGAAAGGGATCGTGGAGGGATTCCAGTGAAGGATTAAAGAAATCCTGAGTGGCTTCCAGCGTGTGGAGTCCACGTCGCCAGAGCAATCCGGCCACTACCGGGCTGACCCGTAATTGCCGGGACAACTCTTGAATTGCTGCTATATCTGCGTTCTGTATAAGCCAGATTTTTTCCATGATATCCGAGCAATAAGTATAAGGCTATTGATGAATGAATCCGAGTGGTTGTTTAAGATGAATGTTGCATTCGTGTGTCGCGATGGCGTCATCCAATCCCGTATTAGACGGTTCGGGGGATTCGACTACATAACACTTGGATAGCGCTTGATTGAAGAATATCAGGATAGGGGAAATTGTGCTGAATAGGTTTGGAAAATGAAAAAAGGAATCGAATCTGTAAGCCGAATTCTGTCATATCCGGGCAAATGCCGGACGAGGCAGCCATTGCTCTGGATGACACGTTACCATGCCATACGTGCTTCCTACCCGCAAGCCATCCCGTCTCAAAGAGCCGGTACGCGACGGACAATCGCATTGCTTGCTGCTTGGAATTGCTCCGGGTGGGGTTTGCCAGGCAGTACCGTTGCCGGCACTCCGGTGGTCTCTTACACCGCCATTTCACCCTTATCCCGATTTCCATCGAGACGGTATCTTTTCTGTTGCACTTTCCGTCATCTCCGCGTTTCCGCGCAGATGCCCTCCGGTGGTTCCGAAGGCACCCTGTCCTGTGGAGTTCGGACTTTCCTCTCCGGAAATTCCGGAGCGACTGCCCGATTCGATTCCCTTTTCAAATAGCCTGTTGCTCTGCTTTTACGCCGATTCCGTCACATGTTCCAAACCTGAACGAAAGTAGTTGCCCTATTTGTCGTCCTCACTGTCGGGATAAACCAGAATTCGGCCACAACCTTCACATTCGATGAAACGATTGCCCTGCTTAATTTCGAAAAGTAATTGATCGCTAATTTGTTTATGACACCCGCCGCAAGCCCGGCGTTTAACCGGAACCACAGCCTGACCGCGAACCTGCAGAATGCGCTCGTACTTACGCAAATAGCGTTTACTCAATTTATCAGCCAATTCCTCACGCTGCGTTTCCAGCTCTTTCTGCCTGGCGTTGGTGAGGTCAGTCTTGGACGTCAGCTCTTTGCGACTGGTGGCCAGGTTCTCCTTCAATTCAGTCTGGCGATTCGTCAAAGCGTCGATTTCCTCTTCCAATTGCTCCACCTCATCGGTAAGAATGCCCTGCTGATCCACGATTTCCTGGATATGCGATTTCACATTTTCAATTTCATTCGTGAGGGCATCATATTCACGATTGGTGGTCACCAGGTATAACTGATCCTGGTACTTCGCGAGTTTGGTTTTGTACTCATCTTTGCTGGAGCCCAGGGTTTTCAGCTCTTTTTTATCCGCTTCCACCTTGGCTTGGGCAGCTTCCAGCCGTCCCTGTACTTCTGCTCCGGCAGCTTCCAGGTTTTGGACTTGTTGGGGGAGGTTGCCTTTATGGGCTTCAATTTCCGCTAACTGGGTATCCACATCTTGCAATTCGGTCAGCGTTTTAAGAATATTTTTCATAGTGTTCGTCTCCTGAAACCTGGCAAAAAACAAGAAGTGCACCTGGGCAGGTGCACTTCGAATTCATCATTTATTTGGTATTTATCGTCGTTCAGTGATGTGCTCGGGTAGAAAATTATTTTGCTCGTTTCCCCTTCAATTTTCACGGCCGAAAATATAGACCGATCCATCCCCCGGTGCAATATTCAAATCATTGCAGGGGAAAGTAAATTTTATCAGCCACCAATTTCCGGGTCATGGCGCATGGGGAATTCCCAGGTAGGCGTCGACCACCCAGGTGACCGACCAGTTATGCCCCAGCCGGTGTCCGTCCATGCTGGCGGGCAGTCGCGTGACATTACTCCCGGAAAGATCAATCTCCTGCGGGTCGTAATTCATGGTCCGGAAGGCACCATCCTGCTCCTTGCGTGTGCGCCATTGAAAATAGAAAACATTCGCTGCAAAGTCCGGGTACATGATTTTTCCGGATTCATCGTAGCTCAGTTCACAATTCTCCAAGAGCCGGGGATAGCCCGCCAGGGGCGCAGCTACCGTGTGAATTACCACTGAAACAGGTAGTGACATTGAACCAGCCGCCTGAGTGGCGATTACGCCACCGTAGGAGTGGGCAAAAATCACCACCTCTTCAACCTCCGGATATAGGGAATATAGATACGTGATTCCCCGGGCGAGCCGCTCACCGGCCGTTTCCGGACATTCTTCCCAATTCCAGCGATAAAAGTACGATAATCCATTTTTTCGGGCCAGATTCACCATGGGCGCTACCCATTCATAACCTTCTGAGGCATAACCGTGGACACCCACAATCAGTTGATTCATGGGCAAATCCTGTCCGTCCAGAATTCGCACAAAACCTTCCGGCTGATTAATCAGCGTCTCACCAGACTGTTTGATCTCGGCACCCAGGGGAAGGTCATTGATCCAGAGTTGGGAAAAATGCCAGTCCGGAGATTGAGGATTGAACTCAGGTGTTGCCGATGACGGGATCGCCGGAGACTGACTGCACGCGGACCAGAAGAGCAGCAGGGCGAATAACAGGTTTAACGGTTTAGGGTGATTTCTAATCTGTGTAAATTTCATTCCTGTAAATATCCTCAGAAATAGCGGTTTTAATTGTCTGCTTGTTCAATGTTGTCTAATGGACTGGCCTGCAACCACTGGGTGAGCGTACCGTCCATGACCTGGTTATGTTTAACATCGGTTGGATACAGGGTCATCCGTGCGTCGGGATCCCAGGCATTCTTATACGAAATTTGCAGTGAATCGAGTTGGTGGAAAAATGTCTCATGTTCCGGCGCCAGGTGTTCAGTATAGATACTGCGAATCTGTCCACCATTTTTCGCAAACGCCAGATAGTTTTCCTGGAGTCCGTAAAAAGCATCGAACAGAAATAGTCTGCCAATACTTTGTGTCAAATCGCCGTTCTCCAATACTTTGGCAATCGCGCGATAACCTCCGCTGTGTCCGGAGAGAATGATTCTACCCGGTGTGGCATTTTGGATGCGGTCAATGGCTTTGAGCTGTTCCAGGATCTCATTGACAAATGCCGCAAAACCACCCGGTTGCTCGATTTTTCCTGCGAATGAATCCAGGGCACGCCAGGGACCCTGCGCCATGACGAACAGGGTATTTTTCCCGGAAGCTTTCAGTTGCTGGGGAATTTTGAATTGTCCCATGGCTTGCAAGTTATCATTGCCCCAACCGTGGAAATGGACTACCAGATCAACTTTCCCACCCACTTCATGGAAACCATCAGGGATAATGACCACCGCGGTGCTGTCGGAATAGTGTCGGTCAGCGGCGTAGAAAACGCCATCATAGGTATGGCCATTTTCTCGCTCCGGTGCGGGAAACAGACTATTGTGCAGCCGCAGTCGCAGCCATTCACCACCCGGATAGGGGTAATAATCCTGCGTATAGACAGGCGCTGGTTCCATTCCTTCATCGCCGGTGAAACGATTCCAGATCAAGCGTGAAATTTTCGCTAATGCCACCACGGCTTCATTGTCATCGCTCCAACGGTGATCCCGGAACTGATCAGCGAATAGCGCCACCACATAGCGCCCCCGGTCAGAGACGACATAACCCACATCCACCCGGGTTTCGGTGACACTGCCGGTTTTGTGATGAACGCGTATGTTGGCGTCATTGGGCAGAAAACGAGGAATGATATCACTGTAAAATTGCTCGCCCAGCATCTTGAGCATGATATCGCAGCCGGCGCTGTCTGCCACCGTCCGGTCTACGATTCGCTCCAGCAGTAAGCCCATATCCTCTGCGGAACTCATCCCAATACCATAGCGGAGAGACTCGGGGGAATCGGTCTTGGTGGACCAGTCCATGAGACGATTTAGCAAGCGGGTGTTCTTCAAACCCAGCGTGGTCATGTAGCCATTCACCGCTGCCAGGCGTTGGGAATGGGTGGTGCCCAATGCGTCTAAAACCAGATTGGTGGCGGTATTATCAGAGAGGATAATCATGAGCCGGGCTGCATCTTCCAGGCGTACCGGGATACTGCCGGAATAATATTGGAGAATGCCGCTGCCACCCCATTTTCGATCGTCAGTGAGCTGGGTGGTGGTGAAAGGGTCAAGTTTACCCTGCGCCACCTGGTGATAGAATTCAGCCAGAATCGGCAGTTTAATACTGCTGGCGGTGGGTAATACTTCCGAACCGTTATAATTAATGACTTCGCCGGTTTCCAAATTTTTCGCGTAAACACCAAAAATACCACCGGTTGCCCGCTCCAGGTTCCGGATTTGTTGTTCCAGTGTCAACGACTGAACGGATTCTGGTGTCGCAGTTTCGGATGTTGTGCGTGGGAGACAGGCACTCAGGCTTAACCCCATTATCACTATGGAAACCGTTATTTTTACAATTTCTTGCGTGTTCAGGTTCATAAATCACACCCCCTTTTCAGTGACATTATCTACCTGCCGGTTGAGCCGATTATGAAATACCGCCAGTCCCCAAATCAACCCTGCCACCAAAATGTACCAGGGATAGTGCTGGGGAATTGTTTGGTCAATGACATGCTTGCCCGGTATGAGGAACGAAATGATAATCACCACACCTGCCGCCAAAATCTGGAGCCAGTCCCGACGCTGCAACGTGATGATGCGCTCATCAAAATAGGCCTTGAGTATCCGGATACTTGCATAAATCAGCGCGATGGAAACCAACACCGGTGCCCATACCGGTCCTACCCAGGGATAGGGCAGCAGAAACAGAATATCCCAGGTCGCCAAACCCGCCGGCCAGCCCAGAAATAGTTTTAAAAAGACATAATAGAAAATGTCCCACACGCCGAACACGAACATGAAAACGGCTATCCTGTTGATGATTTTTTTGTACAAGAGTGCGGCCAGTGACCACATGAGAACCAGCGTGGCCAGCTCCCGGATGAGCTCCACTACTGCCACATCAAAATCTGCCATGATGATGGGAAAAGCAAAGCCATTGGGGTAATAAATTTGCCGCAGATAAATCACCACGGCAGCTTCGATCATCCCAAAGGCCACACCCCAGAAAATCAGCCAGGTAATATGGCGTTTCATACGCCTCTTCTTCTGCCAAACCAGGTTTTGGGGTTCAGCCGTGCCAGACGTCGCATGGGTCCGGGTGTGGTGGGCGCGGGGATTTGATCAAGAGGCGGTCCATCAGCAGCAGGTTTACGGGAGAATTGACGGATGAGTGTGTCCACGCCGGATTTAATGCCGCGAGGAATCGCCTGAACCATTGATTTTGAAGCATGGAAGAAGCTCATGGCCGTGCGTCGTCCGCCATCCACAGCCACATCAGCCAGCATTTTCAAGGCTTCCAGTGAGGCATTCCGGCGCTTGGCACGCAAATCAATTTTGGTCAAGGCATGACAGTATTCCCGGGCCAGAATGCCGATGCGCAATGCCAGATATGCGTTGGCAGTGCCCTCCAGTACGCTGTCCTGAATCAGAGCAGCCACATTGTTGAATACCGGCAGCGAACCAGCCAACGAGGATGACAGGACCGGCGCAATCTGGGCGTCAAAATCAATCTCGTCGATTTCAGTCGCCAGAAAAACCGCCACCAGAACATTGGTATAGAGTCGGCTCAGGTCCCGGAGACCGGGACGATTGTAGTAAATTTCCGCAATGGCATAAATCATGCGCAGATTCGTTGCCAGCACCACAAAGGCGTCCAGCCGACCCGATTGGCTGATGGCGGTGGCCAGGAAGATTTGCATTGCCCGTGCTTTGATCTCCTTGTCCGCTTCTTTTTTAAGTGAGTCTAATGCCGTCTCAAGTGAGAAATTTTCTGATGAAATCCGCGGATTGGCTCTCAGCCGCTTCTCTAGTTTGGTCAAATATTCTGGTGTGATGGATTTGGGTCGCGGCAGGGAAGGTGGCAGGCGGAATATGAGAATAACCGGATAAAGGATCAATCCACCCAACAGCAGAACCAGAACCACGAGAACGGTGTAACCCACCACCGGTCCGCCCCGGA
>JAIPJR010000069.1 GCA_021734045.1 Fidelibacterota bacterium
ACCCTTTTTCATGAGCGAAAATTTCTAAGCTATCATCCGCCGGAGCGCTTCGGTGATCATTCTCTGATTATTGAAAAAAAGGAGAAGCCCCTGGCCGTCTTCCCGGCTGCGGAGGTGGTACGGGATGGGAAGCGCTGGCTCATTTCCCACCCGGGCGCATCCTATGGTGGCTTTGTCTATCCATTGGAGCTTTCTATCCGGGACAGTTTTGATCTGGTGAATGGCCTGAAGCAGTACGCCCGCCGCCAGGGGTTTGATGCCATCCGACTCACCCTGCCGCCGGCGATTTATCAGCAGCGGGTCTCCAATTACATCGATTTTGCGCTGGTAAAACATGGTTTCGAATACGCCAAGCGCGACATCTCCTCCATGCTCACCATTGAAGCCACACCGGAGGAGAATCTGGCGAAATTCCGTGCTACCCACCGCACGGCGGTTCGAAAAGCGTTGCGTCAGGGGGTGGAGATTCGGCTTTCTGCTGATTATCCAACTTTCTATGACATTCTGGAGCATAACCTGAAAATCCGTCACGGCGTCACACCCACCCACACATTGAAAGAGCTCATCCAGCTGAAGGATATGTATCCGGATAAAATTTCGCTCCATGCCGCATTTCACAAAAGCCGGATGGTGGCCGGTGTTGTGAACTTTATCGTGAATCCCCAGGTCGTGCTGGCTTTTTATATCAGTCATGACGAAGAATACCAGCATCTTCGGGCGGTGAATCTGTTGTTCTACGAAATCATCAAATGGTGTCATGCCCAGGGCAGCAAATACCTGGATTTCGGTATTTTCACCGTGGAGATGGAACCCAATTTTGGTCTGGGGCGGTTTAAGGAAAATTTCGGCGCCAGCGGGGTTTTCCGGGATACGTTTCAGTGTGTTTTATAATGCTTTCTCCCGAATGTCTCCCTTGGCTGCGCCTGCCCGGGCGAAGCAGGATCGAAGGGCATTCGGGCATTATGCTGACTTTTGTTTCACGGCGCCCCTTGGCGATCTCAGGGAGACGCGCTGATTCAAATATCAAACCAAAGAACCGGTTTGTCTGTCTGAGCTTGTGGAAGACCAAACCGGTGTAACGCTATCATCAAATTCTGAATTCATGATCAAACCCTTTACCCGCAAACAACACTATCTGATTCTGCTGATTTTAATGGCGGTGACACTCCTGCCACGCCTGCCCTTTGCGGGACCCTATCTGTACAATGGTGACCCCACCGCCTATTTTCTGGGCGCCGAAAGTATTCTGAACTCAGGTGAATATCTCATCGACGGAAAGGTTTCATTCTGGCCGGTGGGGACCTCGCTTACCATGGTGCCCTTTGTCTGGATTGCGGAAACGCTCTTCCACTCAGCCGGTGAATCCGGTGCTTTCTGGCATGGGGTGTTCTTTATGTACCTGGCGGTGGCGTTCACCTATTTGCTGGGTAAACGCATGTTCTCACCGCTGGTGGGTGTCATGGGAGCGGTCTTGCTCTCCATGGCCGAAAGCCCCTTTTGGCACAGCGTGAATGCCAACTCAGACACGGCAGCATTGGCAGTTTTGGTGGCTGGTGTGTATTTCATGCTGCTTTTCCTGGATACCCAAACGCCACGGGATCTCTTTGCCGCATTTTTCCTGTTGGCATTAACCGTGGTGTTTCGCTGGAATTATATTTTTTTCATGCCGTTGTACCTGCTGTACCTGGTGGGAGACCGGCGTATATGGGCTTTCACACTTTATCCGAAATTTTGGATTCTCAGCGGCGTGGCTTTTTTAGCAGGACTTTTTTCCCAATTCTGGGTGAATACGGTTCAAACCGGGAATCCCTTTTTAATCGGATACGCTCAACTGGGATTTAGCGATCAGTTCTCCTGGAATCCCCTGACCTGGCTGGTGAATTGTGTTCGCATTGTTTACCGAGTCATTTTTACCTGGGATTTTTATTCACCCACACTGGCGGCATTCAGTTTCCTCACCATCATTTATGCGGTGCGCCAGCGGCGACGGGACATCCTCATGCTGTTTGTACCGTGGGTGGTTTTAGGCTCCCTCTCGGTGATTTATTTCGGGGTAAAACCCCGGCTGCTCATGCCCATTATGCCACCGCTCTTCCTGCTGGGCGCGGCGGGAATTGAGCAACTCTATGGTTATCTACGCGATGTGATTTCCCGTGAATCATTTCCCTCTCGCTATCTGATTCCGGCTTATGCGCTGGTGATATTGCTCCTGTTCGCGCCCATGCTGTCCCGGAGTCTGCTTATGACCTATGGGAATTTTCAGGATAAAAAAGAGATGCAGCAGGCTTTTCGCTGGACGGGAAATGCGGCCTCGCCGGGTACGACGATTCTCACCCAACCCATCTATGCCGGTCAAAATGACGACTGGTTACGGGCCGGCTGGAAGGTCTGGGCATCCCGCTATTATGCAGGCCATGAGATGGCCTCCTTGAGTCTTCCGGAAAAATGGCCAGACGACACCGAACGCTGGGTCGTGATTAACCGGTTCTGGTTCGAAGGGGAGAATATGCGGTTTGATGACACCCGGGAGCTCTCCACCCGGTTTGATTCCTTGCGCCAGGTCTGGAATCTGCAAAAAGTGAAAGAATTTCACGGCAAGCCCGAACCGGTTTGGCTGAAAAAACTCAACATGCTCAGTTTCTATCCCGTGGATTTTATGGTTTACCGTCCGCGATTTGAAGTCTGGACCAATGCCCGTGAGTAATGTGGGTACCAACATCAGGCGCATGTCCAAACACACAGCCGTGTATGGTGTGGGGAATATCCTGAATCGGGCGATTACCTTCCTGCTCCTACCGCTTTACACCAATATCCTCACCACCGCTGATTACGGTGTCCTGAATCTCATCTATCCCTTTCTGGGACTCATGAATGTGGTGTTCATGTACGGGATGGATTCGGCCTTTATGCGGTTTTTCATTCCGGAGAAGGATGAAAAACGACGCTCCGAAGTTTTCTCCACCGTCTATATCAGCATTTTGGGCTCAACGGCTGTTTTCACAGGTCTGCTCTTTCTGCTCGAACCGGTTTTGGCGCGTTCCATTCTGGGAAATGACAATAACCTGCTCTACCTGGCATTCGTCATTTTAGCCCTGGACGGTTTGTCATTTTTACCGGTGCTCTACTTCCGCAGCGTGAACAAACCGGTGAACTATGTGGCCATCATTTTCGGGGAAGTGCTGCTGAATCTTTCCCTGAATATCCTTTTTGTGGCGGTGTTCCGGTGGGGCATCCGGGGTGTGCTGCTGGCCAATATCTGTAGTTCAACTTTAAAGCTCCTGCTGGCCTCACCTGCCCTCCTTCACCATCTGAAGCGAATTTTTATTCCACCCCTCTGGCGGGATATTCTGAAATTCGGACTTCCCACCGTTCCGGCCGTCCTCTTCGCCAATATTATCGCCCTGGGTGACAAATTTATCCTGCGCTATTTTTTCGACGAATCCACCGTGGGGATTTATGCCGCCAGTTATAAGATTGCCATTATTATGGCGCTGTTCGTAACGGCGTTCCGCTTCGCCTGGCATCCCTTTTTCCTCTCCATTTCAGATCAACCCGACGCGAAGCAGACTTATTCCAAAATCCTGACCCTGTTTGTCATGGTGGCGGCATTTCTCTTTCTTTTGGTTTCCCTGCTGGCGCCACCCATTTTGACCACACCGCTTTTCGGGGTGACCATCATTCCCCTGGCATATCAGGCGGGCCTGAAGGTGATTCCCTGGGTATTGGCGGCCTATATTTTCCAGGGGATGTATGTAAATCTGGTAGTGGGTGTTTACCTGGAGAAAAAAACGCACTTAAGTCCGCTTTTTACGGGAATCGGGATGATGGTGAATCTGGGAACTAACTTTTTTCTGCTGGGCGTTTTGAAAATGGATTTCATCGCTGCCGGAATTGCCGCGCTGCTGGGGAATCTGGCCCAGACGATCGCCATTTTCATTGCCACCCGGCGGTTTTATCCCATTCGTTATGAATACGAAAAACTGCTGCTCATTGGCGCTATCAGTCTGGTGCTGTTTTTAACGCCCCGCGTCACGGGATTGGAGCAATTCTGGTTTCTGGCCCTGCTGGTGCTGCTCTATTTCCCTCTGTTGTTTCGGTTTCATATCATTGACCGACAGGTTGCTTTAAATCTGGCCAAACGCGTATTGAAACGACATTAAAAGGATCCATGTCTCCACCATTAAAAATATTGTACCTCCGAATGGAAGATACCGCCGGAACGCTGGGCATTTTCAAGCGCCAGCATGAGGCCTTGGGGAATGAATGCCGTTATGTGACGCTATTTCGGAGCCCGGAAGGCTTCCCCCATGATATTGAACTGAACTTGCCCCTGCTGCCGGCCACCGACTGGTTCAAATCCGTAAAACACCAACTGGTGGAGGATGAACAACTTTACACCGATGCCACGGGCTACCCGCCCACCTGGCAGGCAAAGTCCTGGTGGCAATCTGCCTTTTTCCACATGCGGGATAAACTCTGGAAGCCGCGGATTCAAAAAGCCATTGAGCAATACGGGCTGGATGAATTTGACATCTATCATCTGGAAGGCGGCCACGGCTTTCTGCGAATGTCCGCCTGGCCGTTTGATGAATGGGTAGAACGGGGGAAGCATCTCCTCATCAACTATCATGGCGCCGACATGCGCACCCGGGGTGTGTTGCCATGGATTGACAATTTGGCGGAAGTCTATACCACCAGTGAACTGGATCTCATGGAGCGTCATCCGGATATGGATTATGTGTTTTTGCCCTTTGAGGTGGAAAAATTCACGCCCTCCTATGAAAATCACACGCCGCTGCGGGTGTGTCATGCCACCCGTGATCGGTTCTGGAAGGGTTCGGACACCATAATTGCGGCCTGTGAAAAATTAGCCAAAACCCACGGAATTGAGTTCATCCTCATTGAAAATCAGCCCCACGCCAAAACACTGGCCATGAAGGCGGAATGCGACATTTATATTGATCAGGTTTCCAATCTGGGCGGCTGGGGTTATGGCATGAATTCCGTGGAAGCGCTCTCCATGGGGCTGGCCTGCTGCACCAATCTCGTCCCGAAATACGAGGCGTTCATTCCGGACCACCCATTCTTCAATGTGAATAAAGAGAGCCTTTATGACGATTTGGTCCGTTTGATTGAACAGCCGGCACTTATTACAGAATTGCGACAAAAAGGCCGGGAGTGGGTGGAGCGCACTCATTCCGCGCGGGCAGTGATCAAATCCGTATATGCGTTATATTTGCGGGAAAAATGGATTGGAGCCCTACCCCGTGACCTCTGAAAATCTATCCCAAAAGACCATTTCCATCATCATTCCGGCTTATAACAATCTGGCCGGATTGGTGCGCTTGCTGGGGACATTTGAACGGCTCACCTGGCCCCGGGAGCAGATGGAAATTATTGTGGTGAACGACGGCTCCACCGACGCGACGGCCCGTTTTTTGGATGACTACGATTTTGATTTACCCATTACGCTCATTAATCAGCCCGAAAATCGGGGCCGTTCCGCTGCTCGCAATGCGGGTCTGAATGTAGCGAAAAATAAGTTTATTCTTTTCATTGATAGCGACATGGAAGCTGAACCGGATTTAATCGAGCAGCATTTGAATAGTTATGTGGATGAACAATGCGTGGGCGTGGTGGGTGAATTTTTTCTGCCGCCGTTTGTGCAGAAGAATGTGTGGTTCCGCTATTTGGATGCGCCGGTAAGGGGGGCGCGTAAATGGCACAAGCAGACCGGTCGCTATTGTCCGGTGCCGTTTCAATACCTGCTTACCGGGAATCTCTCGGTTCGTCGGAACGCCGCACTAAAAGCCGGCGGTTTTTCCCAGCATTTGGATGGGTATGGTGGTCAGGACTCGGAATTTGCCTATCGCATCATTCAGGCCACGGGCGGCTACTTTGCGTTCAACCCCAACGCCATTGCCTATCACCAGCACGAGCCCCTAAAAAAAACGGCAGTAAAACTGCATGAGTACGGCCGGAAATCGCTGCCCGTCATCCTGGAGCGCCACCCGGAACTGTCCGAATACCTGCCAGCCCGACTTGTGGAGCCATTGCGCTGGTCCGATTTGTTCTCGCTCAAGCTGCAAAAACTGTGGGCGTGGGTGTTTTTGCGTAAACCATTTCTCTTTATCGCCCGGGGATTGCGGCTGGTAACACCCGATTTTATCGCATTTCCCATGATCCGGTTTATCATGGCATACCATACGCTCACCGGGTATCGAAAATCAATAAGGAAGCATCCTTAAATTATTAAAATTTAGGGGTGCTTCCGTTCTTTAACATTATTTAAGAAGCAATATTTTTTCTGTAGAATAAAAATTCGTATCTCCTGAATATTCTCTAGAGATGTTCACTAGTTTTACAGCGAATCTGGTAATATATAATCCCGCAGGAACGTCATGTCCTTCATTATTTTTGGTTATGCAACATCTTTTCTGTAAAATTGGTAATACAGGGTTCTCGATTGGTTCTAACCAACTCTGACTTGGATCTATTGTAAAATCGAGGGTTTTCTGAGGAATTATATTATTTATCTGCCGGTTTAATCATTCAGGCAACCCACCGCCCGCTGGCGAACCACGCACTGTATATAACCAGGATGAGTATCGAGAGAATTATTAAGGAGATTCTCAGGGTGTATTTCATTTTTCCGGAGAGTACAGCTAAGACCATATAAACAGGAAAGAAAAGTGCCAAATGTCGCGGGAAGGACATTAATGGATTTCCAGCCGGACCGTGATTGATCAGGAGAAACAGCATACCACCTGCCAGGTAAATCGCATAACTGCGCCTTAGATGAAACCAACTCCAAACCGCCATGGAAATTCCGATCAGTGCGAATCCCAGATTTTGGATGGTCAATAAGCGGCTGAACAACAGTGGCGAGACATTTTTACCGGTGACGGCTGATTGGATTCCATGAAAAAAGGTTGACCAGGGAAACATGCTCATCCGGTCCCATTCTAAAGATTGAAGTGCAACGTACACATTCAATCCGTTTAATGTCCCGGCCTGCCAACCCAGGTATCCCATATATGCGAAGAATCCCAAGGGTGCAATGAGCATTCCCAACAATACCATGACCTTCTCTTTGCGGGATTGTGGTTTATGGTGGAAGTATTCAACGAAATAGGGAATGGCCAACAGTGTAGCAAGAGGTGTGGTGGACCCTGCAAAAAATATCAATACCCCGCTTAGAAAAAATGAACCCTGTCGTTCAAAATAGATGCTTCCAATCGCCAGCATCAGAAACAACGATTCCGGGTAAAATGAGACGAAAAAAAACGAAACCGGTGAGAAACATATCCACAGAACACTATAAAACGCTGTAGGTCGGTCCGAATCATATAAGACCAATTTATACAGGAATAAACCGGCTCCGGCAAAGCTCCCAATCGAAATGATCAAACCACTCCAAAGGATTGGGATATTCAATAAACCTGATAAAGCGTTGCATAATAGGGGATATCCGGGGAAAAAAGCTCTTTCGATTCCATCGGGAGAATAGCCTATCGTTGCGATTTTTAAGTAATACAAGGCGTCCCAACGCACGAACCACGATGCCAAACCATTTCCTAAACTTCGGTGAGGTCGTTCTGAACCACCCCAGTCCAGAAAGTGTTCAGCCATGTAAACGCCCAAATATCCCGAAAGCAATATCAGCGCAGTTGAAACGCCGGCAATGATGAAGACTTGTTGCCACCAGGGCAGGAGAGAGAATCGATGAACTGTTTTATTACCGGTCATATCTATATCGATCGAATTTTTTTCACCTTAATCTAATCAATAGCTCCCAAGGTTTGAGGTCTTATTTATTTATTCATACATCCAAAGGGAAGGGTTTTCAGAAAAAATTATACTTGTTGATGATCTCAACTCGGGTTGATTCCGGCGTCAACTATTTTGCCAGCAACATTTTCTTCGATTTTATCCAACCGTTAGACTTCAAAACATAAAAATAGACCCCGCTGGCTAATTCCGAACCATCGAAACGAATCACATGGTTACCCTGTGTCTGGTATCTATCGACCAATTGAATCATCTCCCGGCCAGTGATGTCACACACGTGTAAGTCAACATGCCCTGAAACAGGCAACATGTAACGTATGGTGGTGGCTGGATTGAAAGGATTGGGGAAATTTTGGTCTAAACGCATTTCAGTGGGTGTGACCGGTTCTTCCTGCTCCACGGCTAGTTGTACGCCTCCCGGTTGGTACACCGATAATCCGCCACCGACCGTACCAATCCACATATTTCCCTGATTGTCAGAGGTCAGGGCATGGACAAAATTGTGGGTCAACCCGGAGTTATCTGTACTGAATCGTGTCCAAACAGCGCCATCAAACCGCACCAGCCCGCCGGAAATCACCGACCCCAGGGTACCGAACCACATATTACCAGCTATATCCGAATCAATGGCATAAACCTGGTTGGCGGGTAGGCCGGAATTGGCCCAGGTGTACACAGCCCAGGTAAACTGATCAAAGGCCGCCAGACCGTACGTGGTACCGATCCAGATGCTGCCATCGCCATTTGTATAGAGGCTTAAAATATGATTTCCCGGCAGGTCAGAATTGTCCGTGTTATAATGAATCCAGGTTTCTCCATTATATTCAGCAACACCGTTATCATACGTGCCGACCCATACGGTACCCGATTCGTCAATCTCTAATGCGGTAATGTAATTCGCGGGAAGGTTTGAATGGGTCGTATCAAAAATCATCCAATCCAATCCATCGTACATCGCCAGTCCGGCGCTTTTGGTCCCCACCCAGATACGATTTTGTTCATCGACCACGAGGCTTTGGATGTCATTGCCCGGAATGTCGGAGTTGGTCGTATCATAGACCGTCCAGGTCGTCCCGTCAAAAGCTGCCAGGCCGGATTGATACGTACCAACCCAGAGGGTTTGATTCTGATCCACAGCCAGGGACAGTATATAGTTACCCGGCAAGTCGGAATTGGTTGAGTCATAAATTGTGGATTCAGTGCCGTGGAAAACGGCTAAACCATTACGGGTGCCCGCCCAAACACGGTCATTCTGAGAATCTTGGGCAAGCGCATATACCCGGTCATCCGGTAGCTGACGCACGGATGGCGGGAGATATTGGGTTCCTGACACGCCATCAAACTGCACCAAACCGTTATATGTACTCAGCCAAATGTTGTCGTGGGAGTCTGCTGCCAGAAGGTTGAAAAAATACAGCGACCCCTGGTTATTTAATTCAATTGTTTCCCATGAGAATCCATCAAATCGGCGTAATTGAAAAAAGGAACATATCCACACTGTCCCAGAGTTGTCGATTGTAAGATCTTGTACCTCATCTAAGTCCGACTCGAGAGGCAAATGGACTATCCAGGTTTGATTCACATGTTCGAGTACTTGGTTTGACCACTGTTGGGTTACCCAGAGTTCATTCTCCGGCGATACGGTAATGGATGTAATCTTCTCATCATTAAGTGGGGAATTGATCGTGTCAAACACCGTCCAGATGCTATTCGTCAATTTGCCAATTTGCCCTTCAGTAGTTCCGACCCATATATCACCGACACTATCAACTGCCACAGCTGTGATATTATTTGAGGGAATATTTGAGTTCGTGGTGTCGAATATGGTCCAGTTACCATTCATGTATCTGAATAATCCCCGCAGACCTGTACCTATCCAAAGTTCATCTCCGTTAACGACCATACAGCGAGGATAGGGCTGGATTCCATCACTTGTATCGGGCAGGGGATAAACCGTCCATTCCTCCTCATGAAATGACACGAAATTATTTCCGGCAATCATCCACAACACATTTGCCGCATCCACATAGATTTTTTCCACATAGTTGCCCGGGATGTCAGAATTTTCCGTCGTGTAGTTTTGCCAGTTCTCCCCATCGAACCGGATCAATCCGTTGTCGAAGCTACTCGTCCATTTGTTACCATTGGTATCAACGGCCAATGTCCAAAATTCACCTGTTAATCCCCGGTTGCGGGAGTCAAAATTGACCCACTCACCCGACTGGGCGAATAGACTGCTGACACTGATCACCAAAAGATGAACAGCAACCCGAAAACTCATTTTCATGGTATTATCCCATTTTTCGTTCAGACTTACAACACATGAAGGTAAGGACCCTGGCAGGGTTATCAAATATCACAGATTTAAAAAGATTACAACGAAATCAGTCTAAGGCAGAATGTGGCAAACGATGGCACAGCCCTCAGAACAGCAGCAACATCTCACGCAGGGTCTTGGCCGCCAGAACAGCAGATATCCCGGCTGGATCATACTGCGGCGCTAGTTCCAGGACATCACAACCCACCAGATTGATGTCATTCTTGATTGCGCTAAAAATTGAAAAAATCTCGTGGGGCGATCCACCGGCAGGTTCGGGTGTACCGGTGCCGGGGAAACCTCAATCTAAAACCCGGCGAAATGTTTTCAGTGTCATTAGCGCTGATTTGAACTGGTCCGGTTCGGGAGGATGCAGGAGTGAAAATACAGCGTTGTACTGCTCCGCTGGATTTTGACGGGATTGAAGCGTGAAATAATATTCACCGCCCATCCAACAGGGTCGCGTTTTATAGTGCGCTGAAATAATTTGCCAGCGTTCCAATTTCAAGCCAGCCCGCAGCCGCTGTTCCCTTTCCTGTGAAGATTCACGATACAGCTCTTCGGGTAGATTTAGTGCCTGCCGGATGACTGAATGGAAATCCTCGGTTACCACTTGGTGGTCCCCCGCCACGACCCACTGATACAAACTATCCCGTTGTGGTTGTGTTTGCATCCGAACGATCTTGCGGGGTTCCGGCACGGGAAAACTTAGCGGGTTGTAGACATAAGGAACATGGAAACCGGCCGGGAAATAGTAAGCACCCAAATCCATTGATCTATCCATTTGTTTCCAGAAATCCGGACTGCCCTCTAAAACCTGATATTGAAACTCAAAGCCACCGTTTTTCGCAGCAAAAGCTAAAATGAGCGTAAACCGACGCTTTTGCTTCTCCCAGGGCCAGCCATGATATTCACTATTGAACATGATAATCGCCGGCAGGGTGTCATGAACTGGGCGAATATAAATTAATGCTTGATCGTTTTTCCCTGGCGGAGGCAAAATGGATTTTCTTAAATAGTCTTGTGGTGACGTCCTTATGGTGGTTTTTTTAATCGGGCTGGTGGGCGAGACACCTTGCCAAAAATAGCAATGGTTGGGCATATTTATCAGATCTGCCTGTTGCCACGCAATATGCTGCTCAGAACTAATTGATATAAGTTCCTCTGCAATTTGCCGTGTAAAGCCCGCATCGAAATACATGCCGGTGAGGATATAATTTGAATGAAGACCATGCCTTTGATTGAACGGTTGCCAAACTGGCTTGACCAGGGTCGCGAGAACAGAATCACTTTTTGTAACTTTCCCGGTTGAATCACAACCGGCGTACGCACCGCTTGGCCAAACGGATAAAACGCCCAAGAGAAAAAGGAGATAAGCGTGGTTCCGTCCTCGCCAGATCATCATTGTGCGGTGTGATGGCCTATTCATGATCCACCTGCTTTAGAGAATCCAGGATCATGGGGACACCCTCAAATACGCCCTTTCGATAGTGTTGATCATAATATCGAATTGAAAACCTGGCGTTATATTGCTCCTCACGATTTTCCTTCGATTGAAGTACAAATTTGTAAAAATAAAACAGAGCCCACGGACGCATAGTTACCTCAGCCTTTACAACAACCCACTTTTCCGGATGTAGAGTATTCACCAGAAATTGATGGTGCTTTTCTGGATTGAGTGAATCCCAGTTCTCAGGGAAAGGCAAATCAATTCGGGGACCTAATGCGATGTTATCATAAGTCTTGAGCCTATGGGGGCCAGATATAATCCATTGAAAAAGACTGTCCCGCAGGGATTGTGACAGAATGTCAAAAGTCCGCTGAATTCTGATGCGCTGGTTGTGGGAACTCTGACTTGGATTAACATCCTGCTTAAACCACAGCCCGTATGGAAAACTAATCTGGTGTTTGATCTGCCTGTCCTTCAACGGATTGGGTGTTAATACCACAACCTGATATTGACAGGATGTTCGATCTCCGTCACGAAATAATGCCAAAATAAGTACATAATCGCGGCGTTTGAATAACCTGAACCCAGGGTTGTATTTTCCTTTGAATATGACAATCGCCGGGAGTGTATCATTGAGTGGTTTCACGTAACTCAATGCCAGGTCATCCGGCTCCGATTGGGACACCATCCCGGATAGCAACTTCAGCGGTTGGTCGGCTTCCACCGTATGCCAGTGATCCCCCCTGGGAATAAACGGCTTAAAAAAGGTCCCGGCATATTTCTTCAATAAATCTACCGGGTACCACACAAGCCGTCCGGAATCATTCTGCGCGAAAATGTCCTCCCCTATGGCGTTGATAAAATCGGTATCATGGTAGTTGCCTGTTAGCATGGTATCGCTAAACAGATGGTACTTGTGATTAAAAGATTGCCAGGTGGATGAGAAGATGGCCTGAGGTTGAATTCCAACCGATGCTTGCCCCGTTTCAATTGGCGTTAATGGCGATTGAGCCATGCATGTGGACAGACCGAAAAGCAAGATAAGCCCGATTTTCTGAGATGGATGTTCCATTATTTATCCTTAGCGATAATCATTGTTTTTTACGGACAATATTGATTGATATGGTTCTGAGTAGCTTGAATAGCATTATTTGCTCGATCTAACTCCAATTGATAGTAATCTCTAAGACTCCCTAACTGGGGCTTAATATTGAGACAATTAAAACTTGGCTCGTCTTCAGGAATACAATCAAGCATTCGAGCAATTCGATTTCTGATATCTATCAACTGCCCAATGTCTGCTTCTGATTTGCAGCAGATCACGATTTCATTGAGTTCATTTCTGATTTCAGGTGTCATTTCAACACCTCCTGCATCGCCGCAATAGGCTTCATAATCACCCCAAACGGGTACTCCACTACTTCCAATTAATTGCCAAGCCGGGTTGTTTTGCCACCAGGCACACAAGACATCACGGCCAAGCCTGTTTTCAATGGTTGAATGCAAACAAACTCGCTCTGGGTCGGAATATGCATCCCCTCCCAGTTCTGACTCGACATGCCTTGAGTCATAACCTTCACCAAAATTATTTATACAAGAAAATATATCAAAGATATAATCATCATATTGCTCTCTTTCCTGATCAATTTCAGACTGATCGCAGTTCTGATC
>JAIPJR010000070.1 GCA_021734045.1 Fidelibacterota bacterium
CGCACCAAAGTCGGAAATCCAGCTTACATGCTCATCGTCCCAGGTGCTGGTGCCACTGGTATCAACAACCAGGCCTGTGATGTCGGAAACATCAGAACCGCTGGCTGTCACGGCGTAGAGTGCACCATGGGAATACATACCACCATAAAGTTCATCAGCACCATCGCCATCCAGATCCGCAGTCACGGTACCAGCGTAACTGACGCCATCCTGCAGGGATGAATCTAACCAGGCGTAGGTCTGAAACTCATAAGTGTTGGCATCGGTTGCTTCTACGATGTAGAGACCAGCGTGATCCCATGCAGAGAAGAGCACTTCTTTCATGCCATCACCGTCCAGGTCACCAACGGAGCCACCCCAGGGTGATCCGCCGAAGACACCATCGCTCTGACGGGCCATAAACTCATTTACTGAACTGTAAAAGCCTCCACTGAATTCTCCATCAACGGAGAGAATCAGAAAGACATCAAAGTCATTGTTTGAACCATTATTGGCAATCAACAATTCCTGTTGACCATCGTCATCCGGATCGCCGATACCAAAGGATTCAAAACGATAGCGATCGGGTTCGCCGCCATCAATCTGAATAGGTAACTGGTAATAGGTATAGCCATTATCTGTGCCATCCCATTCCCAGACGTGGACACCATTTTGTTCACCCGGGGCGCCAGCCTGGACGTAAATGAATTCGCCGTTGCCGTTGCCATCCAGGTCACCTGTGACCACATACCGGGGGGTTGAGCCATAGGATGTAACCGTATCTTCTGTTGAGAAGACCCATTCCAGTGTGTTGTCGCCAATGACCTCATAGACATGGATGCCTCTATTGGTGTAGTCCGTAATGGCGATTTCGGGTTTGCCGTCACCATCCAGATCGGATCCGGCGTGTACACCACGGGTCTGCCAGCCGGGATTATCATCGTTAGCAACGATATAGTTCACCGTGCTGGGCGCATAATCAAAGGCATCATGTTCTAACATCATGGCTTTGGGAACATCGCGGGAGACCACAAAGATTTCATCAATACCATCTTTGTCAAAGTCGCCTACTGCAACATCCTGCCAGCGGTCGGTACCACCGGTGCTGGTGAGTTCATAAGCATCCCAGGAACCGGGATCGCCTACGGCACCACCATTATACTCGAAGTCCAGAATCTGGCCCTGAGCAGCAGTATTACCGTAAGCGGCGATTACATCCAAACCGTCAGCAGTCTGCCAGACATCCGGATTGCCAACTTTGGCGCCACGGAAGCCCAGAGAATCGCCCCACCAGAGTTCATGGAAGTCTGTGGAGGGATCCCAGGCACTCAGGTCACCACTGTTGGTGTAAAGAAAAAGTCCACCACCAACTGAGGGCAGAATGATTTCTGTGTAACCGTCACCGTCGAAATCAGCGGCGTCCAGACCACGCAGAGAGCCACCATCGGTTTCGGTGATGTCATCCGACCAGTAGATATTAGAATAGGTGTCTTCGCCATCAACTTGGTAGAAAGCGATACCATTAAAGTCCCACTCTACCAGTGCGAAATTATTGGTGCCATCCGCATCGAAATCACCAACAACGGCACCATAGGCGGTGTAGCCCAGTGTAGAGTCTACAAACTCCGTTTGCCAGTTGGGGAATTCAAAGTTGGAGCTGGGATCCAATGAGAAAATAAAGACATAGTCGTTGTCTGTCTCATGCATCAGGATCTCAGTTACACCGTCATCGTCCAGGTCGCCAGCCCAAAGACTGGAGACTGAACCACCCGTTCCAACACCAGCAATGGTCAGGGGTTGGAAAGAAGCGACGCGATTCATGTTGAAATCTTCACTCAGGGTGTCGTATTCGAATACGAAAAAGCCCTGCTGGGTGGAAGTGGCATCACCACCAACCAGCAGTTCGGGCAAGCCATCAGAATCCAGATCCACCATCTGGTCCGCAGCTTCAAAACTGTAGGTCACATCGGTGATATTGTGGGTCCAAACTTCATCCCAGGTATTGTTCCCTGTGACCTCGAACAGATGTAGCGTGATGCCATTGTCGTCGGTGTAACCCAACATTTCATTGTTGCCATCACCATCCAGGTCAAAGGGACCACTAACACCCCAAAACACGTCGCCGTCTTCAGTGTTGGTCATCGACCAAACTTCACTGAAGCTGTTCACGCCATTTCCGCCTGCGAAGGCGAAGCCGGCAAATACGACTAGCGATAACGCGATTGTCCATTTAGGTAGCGTTGTACGCATAAGTCCTCCTCTTTTTGGTTATTTTGAACCCGCCCCTGATTTCCTCTTTACCAATAGCCGTTGACTTTCTGGTACGAGCAGGCTCCAAATTTTCATTTTTGTGTGAGGAATCTACCGCTTGCCTCCTGCCAATTCAAGTAAAAATGCGGTTCAGGGTAAACATTAGTTCATTTAATCTTATTAACAAACCAGCGTTTATTGACAAGTGTCACACCGCCGACTATATTGGCCGCCAAATCGGATAAGAAACAGGGTGGAGTAACCAATGAAGAGAGCCTCTCTCCAGATAACAAAACTTTTTATCAGACATCTCATCGTGCTGGGATTTTTCACATTTAGCACGGCAATTTATGGTAGCACGAGTGGGAAAATTTCCGGACGCGTTACCGACGCTGAAACCGGTACACCTCTCCCGGGCGTCAATGTCGTTCTGGAAGGGGAGACACTGGGCGCCAGTACGGACATGAATGGCATGTACTATATCATCAATGTACCGGTGGGCGTCTACAATGTACGCGCCAGTATGATGGGGTACGCTGAAACGCGGGTCAATGACGTAAAGGTACTGGGTGACCTGACCACTGAAGTCAATTTTAACCTCACAACACAGGTACTGGAAGCTGGCCAGGTGGTTGAGGTGGTAGCCGAGCGTCCCATGGTTCAAAAGGATCTAACCAGTGGTCGCTCAATTGTTAGTGCCGAAGATATAAAAGAAATGCCGGTGGAGTCGGTGAGCGGTATTATCGGTACCAAAGCGGGGGTCGTGACAGGTACGGATGGTGCCATTCATATTCGTGGCGGACGATCCAGTGAAGTGTCCTATATGATAGATGGCGTTCCCATGACCAATCCGGCCTGGGGTGGACTTTCTTCCGGTGTGGAGAATAATGCCGTACAAGAGCTGCAAATTCTCAGCGGAACCTTCAATGCTGAATATGGTCAGGCTATGTCCGGGGTGATTAACATCGTCACCAAAGAAGGAGCGACGAAATTTCAGGGCTCCCTGTCGGGCTATGTGGGCGATTATTACACCACCCATACCGATGTTTTTGAGTATGCAGACCAGTTTAAAGCTACGAATATCCGTAATGTAGAGGGATCGCTTAGCGGTCCGGTTCCGGGCTTTGGGAAGAGCCTGTCCTTTTTTCTCTCGGGGCGCTACTATGAAAATGGCGGATATTTACGCGGTGTCCAGGAGCATGTGCCCGGAGATGTGAATTATCTGTCCACGCGAACGGTGGAAGAGCTGCTTAACTCGCCCTATGGCAAGGCAGGGTTACTGAATGTGGCCGAACCTTTTGATGATTTAAATGGAGATGGCACGATCGAACCTGGCAGTGAACCTTATATCGATTTTGACGGTAACGGCCGTTACAACCCCGGCGAACCATATCGTGATGTGAATGGCAATGGTCACTACGATCATCCGGGCGTGGACTTGGATGGTGACGGATTCCTGAATCCGGAAGAATTGGAATTTATCGATCTTAACGGGAATGGTGTTCTGGATGGTGACCCATTCCACGATTACAACAATAATGGTGTACTGGATGGCGAACCATTCATCGATTTTAATGGCAATGGTGTCTGGGACAGTGGTGCCGGTGGATCGGGTGAAGTCGTACGGATGAATCATTCCCAGCGGATGAATCTGAATTCCAAGCTAACTTGGCGAATCACGCCCAAGATGAAGCTTAACTATAATGTATTATACAATACGGGGATGAGTCAGGATTACAGTCTGGCTTACAAGTACAATCCCCTGGGCCGTGGCACCAATGACTCTTACTCGATTTCCCATATCCTGGATTTCACGCATTCGCTTTCGAACAGCTTCTTCTACAACCTAAAGGGCTCCTATTACGAATCGGAATCCAAAACCTACTACCGTGATTTGCTGCCCAATGAGTTGACGCTTGATGACCAGAAGATTTTCTCCACTCTGGATGAGTTGAAATCCTATGCGCAATCAGAGGACTTGGAGAGTGGGAAATGGTATGGCAATGCCAGTGATTCATTATTGATTCTAAGGGTTGATGTTTCGCTGATTAACAGTGTCTCCGGTATAGATTTCCGGCTCTCCAATCCTGAAAGTAACACTTATACTGTGGGCGACAGTCTGGGGACAACCGAGGTTGATTTTGTAGGCTTATTGGAGTGGATGAAAGGACAATGGGGGAATAGCGGATGGGAAATTACTGCCGATGTGACCCTGAGTGATGTGAAAAACAATCTTTTCCTGCCGAACACCATCACTTTCTCACCACCCAATGAGTACTATGGCGGTGGCCATAATGCCGGCTACACCTGGCGGAAAAATCAGACCCTTTACCTAAGTGGATCGCTCACCTGGCAGTATAACAATACGCATCAGATTAAAGCTGGCCTGGGATACAAGAGCCATGTGATGAATTACCGTACCTTTACAACCGAGGTTAGCAGCTCTACCGGCTGGATTCCGGATGGGAAAACTCCTGAGACCAGCTATTCCAACGATAGCTACACCAACTGGCTAAGCGATCGAGCAAAAGTAGGCACTATCGCTCAAAACGATCGTCAGCCACAAGAATATTTTGCTTATATCCAGGATAAAATCGAGCTGGTGGATATGATTGTGAATGTGGGCTTGCGGTATGATTACTTCAACCCCAATTACTATGTCCCCGGAGATTATAAGGACCCGGACAACCCCCGTTATTATCTCTACACCACCGTTGATTCGGTGGATGGAATGGCCTTTGTAGATACAGCGCTGGCTTCAGAGCGGGAATACCAGGGTGCCGGAGAGGTGATTGATACGCTCAATGCCACCGGTGGTCAATGGCAGACTTATGAGGACTTTTACCAGTATGTAGACCCGGTTCACCAACTGAGTCCGCGTATTGGTGTTGCTTATCCTATTACAGATAAAGGCATCATTCACTTTAGCTATGGCCACTTTTTTCAGATTCCCACTTTCGCTTACCTGTATGCCAATCCGGAATTTGAAATCGCCGGTGATAATCAGTCCATTTTGGGAAATGCTGCCCTGAAACCGCAGAAGACGGTAAAGTATGAAATCGGTTTGCAGCAGGAACTGGCGCCGGATCTGGCGATTGAGATCATCGCTTTCTATCAGGATTTTTCCGGACTACTGAGTTCTGAGCTCAAAGAGACCTACAACGGAACACGCTATTCCATTTATGCGAATTCCGATTATGGAAACAGCCGCGGTGTAACCTTTTCATTGACCAAGCGACGTACCGGTCTTTTCTCAGCGGCGCTGGATTACACCTATCAGATTACCAAGGGAAACGCGTCAGATCCGCTGGAGCAATTTTACGCCAATCAGTCTGATCCACCCCAGGAAGTACAAAAAAAGATTGTTCACCTGAATTGGGATCAACGTCACACACTCAACACAAACCTGACGCTGTCCGAACCCAATAATTGGGGCGTGAGTCTGCTGCTGCGGTACGGTTCGGGATTACCCTATACACCGTCCGTGCAGGGGTTCCAATTGGACAAACCCAATTCGGACCGGAAGCCGGATGAATATTCGGTGGATCTGAATACCCATAAAGATTATACCATTATGGGAAAGCAGGTGGTGTTTTTTGCCAAGATCTACAACCTGTTTGACACCATGAACGAACGGGTAGTGTTTAATGATACCGGTCGGGCGACGTACTCGTTAATTCCCACCTACACGCCTGACAAAGGGAACGAACCCGGGCGACACAGTTTGGCCGATTATTTAAACCGTCCCAGTTATTTCAGTGCACCACGCCAGTTCCGCGTTGGCTTGCAGTTCGGGTTATAAGGAGTTCGCATGCGGAAAATCATATTAATTATCACCTTTACTGCCCTGGCACTCACTGCCGCAGACCGGGGAACGATACAAATGCCCACACCACCTGAGAGCAAATCAGACGTGGTAGGTTGGAATCTGTACAATGCCAAAATGAAGCAGATTCATCGCATGAGCAAAGCGGCAGCGCGCAGCGATCGGGCTTATAATTTCCATAACGGGAATCAGGTGAGAACCCTCTTCTATAACTATGGTTCTATCGGGAAACCGAATACCGAGCCTTCGATGGAATGGCCGATTGGATCCGGACGCGGTTATGCCTTTGAGTTTGGTGTGGTGGCTGGTGCGGAGGTTCCCACCTATGGGGGTGATACAAAACGCATTGTCATTGACGGCCTTACGGTTGCCGGTGTCAGTGGAAATAACCCGGCAGGTACGCCTAATGATTGGGAGCCCCTGCCAGGATACAACGATCCATTTGTTCATAAAATTGCCATGAGCGACAGTCCTGATGAAGACAGAGATCCCGATGCGCGACCCGATACCTGGCCGCCCTATAAAACCTCTAATAATCCATTCTGGTATCAGATAAATGACGCTACCAATCCTGATTATCCGGGTAAGTTCGTCTGGCCGGGTGAATACGGACGGGGTGTTACAACGGCTGATCAGGAATCCTACTACGTGATGGATGACAGCTATGTTTACCGCCACAATTCATATCCCTGGACCGGTGAGTTACGGGATGACGAATTTTACGCTGATTTGGGTAATCCTGACCGGGGTGGAATTGGTCTGGAAGTGGAATCACGGGGTTACCAGTGGATTGCTACACGGGCACAGAATGTGATTTTCTTTATCTACGAGCTGGAAAATACCGGCGGGGACACGCTTGAAAGCGTCTATTTTGGCATGTATGGTGACCCCCATATCGGTGGCGCCAATGATTATAGCGATGATGATGCCTATTACGATACATATGTTGATATGGTCTATGCCTGGGATGACAATGCCAGGGGCGGACCGGAATTTGCCGACATTATCCCCGGCTTCTTTGGTTACAAGTTCCTGGAATCACCTGGTGAGCCATACGATTTTGTTGATAATGACCAGGACGGCATGGTGGACGAATCCATGCAGGATGGCATTGACAATGATGGTGATTGGCGACCCTTTGATGACTACAATAACAATGGGCAGTGGGATCCGGGAGAAGCCATCAATGATGATGTGGGTACCGATGGTCTGGGTCCGGAAGACCCGGGCTATCCCGGACCGGATGCGGATTACACCGAAGCCAACGGACGGCCTGATGATGGAGAGCCCAATTTTGATCAAACCGACTTGGACGAAGCTGACCAGATCGGATTAACGGGTTTCATCGTTGAGCAGTATTCGTATAATGGTGTTGATGATAACACATTTTTCAATCGGTTGGCTGCGCCCATCATCGACTCCACATTCCAACAGCGCTCAGACAACATTTTTCTCTATAGCTCAGGTCCTCTGAAAATGGCACCGGGAGACCGGCGTCGTTTCTCCATTACCATGTTATTTGGGTATAACATTACAGGCGCCACAGGCGTTGACCTGCACGAAAATCCGCACAATACCCGGGATCTCTATGCCACAGCGAATGTGGTGCAGGATATTTACAATGCCGGATACCGGTTCACCCGTCCGCCCCTAAAACCGCGGATTACAGCCGTTCCAGGAGATGAACAGGTTACATTGTATTGGGACGAAGGGTCGGAGCACTCCAAAGATCCCATTTACGGCAACGATTTTGCCGGATATGCCATTTATCGTGCTACTGATTTTGGGTTCGAAGAGGTGAAATCAATCACGGATGCATACGGTAGTCCCTATCTGTGGAAGCCCATCGCAAAGTTTGACAAAATAGATAGCTGGCGAGGACCACATCCGATTGAACAGGTGGTGGGGTCCGGACTCCATTACGACATGGGTAGTAACACGGGCCTGGTTCACAGTTTTGTAGATAAAGATGTGATTAACGGTCAACGCTACTACTATGCGATTTGTGCATATGACACGGGTTCCGTTCGGGATACCATTCCACCCACCGAAACATCCAAAAACATTCAGGAAACCTTCTCCGGTGAAATAACACTGGACATCAATACGGCTGTTGTGACGCCGGCTGCGCCCTCTGTGGGCTATGTTGCACCGGAAGTGCTGATTTCCGATGATGTGAGTGAAAATCCCGGAACCGGTAGCGTGGAAGTAAAGATTATTGATCCCATGCAGGTGCCCCATAACCGGGAATATGCAATCCGCTTTGTGGACAGTCGTACCGATATGGTGGACAACGATGGGGATTGGAAATCGTTCATGGACGATACACTCTTTATACCGGTGGGGTCTTATGTCACTTTGATAGTTCCGCCCACACCGGATACGGTAAATTTTGTACAGAATCAGGACACAACCGTAGCGGTTACCGGTGCAGTAGGTGAACATTTTGTCTACAGTGGTTTATGGTGGGAAATTAATCAGCTCATCAGTGGTACCCTGAAAGACTCAGTTATTATACCGGATACCACCATCACAGTGCTTCCAACCCTGGATATCTGGAATCCGCTCACGGACGGCTCTGTGAACCAGGATGTGGGAATGGATGGTTGTTCGGATATCTATGAAATCTCCGGTGGCGGTTGCTCCGACGCGCCCATTGCCGGTGTGAATCCAGGTGACGATCCTCACGGTGACAACTGGCATCCGGTGTTGAATCCTGGTGGCACCGAGGCCAATGGCCGTCCAGACGCTGGTGAGCCTAATGTTGATGACAATGACATTCAGGAGAAAGTCCGGGAAACGCAGTACTTCCAGCTCTGGGATATCACGGATCCCGCAGATGAATTAATCGTGCTGGATCGTCAGGACGCTCTCCAGGGTGAGGATAAAAACCATATTATGAATGGTTTGCAGGTTTTCGTCCACAATGATGTGGTGGCTCAGGATTCCGCCAATACAGGCTGGATTTCCGGTAATGCCAGTTGGGATGCAAATATCACTTTATCACGCATTAATAATGTTGACGGGATTCCCTTCCCCGGGAATTACCAGATTCACTTAACAGCAGACACGGCTGATACCATCGTTCTTCCCTCACCGCGACCCATAACATTTTATGTGATGGAGACCCTGAGTGGTGACACACTGGATATCGGAGCCCTGTCGCTGAATGGGACAACTTTCGGTTTGACAACGGCGCTCATTCCGCTCATGTATGAAACCGATGATAAAACGGGGAATTATTACCGTACCTGGGATATCAGCTTTCGACCACGCACGCCGGGTATCAGTGCGATTGTCCCCGATGAAAATGGCTTGCTTATTGGAACACGTGGCGTCACGAATCCCAATATCCCGGCCAATGGTCTGCACTATTATAGTCCCGAAACCGGTGGTTGGAAGCACTGGTCCAAAGCATCCACCGGCGGAAATCTGATTGACAATACCATTTACGATATCAAGTCCGTTGGATCAGCGTGGTGGATTGGTACTGGGTGGGGACCGGTGGCCTTTGATGGCATTCACTGGTATCGTAATTTCCAACTGGAAACCCTCTTCGATATTCTCAACGGGGGTGTAGAGGATTTGTCCAATCCAGAAGCGAGTCGCCGCTTTGAAGCCTGTATCGCTATCGCCACAGACCAGCAGGGTTACATCTGGTTGGCCACTGCTAAAAAAGGGCTGGTGCGGGTGAATACCAATGGGACACTGGAGACCAGTCTGGACGATGAAATTGTCCAGTACACGACGCCGGCCACCGTGGATATTGACATTACCACACGGGCTGTGCGGGATATTTTAGTGGATGATCAAAACCGATTGTGGATAGCCACTGAAGCTGGTTTGGTAATCTACGATATCGATGCTGATAGCTGGTCCACCATTAAAAAGACCAATGACAATGGATTGCCGAACAACAATTTCCAGACGGTTTATCAATTACCGGATGGAACAATCGTGGTAGGCACCTCTTTGGGGTTAGCCTTTAAAGTTGACGATAATTTCGTCACCTACGATGATCTGCCCAATAAAACCGTTTACAGCTTCTATTATGATGAAGCACAAACGGGAAAAACCTTGTGGGTAGGCACGAAAAAAGGCTTCGCGACCATCGACCTCACGAATGCAGGAACTGACTATGCTGGTTTAACAACAACACAATTTGAAGCCAGTTACGGTGACACCAGCATTTCCCAGGATGCTGATATTCGCTCGATTTTGTTTATCGATGGGGAAGGTTGGTTTGGCACCAATGCCGGCCTGGAACACCGCATTACGGAAGAGGATTGGGATAGCTTCGGGCCTGAGCCTGGTGATGTCTTTCAATACAAAACCCGCATGCCCTTCAGTGCAATGGATAGTTACAAATTCACAACCAGTGGGGGACAGGAATCCGCGGAACTGGTGAAAAATGATTTAGACCAAGTGGCCGTGGTACCCAACCCCTATGTGGCAACAGCGACCTGGGAACGCAAGCCATACCTGCAATCGGGGAGGGGTGAGCGGAAAGTGTATTTCATTAACCTTCCGCAGGAATGTACCATCCGGATCTATACAGTGAGTGGAGAATTGGTGCGAAAAATCGAACACAGCAGCACGGTTTATGACGGCAGTGAGCCATGGGACTTGCTGAATAATGATAATCTGGAGGTGGCGTATGGTATTTATGTCTACCATATCGAGTCACCTGAATCAGGTGCTGAAACCATCGGCAAACTGGCGCTGATTAAATAAGGAGGCTATGATGTTGAAGAAAATTCTACTCGTATTAATGGCCGGCCTGATCAGCGTTTCATTTGCGCAGAATAAAGTCGGTACCACTGTTGCTCAATTTCTGAAAATCGGCGTTGGCAGTCGCGCCAATGGTATGGGCGAAGCCTTTGTTGCTTTAAGTGATGACGCGTCCGGATTATTCTGGAATCCGGCCGGTATCTCGCGGGCCGGGGCGACAGAATTCATGTTCGTCCACACCCAGTGGATTGCCGATATTGGTTTTGACTATGTGGGCGTCATTGTACCCATGTATGGAATTGGAACGGTTGGCGCCAGTCTCACATCGTTAACCATGGCGGATATGCCGGTTCGAACCGAGACACAGCCCAACGGCACAGGGGAGAAATTCTCAGCCAGCGATCTGGCGATGCAAATCTCGCTCGCCCGGAATCTGACAGACCGATTTTCTATTGGATTCAATGCCAAATTCATTCGACAAAGTATTTGGCACATGAGCGCTCAGGGAATGGCCATTGATGTAGGGACATTATTTACAACCCAGTTCCATGATATGCGGTTGGGCATGAGTATTTCCAATTTTGGGACCTCCATGCAAATGTCGGGTCGCGACGCCCTGGTCACCTATGACCCGGATCCGGAAGCTGAAGGAAATAACCCGCTTATCCCGGCCTATCTGGCGATGGATGAATCGGCCCTGCCACTTATGTTCCGCGTGGGCGTGGCTATGGATGTGTGGAGTCAGGGATCCTCGAAACTCACCGTCGCTGTGGATGCCCTGCATCCCAATGACAATTACGAGAGTTTGAATATTGGAACCGAACTGAATATCGCCAATCTTGTTTTTCTGCGTGGTGGGTGGAAATCGCCCTTCGTGGAGACCAATACCGCCAGCAGCACTGAAAATTGGGAGGATCGCGAAGAGGGTTTCACGGTTGGTGCCGGCGTGGATATTCCGCTTATGGGATCAAGTGGTCTGAAATTTGACTATTCATTTGCGGATTTCGGCCGTTTGAAAAACGCGCAACGCTTTACGCTGAATCTCTATTTTTAATCAGGTTTCATCGTTACTCGGGCAGCGCATTTAGGGGGAGAGTAATCTGAACATGATAAGACTAACCGAACAAGCCGCGGATATACCGCATCAAAAAATAATTTCCACAGAATTGCTAATAACCAAGGAATCCGGTCTTTTGCCGGATTCTTTATTTGTGCAAATGAGGGTAATATGCTGAAAAAAGGGGCTAAAGCACTTTTACTGGGATTGATTTTTCCCGCCTTCCTGTTTGCCGGCACGACCGGAAAAATTTCCGGTCTGGTCACAGATGCCGATAGCGGTGAGCCACTAATCGGAGTGAATGTGGTGGTGTCAGAATTAGGAACCGGCGCTGCCACAGGATTGGATGGGCGCTACATCATCCTGAATGTTCCCCCGGGAATATATGAGGTTCGCTTCTCAATGATTGGCTATACCCAACATAATGTTGAAGGCGTCCGCGTAATGGTGGACCTCACCACCACATTGGATGCCCAATTGGGCACCAGTATTATCGAAGGTGAGGCGGTGACGGTTACAGCCGATCGTTCCATGGTGCAGGCAGATATTACCTATTCACAATCCAATATCAGCGCGTCAGACCTGAGTGCTATGCCCGTGGAGGAGTTTGAAGAGGTAATCTCACTCCAGGCTGGTGTCGTGCAGGGGACCGGCGGTGAAATTCACATCCGTGGTGGCCGTTCCTCAGAAGTGGGCTATATGGTGGATGGTATTTCCGTTACTGATCCCTACACCGCCTCCATGGCGATTGAAGTGGAAAATAATGCCATTCAGGAGTTGCAGCTCATCTCCGGTACATTTAATGCCGAATATGGTCAGGCTATGTCCGGTATTATCAATATCGTCACCCGCGAAGGGGACATGAAAAAATATGGTGGCAATATTGACTTTCGCATCGGGCGTTACGCATCCACTGATCCCAAAATCTACTTTGGAAGCCTGCCGGACAGCATGTACGCCAAAACCGGTGCTGATAATATCAATCTATTGGGTGTGGGAGAAGGGTTCACGCCGACACTTTTGAATGACATTCAGGGCAGCATCAATGGTCCCATACCGGGCATGAATGGTAAAGCCTCGTTCTATCTCTCCGGTCGCTACTACCGTGGCGACGGCTATCTGTATGGCATTCGCCAGTTCAATCCGGAAAGCTACACCTGGAGTGTGTCCAATTCTCAAGCGGTCCCCAACACTGAGTATTATTTGGATTACGAGGATATCGGTATTGATAACTGCACCGATGAGTT
>JAIPJR010000071.1 GCA_021734045.1 Fidelibacterota bacterium
TTAGAAACATCACAAAAGGAGAAATGAATATCGAAGAAAAGAAGTTGGAGAAGAAGAAATCAGACAGCTAAACTACGCTCAAAGGGTGGCCCACTTTGAAGTGCCCACAAGTGGCCCAGTTTCAAGTGCCCGCTGACACCCAATGACCAAACATCGGATTTATACAACCCCGTTTGCCAGCGTCTATCCCCATTATGTAGCCAAGGCGGAGCGCAAAAGCCGTACGAAAGCAGAGGTAGATGAGATTATTCGCTGGCTCACCGGATATGACCAGGACAGTCTGGAAGCTCAGTTGGAAAACGGAACCGATTTCGAATCGTTTTTCGCGGAAGCGCCCGGGATGAATCCTGACCGTACCCTCATCAAGGGCGTCGTGTGTGGCGTCCGGGTGGAAGAGATCGAAGAACCCATCATGCGTGAGATTCGGTATCTGGATAAACTCATTGATGAACTGGCCCGAGGTAAGGCCATGGAAAAGATTTTGCGCAAGCCCTGAATGTCTTACCCATGCGGGCATTGAATACGAAATCGTCTGTACCGTTGATGGCGAAGACGAGAATGATGTGGGCGCAGAATCGGAACCGTGGCAGTTAATGCTTTTTCGTACAGGCGCAAAATCTTACTTTCCATCGTTCAGATTTATCAAGACTAAAAAGTATCACCGGGGGAGGGCAGGAGAACGAGCATGAAACGATATTGGGCGCATTTTGGTCTTTTTCTCATGAGTCTGGTCTTATCCGGGTGTGTATCATTTTCCACATTTCAATCGGCGCAGACACTTGACGAGGGAAAACTCGCCCTAACCGCTGGTTTTGTTGAAGAGAGTGATTCAGGGTATTTCGTGGAGGCTGGTGTACGGTATGGCATTTCACCGCGGGCAGATTTTGGCCTGAAAATTGGTACACCCTACGGCGTTTGGATTGATTATAAACATGAATTAATCCAGACACCTCGTACGGTATCATTCGACATGGGGATGTCTGTGTATTCGAGTCCAGATCACAGGTTGATTGCTTTCTATCCCATGTTGATCACCGGCACGGAGCGCTGGCACGTGGGTGTGAAAGCAGTCTACTACGCAACGAATGGGTCAGTTAGGCTTTTTAATGAAGACTTTGAATATGATGAGCGCGGGTTTTTCCCGCCTATGATTGTCATTGGCGGTGTGTTGGGGAATGCCGTAAAATTCCTGCCGGAGCTGAATATCTTTATCCCCACCGACGGTGGAAAAATAGGTTTTATGCCCGGTATTGGCGTCCGCCTGGATTTGTGATGAACCTGGTTCTGTGGAAAGGACCGCAGGATGATGAATTCAATTAACAATTTGTCGGGTACCATGCGTCGCCGGGTGGCGAAGTCATTCCAGTACTTCCTGCTCTGTGTAATCCTGGTCCCTGGTCTCCAGGGTCGGGAGATCTTGACATTCTTTGCGGGATATTCTTCCTATCCGGCCAGCACCAGCTATGCGGATGGATATTATGAAGTCCATAATGGAGTCACTTTCGGCTTTATGATTCCCATTCACTTCCCGGTGGTTGATGTTCATTATAAAATCGGTGCAGGCTACCATCCGGCCGAGGTGATTGGGCAAGGCTCCAATGCAGAAAGACAGTATATCGCCGCGTCCAATGTTTTCCTGGTGGGCAAGTGGGCTGGGGTATGGGATAATCGTCTCCGATTTCTCCCGCAGATTGGTCTGGGACTCCTTTATGAAAATATTTATGACGAGTGGGGGAGAGGTTATCTCTTTGATCAGCTATACATTGACTACACTATGCGTTTAAGTGTACCCCAATTCAATGATCGCATCCAGTTCATGTTGAATTACGAGGATGGTTTTGCTAGTTCCGGAGGATTTGCGGCACCGGACAAACGGTTGAAGGTCTCGTTCTTAATCAGAATTTAATGGGCAGCGAAGACGGACCCTTGTGCCATTGGTTCCCAAACGAGATCCCTCTACTTCATCCGGCTCACGCCGGATTCCGAACCCCAAGACCTTCGGCGGGGCAAGCTCCGTGAAATTCATCCAAAGGGATGAGTATTTCACTGGGCAGGCGGGATGACAGACATAATCTCAGTGTTCTCTGTACCAACTCTGTGCCCCCTGTGGTTAGTCGATCCGCGCTCTTGGCAGGATCCGTGGCTGGTTATTGAGTTTCTTTTGCCTGTCTGTGTATTCCGTGGTTATCTGTGGCGAAACAAACAATATCCATTGATTTTTCAACACTTGGCGGCTTAACATTCGCACCACGGGAGGGATGTTCTTATGGCATTATACGGTACGATCATTTTACCCGGGGATAAATCCATCTCACACCGCGCCGTTATGCTGGCCTGTCTTTCCGAAGGACCCAGCGTTCTCCACAATGTGAATCGTGGCGCTGATGTGAAACAAACCGTTGCCATCTTGAAACGCTGTGGGATGGATGTTCAATGGCAGGAGGATACCGTCACGGTCCAGGGCGCCGGTAAAGCACCTTTTTTACAGCCCCAACTTCCGCTGGATTGCGGGAATTCCGGTACCACCGCCCGTTTGGGAATGGGATTGCTGGCCGGCTACCCGTTGCAGGTGACCTTCACCGGTGATGAATCCTTAAGTCAGCGCCCCATGAAACGGGTCATCGTTCCCCTGCGTCAAATGGGCGCCCGTATCTCAACACGCAATCAGGGCTATTTGCCGGTGATGCTCACCGGCGGCGAATTATGGGGCATTCAGTATGACCTGCCTGTTCCCAGCGCCCAGGTAAAATCAGCCATTCTCCTGGCGGGATTGAATGCCCAGAGTGAAACCAGCATCACTTCGCCACTCCCCAGCCGTGACCACACCGAGCGCATGTTGAAACATCTTGGTGCTCCCATCACCAATGAGGGCAAGACCATCACCATAAAGCCATTGAAAAAACCACTGAAATACCTGGATTATACCATTCCCGGTGATATCTCAGGCGGTGCCTTTCTCATCACGGCCGCGCTCCTGGAGCCGGACTCGGAGGTGTTGCTTCAGGGTGTGTCGTTGAATCCCACCCGCACGGCATTTCTGGATGTCATCAAAGCCATGGGCGCACAGGTAAAGGTCACAAAAACCGGCGAGGTGGTGGGCGAACCGGTGGGCGATATTTTGTCGCGAACCAGCTCATTACATGGCATCACCGTTCCCCCGGAACAGATCCCCAATCTGCAGGACGAATTACCCTTAATTGCCCTGCTGGCGACCCAGGCCGAAGGGGAGACGGCAGTTACCGGCGCGGCAGAATTAAAAGTCAAGGAATCCGATCGCATTGAAGCGATTGTGACCAATCTCCGGAACTGGGGTGCGGACATTGAGGCAAAACCGGATGGATTCGTGGTGCGGGGACCCACGCCATTAACCGGTGGGCGAGTTCAGACCTACCATGACCACCGGATCGCCATGATGATGAGCGTGGCGGGACGCATAGCAAAAGAGCCGACGAGGCTGGATGACAAAGATTGTATTGGCGTGAGTTTTCCGGGATTTCTCACCATTCTGGATAAACTGGAGCATGACTGAGAAAGCGATTGAAATCAGCTGTTTCATCAACATTTCCAGCAGTTATTTTACCCGCCGCGATGGTTGAAATGACCGCTTAAAGACGAAAAGGAGTCGTTGTGAGATTTGGAATTATTGGTAACCCGTTGAAACAGAGCGTAAGTCCGTTTTTGATTCAATTGTTATTCGAAAAACTGGGGTACGAAGTAGCCTATAAAAAATATGAAGTACCGGGGCCGGACCTGCGCGAATGGATCCGTGGTCGCGCTGCCAAGGGACTGGATGGATTCAATGTGACGATTCCACTCAAAACTGATATTATTCCGCTTTTAGACGATGTGAATGCCCGTAGTGCGCCTATGAAAGCAGTGAATGTAGTGCGCAAAACGGATGGAAAATGGGTTGGATATAATACCGACTGGTATGGATTTGTGAAGGCAGTGGAAATCAATTCCGTGGACCTGAAGGACGCCAATGTGGTGATTCTGGGGGCCGGTGGTGCTGCACGGGCGATTGCCTACGGAGCTGCAAAACTGGGCGCTAAACGCATTACCATTGTCGCCCGCAGTTTACCGCACGGGGTTTTGCTTGTGAAGGATTTGAAACAGACGGTGGAACCGGCGATTATTGAAACCACGCCCTGGGACGCCAACGCCATTGAGCCCATTGAACAGGCGTACATGCTGGTAAATGCCACACCCATCGGCATGAAGCCCAATATTCGCGAGACGCCATTGGATGCGGAGTTGCTGGAAAATGCCAGTGTGGTAATGGACGCCGTGTATAATCCCATTAATACCCATCTTTTGGCGGATGCCTTAATGGCTGACTGCCAGACCATCCCGGGTTTGGATATGTTTCTCTATCAGGCCATGGCGGCAGTGGATGTGTGGCTGGGCGAGGAGCAGGACTGGAAAGCTGTTAACCTGGATGAAGTCCGGGAATTGACCCACAACAAGATCACCGGTTTTAAGCGAAAAGATCAGTAGCAGGTATCGCTATACTCAGGCAATACTAAATAGGGAAGTTTGAGTCCTTCCCCGGATTGCTATTTCAACACCACAACCTTCTGCGTCCGTTCTAATCCCTCCGGTGTCTTAAGCCGAACAAAATAAACCCCGCTACCGTAACCCGACGCATTCCATGTCCGCTGATGCGGACCTTTTTCCAGAGTATCATCGTCTATCAGGTGCGCCACGACCCGCCCGGTCACATCGTAGATCACCAGACTCACCTGACTTTTACGTGCCAACTGGAAATCGATGTGAGTTATTGGATTAAACGGATTAGGGTAAGGCGCTGACAGGGTAAAGTCTTCCGGCACCTTTCCTTCCGGCACAGTACTCACCGGTCCGGTGTACTCATAAGCGCCCATATCCGGGGCAACGCCGGAATACTCATCCGGGGAGAGATTTACCAGTGTATCGCCTTCGTAGACAAAAAAGTCGGTGCCCCCATCAATGGCGGGGGAATTGGCGGACAGGGTGTAGGGATTGACCGTATCTCCGGTAAAGAGTGGGTCCTGGTCCAGATTCCCATCCAGCCAGTGCAGGTCCAGTGAGCCATAGCCCCCCAATCCTTCCCACTGTCCTCCCTGGAAGATGGAATTCTTGACCGTCAGGATGGTGGGGGCCTCCGGATTTCCATAATCGGTGAACCAAAGTTGCCTGGGCACATTACCCCAGATAATGCTGTTCACAATAGTTAGATATGACTCACCCATGCTAATCGCACAGCCATCGATTGAGGTGTTATCGGCTATAGTGCAGTTGATTATGCGGACTTCAGGTGCATATCCCCCACGCCAGATTGACATTGCCGACACGGGTTTGTCCACATGTGTAATGGGATTATTGATACCGGTGATCTGGACATTCTTAAAAGTTCTGGTCCCCGGCGATACCATGACGGAAGTGGAAAATCCGATGGCTTGATATTCATTGTCGGGCTGATAGAGTTGCGGGAGGACAGACTTTACCTGTACATTCTCAACCAGAATATCGCGGGTATCTAATAAATCACCTACTCGGTTTTTGTTATTCAGAATTTCCATATTCGTGAGCTTCAGGCTGGTCTGGTTAGCCCAGGTCGAATCATGTAATCCCCAACTGTAACTCAAAGTACTGAAGATAGCGGCATCGTTATCTTCAAAAATCATGTCGTCGTAGTGAGCCGCGATATTTCCCGTGGGTTCTACAACATAAAAGGCTGGTGATCTCACATATTCTCCGGCATGGGTTACTTTCATACAAGAAACCTTATAGTGTTGATCGTAACGTGCCATGAGCATGGACGGGTGGGTATATTCATTGTCCAGAATGGTGGTGTCCCGGCCACTACCAGCCAGGTTTACATAGTCCCGGATATTCAATGGAAATATCTGACCACCGGAAGGGGTATAGCGTCCGGGTAACAGGTGCACCGTGCGGGGATTGGCCGAGTCGGCCTGGATCAGGGCTAATGCGTACTGAATGGTTTTTAACGGAGCGTCTGGTGATAAGCCAGTATTACTATCATTACCGGCCGGGCTGACATACAAATCATGGGGAACCGGATTCAACATGCCATGGTTGACAGTCACCTGAAAAAATTGGGGCACGTCGATAAAGTGGCGATCCCGGTATGCCACACTCCCCGTATCCAGGGGGATATTCAAGGTATTATAAGGTGGATCGATGCTATGAGAAACGACCGCATAGATATCATTCCCAACACCACTATAATTATTATAGATGCTACAGCGATTGATGGGATCGAATTCGATATTAAAATCGGTTCTGAAATTTAATCCTCCGCTATAATAATGGCTCACATTGTCGTGAATAGAAAGCCCGGATAAATTTGGGCTTCCCAGGCTGGCAATTCCGGCACCGGCACCGGGACCTCCCAGGGTATTGTTTTTGATCGTACAGGCTGAAAGGGTTGGCGCCGTAGAAAATCCTACAAGGATGCCACCACCCGCCCATTGAATCCCGCCGTCCGGAATCACCGTACCCGTCCCGTGTTGGATGGTCAATCCCACTAGTTGGGCCGCCCGACTTTCATTATTTTCAAAAGTCACAACGCGGCCATTCTGGTTCCCGTCCAGGATCGTGCTGCCAATGTAGGTATTGTCCTGAGTGAGCAGATAGCGGGAGCCCACCACCAGGTTCTTGCCTGAGAAGTTAATGTTCTCATAGTAGGTCCCCGGCTCAATCAGGATCGTATCACCACTCACCGCCTGATTAATAGCGGTCTGTACCGATGTAAAATCACCGGTGCTGTCGGTGGACACCGTGTAGGTGGTGGCCTGGAGGTTTATCGCCAGGATGAAGAGCAGAAGGAGAAAAAACCGGGTGATAATTGACATCTTTTAATTTTCCTCGTTGTGTGGATATCGTTTTGTCTCAAGACCCAACCGCCCATTGGGATTATGAGCGGTTGAGTTTTTATTGATAGATAAAAGAATCTATTTCATGAGGATGATCTTACGCGTTTCGTGTTTCTGTGCCGTTGACAGCCTGACGAAATAGAGTCCCGAGGGTCGGGTTGACGCATCCCAGTTAATGCGGTGGTTCCCCGATTCCAGACGACCGGTATTGAGTATTTGTATTTCCCGTCCCATGAGATCATACACCGTCAGCGTCACCTGGCCGGCCGAGACCAGATTAAACTGGATGGTGGTACTGGGATTAAAGGGATTGGGATATGAGCTAAGATGTAACTTAAAATCCGTGGGGACATTTTCTGCACCATCAAAATCGAGTGTATAATATTCCGTACCCCCAGGTACTGTATTTCGAGATATTCTTGACGGCTTGAACGCTTCTTTTAGCGCCTGTGGAGATCCGGGTGATCTTTTTGCCAACACATCTGATCTAATTATTTGGAGTGTGGCATCTTCAATATTTGCGTTACCGTTATATGCTTGCATTTTTACTTCAGCACCCGTTACCGGTTCAGCAGCAATACAGGTCTCACCGATAAAAAGCCCAACTTCCTGTGCCGTTTGAGGGTTATCAATGTTTTCGATAATTACTGGAGTATAGTCTGGTAATTCCTGCACATTAAAGGATGTCTGAGCCGGTTTAAAATCGGGAAGTTTGCCCAAAAGTAAGGTCTCTTCCCACTGAAGCATAACATCTTCGCTCGCAGTTAATTCATACATCGATCCGTAATCAAATCTAACACAAGGTGGATTAATACAGCCGGTACTCCACTTAACGACCCAATTGCCATTCTGGTTAATCATGAACCAATGTTGACTTTTAATTGCTGTTAATACATCCAATACCTCTTGTGGTAGGGCATCCTCCGGGGCTTGGCTTCCCGGTAAGGTATAGGGTACCCAGTTAACACCGGAGTGAAGTTGAATAGGGGTCGTTGGATCAACCAAGTATCCAGATAGAGCTAAATTGTATTCCGGACTTTCAGTACTCATCGCAACTTTATAACCCTTGATACTGTTCATATTAAACGAAGGCCAGTTTCCATTAGCAAGATCATAATCAATCACGGGAAATTGACCATTATCTTCGTATTGAACGCTCAAAGCATCCGGCGCCAGATCGCCCAGCACATCGGTGATGTCCGTTCCATTGTTGTTCGGCAGGATCGGGAAGCCGACCCAATTGTATTGGCTTGAAAAGTGTTTTATATCAACATCTGGTAGGTTATGAAAATCGGTAAGACTAACAACGTTCCCCCCGCGAGGGAGATAGACTAGCTCATCATCAATCATTTCGATCCAGTCTTCAGCTGTATCATCGGGTGGTTCTGACATAACTGCTTTCATTCCTACCGGCGCTTCGGTGCCTCCAGGATAAGAATAAATACCACTTGTACTACTCCAGTATAGGGTATAATTGTCTCCATCTGTATCATTACGATAATTTCTATAAGCCCAGATCGCGTCGCCGTCGGAAAATGTAAAATTTAAATTACTTTGATTTGTGCTATTCTTAAACGTAGAGTTGCTCAAGGCTGCATGGATACCTTTTAGCACATCATAGCCATTTTCTTGAATGTTTTTCATGATCCACTTGAAGTAGATTTCTGAATCCACAACATTGTCAAGTGCATGAGGATCAAATTCATCCCACCAAATGCCTCCACATCCATCAACACCGTTAAAAGTTTCAAGACCGCCGTTATCAAATAACCATTCATATCCAATGAGGTTAACGAGCCACTGTTTACTCGGCAGACCTCCATTGTGTGCAAATGTGTAGGTTTTGGGGGCACCATTTGTCCCTTTTTCCCATACATATGGATGCGGATCTGGTACCGTAGTACATCCTGAAGACGCATTCCTAATATGCCCCATAATCAGAGTCACTTGTGCATCATCTATTTCAAGAATGTCTTCGCAGTATCGCCACAATTTCTTCGGTGCTGAAATATTTGCAGCACGGTTACCCCTATAAACATCTATTCCAAAAGGAGTATAAGTTACAATACCCCACCCTGAGGGATTTGATGCACCAAGCTGCTCTAATGCTGTTCCTTGCTTATAAATAAAGTAATAGTTATTACACTCTGGCCGGGTATCATTGAGAGTAAATTTTTTATCCGATAAAACGCTCCATAACCGGCACGCATCAAGTTGTTTCGGTAGATAGAACATTGTTAGAATAGCGCTAAATGCTATAAATGATTTCAATTTCACGGGATTTCTCCTTCTGGTTTTTAAATTATGATTGTGAACCGAATAATACAGGAAAAATCAGATAAAGCCTGACATGGGCTGGCACCTCCGGTTCGGGCAGAAAAAGCCGTTAATAATTATTGTGTTTACAAACAATATCCGCTGCTATAAGCAACATCAATTAAGATCATACAAACTATTTTGTATTATTCGTTAGGTAGTAATCTCAACAACGGGGGGGTAAATACAAGCTATTTTTACGATAAAATCAATCGGATTAGTACGGTTCTTGCGTCATAAAACACCGAAATCAGGTTTAGCGGAATTCTCGGCAGGTAATCAACCAATTCACGAGGATTATTCTACTTGATTGATTTAATTATCCGGTTATGTCAATCATCGTCAGGGACACCTTGAAAAAAATCCAATTGCCCGGAGTGGTGGTCATCGCGCTGTACTTCACCGCAATCATGTTTCTGTTTTTGGTCTGGCGCGGTCTCTGGATCTGGCAGTTGCGGGAATATACAGCCACTCTGGAAACAGGACTCGTGTTCCGTGCTTTCGGTGTTGCTTTGCGATTGGACATGGTGGTGGCAGCCATTTTAACAGCTCCGGTATTGGTGATCGGTTTCATTCCGGGGAGCTTAAAACGCGAATGGGGACGGCAGGCAGTTTTGATCTGGACCGCGATGACAGGATTGTTGATCGGTACCGCCATGATTGTGGATATCGAATATTTTAGGGAATTCGATACCCATATCAATTTGATGGTAACGCAATACGGCGGCGGAACACAGGAAATCTGGGGCTTCTTTTGGGCATCATATCCTCTGGTTCGATATTTTCTGTTACTGATGGGGCTGACCGGGTTGTGGTGGTTAGGAATTACCCGACTCCTTCAGCGTATTCACGTTCAAGCTGCCAAACCACGATGGCTACCCATTCCAGCATTTTTACTGACACTGGCTCTATTGGTTATTGCCGGGAGAGGAGGGTTGCAGGAGCGGCCGGTGAATTGGGGCAATGCCATTTTCAGCAAAAACCACTTCGCCAATCAGATTGCCTTAAACCCGCTTTATTTCTTTGGGCGGAGTGTGGCTCAGTTGGCCGACGCGCGCAAGCTGAATGAAACCCTAAACTTTATGTCGCCGGATTCTGCTTGGCAAATAACAGGTGAATTAGTTCGGGGAACGGATGAATACAGTGTTGACGCGAAAATTCCCCTGCGGCGTGTTCGTGCCGCTACCGGATCGCTTCGTCGACCCCATGTGGTGCTGGTCATTCTGGAGACCTTTGCCGGTGAATATTGTGGTTACCTGAATCCTCAATATGCGGATATCACCCCACATCTGGATGAAATTGCCGCGCAGGGGTTGACCTTTCAGCGCTGCTTCGCCAATGGCCATCGTACTGCGCATGGCCTGGGGGCGATACTCTGTTCCTGGCCCAATCTGCCCGGGGCACCTGTCATCTATCGCGTGGAGGCTCAGCGCGAGATGCCCACGGCCGCCAGTATCCTGTCCCGACTTGGATTCGAGACCACGTTTCTCTATGGTGGTGATGTGGGTTTTGACAACATGGGTGGATTTTTTTATGCCAACGGTTACGACCGAATACTGGATAAATCAGCTTTTCCCAGGGAGACACCGGCAACCATGTGGGGTGTTTATGATGAATATTTGTTCGATCGTACCCTGGCGATCCTGGATACTGCCTCAACCCCACAATTTCTGACCGTGCTGACGGTTTCAAATCACCAGCCCTGGACGCTGCCAAAACATCGGGAAGTCCAGGTTGCGCCCTATGAAAATCCGGATCATCCCAATGCTGACATGCTACGAACCATGCGCTATGTGGATCTTTCTATTGGTGAGTTCCTGAAGAGTGCCCAATCCCGTTCCTGGTTTGATTCAACACTGTTTGTCTTTGTAAGCGATCACGGGCGGACATTACACCAGGGGCCATTTCACGATCCCAGAAATCACCGGATTGTAGGGCTGTTTTACGGGCCAAAATTACTGGGTGCACCAACCCAGGTGACCACCGTGACCAGTCAGGTGGATATTTTACCGACTATTCTGGGCGTGCTCAACGATTCCAGTGTCCATACCCTGTGGGGGCGCAATCGCCGCTTGCCCGGACCCGATTACGCCGGTATGTTGCGCAATGAACGCTTCGATTGGTACACGGATGGCTATTTCTATGAAGAGATTTTAGGCGAAAATGGCCGTCTTTATCAATATGGCGACGACTGGAATTCGACCAGTGAAGACGTCACGGAATCGAACCCTGAAATTTATCAGCAATTACGACATCAGGCACATGGGTACCTCCAGGCAGCCTATTTCGGTTTTGAGCAGCGCGTTTTTACTGGTTATTAACCTTTTCAAGCTCCAATTTTTACCCAAAAGTTGATACCCATATTTCAAGATCGAGTATGAACATGTTAACACGACTCAAATTTTTAACAGCAGGTGAATCACACGGACCCGGGTTGACGGGGATTATTGAGGGCTTACCGGCGGGTATTCCACTCAGGGTTGCTGATCTTCGGGCCGAACTCAAACGCCGCCAGCAGGGTGTGGGTCGCGGCAAGCGGATGCAGATTGAAGACGAACAGGTGGAAATTCACAGTGGTGTGCGCTACGGAAAAACCCTGGGGTCGCCAGTGTCGCTCTGGTTGCCGAATCGCGACTGGAAAAACTGGCAGAAGCAGATGAAGATTGAAGCCAGTGATGATCCCGCCACACCGGTGACGTTACCTCGACCGGGACACGCTGATCTGGCTGGCGCTTTGAAATACGATACCGATGATATTCGCAACATCCTGGAGCGGGCATCGGCCCGGGAAACGGCGATGCGGGTAGCGTTGGGCGCGACTGCCAAGCGCTTTCTGGAAGAATTGGGAATCCGCATCACCAGTCAGGTCGTTCAAATCGGGAAGGTTGCGGCACGGCTGAATCCGGTTACACCCGAGACAGATTTAGCGGAACTGGAACGGCAGGTTGATGTTTCGCTGGTGCGCTGTCCGGATGAAAAAACCACCCGGCTCATGGTGGCGGAGATCGAGGGCGCCGGCGCGGAAGGGGATTCCGTAGGTGGGCGATTCGAAGTCATTGCCAGTGGATTACC
>JAIPJR010000117.1 GCA_021734045.1 Fidelibacterota bacterium
ACAGGACTTTTCGCCAGCGGAGGAGGTAATCCTTACTGAAACGCCAGATCGCAGCCCTCTGCAAAATGCCAGCCTTGGTGTAGTGCAAACCATTAAGCACGAGCCTCAGTACTATGAATTTCGGACATCCAATAAGGAACCGGGGATCTTTGTTTTGAGCGAAGCCGGTTATCCACCAGGCTGGCATGCCCAAATTGATGGCGAGGATGTAAAAATTTACCAAGCGAATCATATTCTGCAGGCTATTTCGGTACCGGCGGGAGACCATACCGTCACATTTGAGTATCATTCGAAAACGTTTCGATCAGCACTCTGGCTTTCCAGAATACTTTTCTATGGTGTCATCTTTACACTCATTGGATACGGCGGATGGCATGCGTATCAGATTAGATTCAGTTCCCGTTCGTAAAGCACGATTGACATGAGTATCAAACGCGTCATTCTCTGCACACAACAATTCGGTAATTACTGGTCCGGTCTAGGTGCATATTCCACAAGCTTGGCCAAGGGTTTATTGGAGCGAGGGATTGAAGTTGTGGTCATCGCCCCGGTGGGGGCAGAGCCGATTGAGGGGATCGGTTGGATTGAAGTGGAACCGGCTAAATGGGATTTTACCCATGGCAAATGGTTATCCTTGAGTTATGCCTATGCTAAGGCGATAAGGTCCCTGGAGGCTGATCTGATCCACTTTACAGATGCACGAGAGTGTTACGCCTACCACGGTGAAATACCCGCGGTAGGTACATTACATGATGATTACTTCGCCCGGCATCGGTGGTGGCCGTGGTATTACCGTCGGGATTATGTGGACTGGCTGCAACGCTGGGCGTATTATTCATTCGTCACATTGCTGGAACGTAAGGCAATACGCAACTTAAAAGCACTCGCGGCGAACAGTAATGCCACGGCAGAGACCATCAGTACCCGGTATGGCATTCCCCGGGAACGAATCACGACGATTTATTTGGGCTTAGATTTGAAAATTCAACCGGTTGATGAAGTATTGGAGATGGAGCGGTTGGAAAATCCGAAAATTATATTTGTAGGCGGCAATATGCAGCGCAAAGGTCTGCCGATGGTCTTAAAAGCGATGCAAAGTCTCATCCCCAATTATCCGAAATTGCGGCTCCAGGTGTTAGGGAAGAACCAAAATCTGGAGAAAATGCAAAGTTTGGCGGCTCAATTGGGTGTTGCAGAGCATGTGGATTTTCTGGGCTGGGTTTCACCGGAGAAAGTGGCGTATTACTTTCGTCATGCCGCTATTTTTGTCATGCCGTCCCTGATGGAAGGATTTGGGCTGGTGTTTCTTGAAGCCATGGCGGCAGGTGTGCCGGTAATCGGGGGAAATGTGGGGGGAACGCGGGAATTGATAGAGGATGGCGTGAACGGTGTGTTGGTGGAGCCTCATTCATCAACCTTAATAGAGAAGAGTATTCGAATATTATTATGGAATACGAAGCTACGAACAAAATTGCTAAATCACGGGTTTCGAATGGTTGAAAAATTTAGTATGCAACCCATGTTGACAAACACATTACACTTTTATGAAACGGTAATGGTCGATGACTGATATAGTGACACATAAATGATTGAGAACTGAAAAACACTACTTCATGGTATAAGTGAATTATAAAAAAAATATATACCGGTCGATGATTGTCGCGCATAAGCTCACCAAGTTTGGAAGTGTACCCTTACATAATGATGAAAGTTATCACCCTTTTTTCATTATCGGGTCAGGGCGGTCTGGGAATACACTTCTAAGAAGGATTCTGAATAATCATCCTACGCTATTTATACCTCCTGAAACCTATGAATTGGGTCGCTCGATTCGGCAAAGCTTGAAATACCCATTTATGTCATGGATGGATCTGGTTAGCTTAATTTATAGTAATTTTCAGTTTAACGCTGAGTTTGAGACTTTCGGCATGGATAATTTAGCTGAGCTGTATCATCGGGTCGCCCAAGTCAAAAAGCCCCTGCGAAGTGTAGCCTATGTCATTAACGCATTCTATGGATATTATCGTGAAGTGCATAAGCTTGATTCATCCCGTTGGGGTGATAAAACACCGCTGAACACTTTCTCCATTTCGGAGATTCATTCAGTATTTCCAAATGCAAAGTTTATCCACATTATGCGTGATCCAGTTGATTGTGTAGCGTCTTTTTTAAAAGCCGAACTATTTGGTGATATAAGAGCTGCTACATCACGATGGCAGCAATCGTTAGAAGCGTCGATACGCTTTGGGAGAACTCATTCCGACCAATATTTAGAGTTAACATATGAAAATCTCGTGCGCACTCCCGAGAGTACTGTTCAGCGAGCCTGCGCTTTTCTGAAAGTAGATTATCTGCCAAGCCTTCTATCTCTTACTGACACAAACCATTTGGGCGATGTTGCACTTCGAAAGCATCATTACAATGTAAAAAATCCTATCAATACTCAAAGTATTGGCAACGGTTATCGTCAGCTCCATCCAAAGGATATCGAGCTAATTGAGGGAATATTGATGAAGTCTAAAAATAGACGAGTTCGAAAGATTTTATCTCAATACTGGTCGGGCAGATTGTAGCAAATTATAACCTAATGTTTCACATCCTTATCATTTCCTCCTGGTACCCGAATCAAGCAAATCCATTGGCGGGCATATTTGTTCGTGAACAAGCCTTGGCATTGCATTTACGTGGACTCAAGGTTGGCGTAATTGGACCAACGGTCTTTAGACCTCACTTGAAGACAAACACAACAAAAAAAACACTTCCGTCGGTGCCTTTTCCGGAATTGGTACCACAACTGATTAATTGGGGATTTTTCATCCCCGGTAAACTTGCTACCGTTTGGGAGAAAAATGTGACGAGACTATTCAGTGAATATATTGCCACTTATGGTACTCCTGACATCATCCATGCCCATAATATGTTGTATGCGGGTTATGCAGGGATGTCTTTATCCAAGTCTTATCAAATCCCCTTAGTGTTGACGGAACATCATTCGCGACATTTTGACAACTCGTTTAAATTTTGGCAACGAGGCTTAGTACATCGTGGGCTAAGGCAGATTGATCATGGCATAGCTGTGAGTGGACATCTAAAAAAAGCAATTCTCTCGCAAGTCCATTGTCGAAGTGATAAATGGACTGTGGTGCCGAATATGGTCAGCGATATCTTTATTTCAAGGCCCATCACGAACCTTCCGGTGGAGAATGAATTCAGATTTATCACGGTTGGTAATCTGGTTCCCATAAAACGCCAAGATTTGATTTTAAAAGCTATTTATCAAATTAAATCAGAGTGCCGGTTAAAAGTGAGGCTTGACATAATTGGTGCCGGACCGGAAAACCAACAATTAAAAGAATTGGTTAAAGCTTTTCATCTTGAGGAAATTGTGCGGTTCCGGGGTCCTTTGAACCGGGAAGCATTATTGGATGCCCTTGATAATTCACATGCGCTGATTTCCGCCAGCAATTTTGAAACTTTTGGCCTGGTAATTTGTGAAGCCCATGCTAGAGGTAAACCGGTGATATCTACCCAATCGGGAGGGCCTAATGAAATTATTAACATTGAAAATGGCCAGCTAATTCCTGTCAATGATGTTAACTCGCTTGTTCGGGCAATGGAAGATATGATGACCAATTATTCGGCCTACGATGGGGAGAAAATCCATCAATCCGCAGTTAATCGCTTCAGCCCTGCTAAGGTTACCAAGCAGTTATTGACCTATTATGAAAAAATATTAAAGAATTGAAGATGATGCCGCGTAGCGAAAATTTAGTACTTGGTATCAATATAGGGACGACAATGGCTCGTCAGGTCGTGGCCGGGGGCTTGTCTCTTTTCCTGTCCATTTTTCTCGCCCGATCGCTTGGTACCCAAGGTAATGGTATATACAACCTGGCGCTACTTTTACCCGTACTTTTAGGCCAATTGTTTAATCTTGGGATCGGTCCGGCAAATGTTTATCACATTGCAAAAAATGAAATCAGTTTGAAAGGTGTTGTCAGGATCACAATGAATCTTTGGGGGATTCTAAGTGTGATTGGTCTTGGTGTTGGAGCAATACTGATATTCGTGTTTCGTGTTGAATTATTTCCAGATATTTCTCACTCGATTTTAATGATCGGTTTAGCAATTTATCCGATCATACTTGGGCAATTGCTCTCGGTAAGTATCCTACAAGGCTTGCAAGACTTTAAACATTTTAATTTTGTATTAATCCTAAATCCTTTGCTGACATTAATCCTGGCAGTAGTGTTCATTTCATTCCTTGCGGACCAACCTATCCTTGCTCTGGTTGCATTTGGTGCATCACAACTGATTGTCGTAATCTTGAGTTGGATCCATATATCACAGCATTTTAAATGGCATTCTGCCCCCGCTACCTTGAATCGATCAGATTATAAGAAGACGATTGCTTTCGGTTGGAAAAGCCACCTTGCCAATCTTATGAGTTTTCTTAATTACCGTATTGATCTCTTGTTGTTAAATATATTAATAGATGTAAGTGCTGCGGGTGTGTACATCATTGCAGTAAACCTCCTCGAGAAACTTTGGCTTTTGTCACAGGCTGTGAGTACAATTCTTTACCCGAAGTTAGCCTCGTTGCACGAAAATGAAGAGAAACGGCGACTTCTAACGCTCTTTATAACGAAGGTGAGTTTCGTTCTGACTTTTATCGGTGCACTTTTAGTAGCTTTAGTTGCATCTCCAGCAATCAGAATTTTATATGGTATGGATTTCATGGGCGCAGTATCTGCACTATTTTTATTGTTACCTGGTATCATAGCTGGTAGTGTGGCCAGAATTCTTTCTAATGATATTTCGGCACGCGGACGTCCTGAGCTTAATATGTATGTCGGGTTGGCAAGTGTAATTGTCAATATTCTTGCGAATTTGATTCTTATTCCGCTATTTGGGATCAACGGTGCTGCAGTGGCAACAAGTATTTCTTATGGATTGAATGCGATACTAAAATTAATCATCTATCGCCGTTTTAGTGGCGCAAGAATATTTGCACCAGTTCTATTTGGACGTCAGGACATGAAACGGTTAGTCCGGATTATCACGGAGAAACTTTAAATTTTAAGATGCCTCCTCATCCCCCCATCCTCCTCATCTCTCTCGATGCTACGCGTTATGATTACCTGATAGATTTTGATCAGACCTATCGATGGCCATTCTTCCGGCAATTTGTTAATCAGGCGCATCATTTTGCCCATGCCTACACGCCATCACCCTGGACACCACCTGCTCACGCATCTTTGTTTACCGGTCTGGCGCCCTGGGAGCATGGTGTGGTGGAAGGACAACTCTGGCTGGAGAATCAACATTTAACACTGGCTGGATTTTTAGGAGAACGGGACTATCGGACAATCGGAATTTCATCCAACCCGCTGCTGGGGCCGGTAACGAACCTGAATAAAGATTTTCAATCGTTTTATGAAGTTTGGAAAAACCCGGAAAGACTTCAACAGGGAGCTCAGTTTTTACGATTCGATGATATTATCCTGAATTCCTCACAGGTACAGACGAAGGTGTTGGAAATTCTGGCATCTGAGCTAGATGAAAATTTGGAGAGGCCAACTTTCCTATTCCTGCAGCTCATCGGTCCACACAATCCCTTCCAGCCCTCCCAGGGAGCTTTGGAAAAATTTGTAGGATTCTATCCGGATACCGTCTGGGAGCAAGTAATTCGGTATAATCAAGATTGGCGTAACTACTACGCTGAGGGTCGGAATATGACGACTCAGGAGCAAAGCCTGTTGCTGGGACTTTATCAAGCGGAGCTGGATGATCTAAATTCCATGCTGGCAACCTTATTCACCTTACCTTGGTTCCAGCATGTTATGGAAGTTGGTCATGTCATCATTACAGCCGATCACGGCGAGATGCTGGGCGAACATAATCACATTCACCATCTGTTTAATCTCTACGAACCTCTAATTCACGTTCCTCTTCTATGGCGAATCCCTCATCAGGGAAAAATGATTATCCATGATGAATTTATCCAGCACCAGCACATTTTCCCACTGCTGCAACAGATGTTAATCGGGGAGCAAGATGTGCTGGATGAATGGCAATCCAACGCACCCGAGCAGGTTGTGGCACAATTGCTGGAACCGGTAGAAATTTTACAAGGCCTCGATAAGCTGAATCCACATACGGGGGATATCTTCAGGCACCACCAGATTGCTATTCAAGACAATATGGAGAAGACCATATGGCATTCAAATGGCCAGCACGAATTTTTTGATATAAGCATAGACCAGGGTGAAAATTCTAACCTATTTCCAACGGATGCTGGTCATTTTCGTAAGAAATTGGAGGAATGTGAAGCTATCTTCGCTGCCAATCATCCCAATCAAACACGGGTGAACGAACTCATGTGGAAACTTGGCTATTTTTAATCTGGCAAATGATTCTGAATATCCTAAAACTCGTATTAGATTTATACGCATAAAGCACGAGAACAAACTATCAGGCGGTGTCCCCTGAGGATGCTGAAAATCATGCGCTCCTCTTTCAATATTAAAGTTATTTTATTTGTTACGGCAATTCTTATTGTGGGTGGTGTGCTCTTTTACACCAATCGAATCGTTGAAAAATTGCGGGACGACAGTCGTCGTTTTTTGACTTACAATGCCCAACTGGTGGCGAATGCCCTCTCATCAGATGATCAGAATCTCGACTTTGTATTTAACGAGATCATTAATCACATCTCTTTTCCAGTCATTATCTCCGTAGAGCCTCAGACAGGTATTTATGCCTATAAAAATGTGGATTTACCGCAGGATGCGACCGATGAAGAAAAAGAACGGTTATTAACAGAGCTAATTGTCTCCATGGATTCAGAAAACGAGGCGGTTCCCATTGATTACATGGATACACCTGTCATGTTCATCCATTATGGAGATTCTGAACTCATTCGACAATTGCGTTGGCTGCCATACATAGAAATCACGATTGTCGCGCTATTTATCCTGTTGGGATTCATAGGGTTTCAATTTATTCGTAGCGCGGAACGCCGTGGGATTTGGGTGGGAATGGCCAAGGAGACTGCGCACCAATTGGGAACTCCGCTGAGTTCCCTTATGGGCTGGTTGGAGCTATTAAAGGACAGGTTTTCCCAAAATAGTGATGACCAGGAAGTGCTGGCGGATATGGAAAGCGATTTACAGCGACTCAATCAGGTCGCCCAACGCTTTTCCAAGATAGGGTCCGGCGTTACCCTGATCCCGCTGGAAAGTCGTGAACTCATCCAGCCGGTGGTACAATATATCCGCCGCCGGATTCCCTATTGGGATAAACGGATTAACATTACAATTGAAAATCCTGAGAATCCCATCATTATGGCCAACATGGAACTCTTTGCGTGGGCTTTGGAGAATCTGTTGAAGAATGCCATCGATGCTAATGACAAATCCCTGGGTGAAATTGTTATAACCGTTGAGCAGAAACTCCCCGCCGTGTTTATTGAGGTGAGGGATAATGGCCGCGGCATTGCCGCCAGGGACCGAAAAAATATTTTCCGACCGGGCTGGTCCTCTAAAAAACGGGGCTGGGGTTTAGGGTTAAGCCTGACAAAAAGAATTATCGAGGAGTACCATCACGGTCGGATCTCCGTTCAGTCTTCGCCTGGAAAAGGTACAACTTTTCGGCTGGTTCTGCGTGGTCAGGCGAACCAATAGTTGATGATAAGAAATCGCTACTGGTCGAACAGGTCACAGTAAAAATCAATAAAAACAGCATGAATCGGTAGGATTTTGCAGCTTTTAAAAAGTATGGAAGCTATTATTTTTTCCAATCTTATGTCTATAAAATTATGTTTGACAAGCTATGGCTCGCCGGTTACTTTACGCCGCTTTTTTCTAACCATAGCTCGAAACCTTTGATAGATACTGAAAGGGAGCTGTCTTTGAAGACTTATAATGTGCGAGCGAGCGAGATTCAGAAAGATTGGTGGGTAGTCAATGCTGCCGATCAAACCCTGGGGCGGCTTGCTACGGAGATCGCGCGGATTTTGCGCGGAAAACATAAACCGACATTTACACCACATCTGGACACGGGTGATTTTGTGGTGGTCATTAATGCAGATAAAATCGTGGTTACCGGGAATAAGGAAATCCAAAAGATTTATCGGCGACATTCCGGATATCCGGGTGGTATGAAAGAATCTCGGTTGGCTGAAGTGCGGGAAAAACATCCTGACCGTATTATCCAGAACGCCGTGAAAGGCATGCTGCCCCATACAAGTCTGGGAAGGGCACAGATGAAAAAGCTGAAAATTTATGCCGGCCCGAGCCATCCCCACGAAGCACAACAACCCAAAGAATTAAAATTAGGTTGAGGTAAATGAGTACAAGCACCATGTATTATGCAACCGGACGACGGAAAACCGCAATTGCGCGGGTCTGGGTGAAACCGGGTAAGGGTGAGATAAAAATCAACCATCGCGGAATGGACGAATATTTTGGCCGCAAGACCCTACGGATGGTGGCTAAGCAGCCCCTTGGTGTGGTCGAAGGTGATGGTGAATATGATATCCATGTCAATGTTGCCGGTGGAGGACTCGCCGGGCAGGCAGGCGCTATTCGTCTGGGGGTCGCCCGTGCATTACAGTCATTCAATGCTGATTTTCGCGGACCGCTGAAAAAAGCGGGTCTGCTAACACGTGATGCTCGTAAGAAAGAGCGCAAAAAATACGGTTTGGCTGGTGCCCGTCGGGCATTCCAGTTCTCCAAACGTTAATCTGGTCGAGGAGTACAGATGGCGAAAGTCACTTTAGAAAATTTACTAGCTGCCGGAGCCCATTTTGGTCATGTGACCAGCAACTGGGATCCCAATATGCGGAAGTTCATCTTCACGCAAAAAAACGGTGTCTATATTATCGACTTATATCAGACACTGGAACAGCTCACCAAAGCAATCGATTTTATCGGCCAGCGTGTTCGAGATAACGGTTCAGTTCTGTTTGTGGGAACGAAAAAAACTGCTCGGCAGGTCATCCAGGAAGAGGCTGATCGTTGTGGAATGTTTTATGTCACTGAGCGGTGGCTAGGTGGTACCCTAACCAACTTCGTGACCATAAAAAAATCTATTAAACGGCTCCATGCATTGGAGAAGGAAAACCAGACGGAACTCGCAGAGACATTAACGAAGAAGGAGATGTTGATGCGGGATCGTGAACGTCAGCGGCTGGAGACCCAGCACCGTGGCATCAAGGAAATGCGCCGTTTACCCGATGTTGTGGTGGTTGTGGACGCCCGGAAAGAAGCGATCGCGGTGCAGGAAGCCCGCCGGCTGGAAATTCCTGTGGTGGCCATTGTTGATACCAATACAGATCCCACAGATATTGATTTTCCCATTCCGGCGAATGATGACTCCATCCAGACGGTTCGCCTTATTGTTTCTGCCATGGCTGAAGCGATTATGGAAGCCAAAGGAACTGCCACAGCAAAGTCTGAGGAATTGGAAGCGGGCGAAAACACGGAAGCATCAGCTAATTAATTAGTTAATCATTTAATCAGGTTCGGAGAGTAGTACATGGCCATTACGGCAGCAGCAGTTAAGGAATTACGCGATAAAACCGGCGCAGGCATGATGGACTGCAAGTCAGCCCTGAGTGAAGCGGATGGGAATATAGAAAAAGCAATTGAGCTCTTACGGAAAAAAGGTATTGCCAAAGCTGCAAAAAAAAGTGGTCGATCTACCAACGAGGGTGCCATTTTCACCTATTCACATGCTGGGAATCAATTGGCGGCTCTGGTTGAGGTAAACTGCGAGACCGATTTTGTGGCCAATACGGATGATTTTCAAAACCTGGGCCACGATCTGGCAATGCATATTGCTGCTGCGGCACCGTTAGTGGTGAATAAGGAAGAAGTGCCGGCTGATTTATTAGAAAAAGAAAAAGAGATTTATAGAACTCAGGCGGAAAATGAAGGGAAGCCCGCTCAGGTGGTTGACCGGATTGTTGAAGGCCGGGTTGAAAAGTATTATAAAGAAGTTGTTCTGTTGCACCAGCCGTTTATCAAGGAAGATAAGCAAACTGTTGGTGAGCTCATTACAGCCGCCATCGCGAAATTGGGTGAGAACATCTCAGTAGCCCGTTTTGCGCGGTTTGCATTGGGTGAAACATCAGGTGACGCTTCTGATTCACAGGAATAATTACCTCTCGCCGTTAAAATAACCCTGCATGCAGCAGCCAGCGTATAAGCGAATCCTGTTAAAACTCAGCGGAGAATCGCTTGCCGGACCCGCAAAGACGGGTATTAACCCCGAAATAACCCAAAAATTTTCACGGGAAATAAAAGCCGCATTTGATGAAGGTGTTCAAATTGGCATCGTTATCGGCGGTGGAAATATTTTTCGCGGGTTAAGCGCCAAAGCCGCCGAAATTGAGCGGGTAGCAGCTGACCACATGGGTATGTTAGCCACGGTCATTAATGCCATCGCTCTCCAGAACGCCATTGAGCAAGCAGGAATTCCAACGCGCATTCTCACCGCAATCGAGATGAATGAAATTGCCGAACCCTTTATTCGTCGCAGAGCGTTGAGACATTTGGAAAAGGGGCGCGTAGTCATTTTCGCCGCCGGCACGGGAAATCCATATTTCACCACAGATACGGCCGCTGCTTTACGAGCGATTGAAATTAACGCGGATGTCGTCATCAAAGGGACTCGTGTTGATGGTATTTACTCAGCGGACCCCGAAAAATACCCGAATGCCAAAATCTTAAAAACGCTTGATTACATGGATGTCATACAGCAAAATTTGCGCGTGATGGATCAAACAGCGATTACACTTTGTAAAGAGAATAAAGTACCGATTCTGGTATTTAACATGGATATCCCAGGAAATTTGCGCAGGGTCGTCCGTGGTGAGAATATCGGATCGTTGGTTTCAGGAGGGGAAAATGCTTAAAGAATTTACCGAAGACGCCGCTGCTCGCATGGAAAAGGCGGTGGAACATATTCACCACGAATTTGCAGGGATTCGTACGGGTCGTGCATCGGTTGCATTACTGGATGGCATTAAGGTGGAATATTACGGAACGATGACACCGTTGAATCAGGTCGCCAGCATTTCCATCCCGGAGCCGCGACTTATCACCATTCAGCCATGGGACAAGTCAATGGTCAGTGCCATTGAGAGAGCGATTCTCGTGGCAGATCTGGGGTTAAATCCTGGCAATGACGGACAGATTATCCGGATTCCCATCCCGCCGCTCACGGATGAGCGTCGTAAGGAATTAATTCGATTTATGCACAAGCTGGCAGAAGAGGGACGGGTGGCTGTTCGCAATGTACGACGGGATGTGAATGAGCAAATTAAAAAAAGTGAAGCTGCTCATGAACTATCTGAGGATAATGCTAAACGCGGCCTGGAAAACATCCAAGAAATCACCAATAAATACATCGCGGAAATTGATGAATTGGTGAAGAAAAAAGAAGTGGATATCATGGAAGTTTAGCGTCGTGCTTTATCAATCCAGAAGAAATTAAAAAGAGCCTGTTTCGAACAGGCTCTTTTTTTTATGATTAATATCGTTATTCAGAGTAACAGGATACTTATTTCACAATTGAGGTGAAATATTCTTTCAAGCCATCCCGACTTGGGTTTAAGGCCTTTTGACCAGATTCCCATTCAGCGGGACAGACTTCACCATGCTCTTCTGTGTACTGCAGTGCATCAACCATTCGCAGGGTCTCATGAATATTACGACCCAAATCCAGGTTATTTATGGTGGCGTGCTGCAGCACCTGGTCCTTATCGATAAGGAATGTTCCTCGTAATGCTACACCTGAATTTTCCACCAGAACATCAAACTGGCGGGCAATATCCTTGGTAAAATCAGCGATCATTGGATACTTAATGTCGCCAATACCACCTTCCGAGACAGGCGTATTCTTCCATGCCAGATGGGAGAATTTGCTGTCGGTAGAAACCGAAATTACTTCCACATTACGCTTCTGGAATTCATTGTACAACTCGTTGAATTTCAGAATCTCGGTGGGACATACAAAGGTGAAGTCCAGTGGATAGAAAAACAGGGCAACATATTTAGGGTCTCCTCAAGAAGCCTTAACCATTAATAAATACATTGACTTAGAGTGTTATAATATTAACTTATCTGCAAGGAAAACAAGCCGTTATATCCAAAACCCTTGCAGACAAAGGTAATTTCAAGATGATTCGTGAC
>JAIPJR010000072.1 GCA_021734045.1 Fidelibacterota bacterium
TTCAGGATCAAAAATTAGAAGTCACCAAAGAGGATGTGGAGGCGCGTCTGGACGAATTGACTCAGCCTTATGGTGACCAGGCGGAGCAGATGAAAGCACTGTATCGCAAAAAAGAGTACCTGCGCGATATTCGGGAGGAAATTCTGGAGAACAAAGTATTTGATGAGCTGCTGAAAAATGCCAAGGTGAAGGAAAAAACGGTGAGTACAGATAAGTTGGGAGGTAAACATGCCCATTAATCAATTGGTTCCCATGGTGGTGGAGCAGACGGGCCGGTCGGAGCGCGCATTTGATATTTACAGCCGGTTATTGAAAGAGCGCATCATTTTTTTGAGCACTCCCATTGACGACAATATTGCCAGCCTGGTTATTGCTCAGTTGCTGTTTTTGGAGGCGGAGGATCCTAAGAAAGACATTTTTCTGTATATCAATTCACCGGGTGGTGTGGTGACTTCCGGTTTAGCCATTCTGGACACCATGCGTTATGTGAAGCCGGATGTGTGTACAACCGTGATTGGTCAGGCTGCCAGTATGGGTGCGTTACTCCTGGCCGGAGGTACGAAGGGGAAACGCGCCGCCCTGCCGCATGCCCGGGTTATGATTCATCAGCCGTTGGGTGGTGCGGAAGGTCAGGCCTCCGATATTCAGATCGCGGCCACGGAAATTATCAAGACGAAAAAGCTGTTGAACCAACTGCTGGCGGAGCTCACCGGGCAGAAAATTTCAAAAATTGAAAAAGACACGGACCGCAATTTCTTTATGTCGGCTGAAGAAGCGGTCAAATATGGTCTGGTTGACAAAGTATTGGATGAACGGGGTTAGCATTGGCTGACAAACGCACTCTCAAATGTTCGTTCTGTGGTCGTCCGCAGAAAGATGTAGATGTCCTAATTTCCAGCCCGACCGGCACGCATATATGTGAAGCGTGTGTACGCAATGCGGCGGATCTATTAAGTCACGATCACTCTCGCGGGGAATGGCAGCGGTTTACCCTGGAGAATATGCCGCGTCCGCATGAGATTAAGGGATTTCTGGACCAATATGTAATCGGCCAGGAGCGTGCCAAACGGGCGGTATCAGTGGCGGTTTACAACCATTACAAGCGTATTCAGGCGACGGAAGATCTGGACGGTGTGGAACTGGAGAAGAGCAATATTCTGTTAATCGGTCCCACCGGTACGGGGAAGACGCTGCTGGCTCGGTCATTGGCTAAGATGCTGAAGGTTCCGTTCGCCATTGCCGATGCCACCGTGCTAACGGAAGCGGGATATGTGGGTGAGGATGTGGAAAATATCCTGGTTCGCCTGCTCCAGTCTGCTGATTACGATGTGCCTGCTACGGAGCGGGGGATTATTTATATCGACGAGATTGATAAAATTTCGCGCAAGGACGGTAATCCTTCCATCACCCGCGATGTGTCCGGTGAAGGGGTTCAGCAGGCATTACTGAAAATTTTGGAAGGAACAGTGGCCCAGGTTCCACCCAAGGGTGGCCGGAAGCATCCGGAGCAACCCTTGGTCAGTATTAATACCAAAAATATTTTATTCATTCTGGGGGGTGCGTTCGAAGGCATTCAGCCCATTATCGCCCGGCGCTTGAAAAAAACAGTCATGGGATTCGATGGCAGCTCTGAAGAGATGGTAGGAATTGATGATAAGAATCTGGTAAAGATGGTCCAACCACAGGATTTGCTGGCCTTCGGGTTAATTCCGGAGCTGGTAGGTCGCATTCCGGTTTTTGCTCACCTGGAGGAACTCACACCGGAGGCATTGCGCCAGATTTTGTTGGAGCCTAAAAATGCTCTTATCAAGCAGTATAAAAAATTATTTGAGCTGGAAGGGGTAACCCTGGAATTTGACGATGCGGCAATTGATGCCATTATCGAAAAGACCCAGGAGGCGCAAACAGGTGCCCGGGCATTGCGGGCGACGCTGGAGTCCATCATGATGGATATTATGTACGAGTTGCCGGCCCAGGAGAATGTGAGTCGCTGTATCATTACCCGTTCGGTTGTAACCGGCGAGGCCCGCCCAACCATAAAATATCGCAAGTCCACCGCTTAGCTGCAGGTGTGACGGTTAATACAAGCCAACTTAACAATCGAGCGGTATTTAACCCTTGGGATTTAGCCAGTCTTGACGAATTTGACTGGGTTACATTCAATTAATATAAGCAATTACCTTTTGGCTAAAGTCTTTAAATTCAAAGAAGATAATTGTGGGTTTACCGGACTTAGAATCCAAACCGAGCGTATGAATTTACCGGATTTCCATGAAAAACCCCCATCGTAATAATTTTGAAATTTCCTTGACACCCAAATCGGGATTCTCTAAAATCCTTAGCAATACCAAAACCAATGATGCTGGAGGCTTTGTCTATGTATAGGCGACGTATTTCAATCATAATTTCAACGACCATTCTTGTTTTCAGCCTTTTACCGGCCCTGGTGTTTGCGGGCACAACCGGAAAGATTATGGGGCGGGTGACGGATGCCACGACGGGTGAGCCGTTAATCGGTGTCAATGTTGTCATTGAAGGTGAGAACATGGGCGCCGCATCTGGCGAGAATGGAGAGTACTTCATCATCAATGTCCCTGTTGGCATTTATACGCTGCAGGCGCAATACATTGGCTACCAGAAGGTGTCGGTGCAGGAAGTGCGTGTGAACGCAGATCTCACCACCCAGGTGGACATTGAATTAACATCCACCGTGCTGGAGCTGGGCGAGTCCGTGATTGTGGAGGCGAAGCGCCCCATGGTTCAAAAGGACCTTACCTCCAGCCGCCGGACTATGAGCGCAGATGATATCCAGGATATGCCGGTATCCTCTGTGGAGGGTGCGGTGAATTTGACGGCCGGAGCAGTAAGTTCCGGCGGATTGCACCTCCGCGGTGGTCGCGCATCGGAAGTGGTGTACCTGTTTGATGGTATCGCCCTGAATGACCCGTTGACGGGTAACCCCAATGACACTGACATCCCTATGATGGCCATCGATGAGACCAATGTGATTTCCGGTGGTTTTGGTGCGGAATATGGTAGTGCACAATCGGGTGTGATCAATGTTGTAGCAGCCGAAGGTGGCCGCGGCTATTCGGGAAAATTGCGCTATACAACTTCCAATGGTGTTGCCAATGCTTTTTCCGGTGAGGATCCCCACGACCGGCAGTCGTTTGAATTCAGTGTTGGTGGCCCGCTTTTATCGCAGAAGCTGAGCTTTTTTGCCTCCGGTGAGGTCGGCGAGAACTATGGCCGCCTACCGAATCAGTACAGTGGACTGCAGAACTACACTGGCAAGTTGACTTACCGGGTGAGTGACGCTTTAAAATTCAATCTCAGTGGACTGTATTCCAATGCCAATGAGCAGTGGGGCTATTCCCACACCTGGAGTAAAACCATCAGCGAGGACCGACTTCGGTCTTACATGCCCCGTTATTTGGAGCATTATGACGGTATGGACGATCCCTTCATGCGGGATGGTATTCTCAAAGACAGCGAAATTCCGGACTGGTTTGTTACCAATGTCATGGGGAACCCCGGTGCGGTTGGTCAAACCTATACAGACCCGGTTTCTGGTGAAGAAGTTGAAGTGGGACCGCTGGATTGGTGGTATGGTAATGGTCAGTTAGATACTGAAGATCTTAATTATAATGGTATTCTGGATGATGGTGAGGATTTGAACGGTAATGGCATCCTTGATTCTGAAGATGCAGACCGGAATAAGTCTCTGACCTCGTACAGTGTTTGGGATCGCCTACCCTGGGTTAAGCGCACCAGTTACCTTCTGACCGGTGGATTTACCCACACGCTGTCTCCCAAAACCTATTATGAAATCCGGGTTGCTACCTTCAGTACCGCCTTGAAGGACAATACCATCGAGCAGATTAATGAAGACCGGAACTACAATGGCGTTCTGGATGCTGGTGAAGATCTGAACGGGAATGGCGTCCTGGATGCTTATGATGCCGATAATCAGGTTTGGGGCTTTGATGATCCCAACGATATGTTCCATGATGACAACAACAATGACTATGTGGACGAATCGGAGCGTGACTGGAATGGTGATGGCGTTATTGATGACGTTGATAAGGCCAATTGGATCCATTGGGTTGATTTTCCGGTGGATGAAGGGTTCACGTATTACAGGAATTTTTACGGTGTTGGTCCTCATAATCCTTACACCTATTACCGGGATCACTGGCATGAAGACCGGAAGGTTACCAATACGGTAAAGGGTGATTTAACCAGCCAGTACAATGTGAACCATAAGGTGAACCTTGGTTTTGAGTACAAGGGCTATGACTTGTATTACCATGATACACCGGACCGTTATGGCTATGCGGAAAAGTACCAGGTTTATCCCTGGGAAATGGCTTTATATGCCAATGACAAAATGGAATTTCCCGGTATCATCGTGAATCTGGGTTTGCGCTGGGAGTGGTTTGATCCCAAGCAGCCGCATCCTGGTGATGCCACTGACCCGACCTGGACATCGGATGACTTCGATGATTGGGATGGTGATGGTACACCCGAGTATTACAATGCGGCGCTGTCCTCCAGTTATGTCCATACGCTGCGTGAATTGAAGGACCCGCGTGATGCCAAAACTACCACACGGTTTGCACCGCGTTTGGGTGTCTCTTACCCCATCACGGACCGGGATATGCTGTATTTCAACTACGGCCGCTATTATCAGCGCCCACGGTTGGATTATCTTTTCCGGAACATCACCTATAATATGGGTGGCGGATTCCCCATCGTGGGTGATCCTAACCTGAGTCCGGAGTTGACTACCTCATATGAAATCGGTGTGCGGCATCAGTTCCCGGCGGAGGTGATGATTGAAGCCAAGGGTTTTTATAAGGACATTTTCGGCCTCACCGATACACGCCCCATTTACTGGACGGTTTCGGATTGGTACACCACCTATTTCAATGCTGACTACGGTCGCGTTCGCGGTCTGGAGCTATCGCTCGTGAAGCGCCCGCCCTCCTGGTATTACGGTGAGATTAATTACACCTACTCCATTGCCAAGGGTAAGGCTTCGGCCGTATCCCAAGGGTATCTTACCGAATGGTCCGGTGGTATTGTGCCGACCTTTGAGTCGTTTCTGGATTGGGATCAGGCGCATACTTTTTCCGGGAATCTGAACTTCCGGTATCAGGGTTTTCTCACCAGTTTTGTGATTACCGCTGGTAGCGGAACGCGATACACAAAACCTGGCCAGGGTCGCTTGGTCGTGGAAAATACCGAGACTTTACCGCCCACTTCACGCAGTGACCTGCGGATGAGTTACACCCAGAAAGTTGGTCCGGCTGACGCCACCCTTTTCATGTTGGTTACCAATCTGTTTAACCGCACCAATATCTTAGGTGTATCGGATATCGAATGGTACGACGCCTATAAGACGATTAACGAGCGCTATGAGAATGGTGAGCTTACGGAAGCTGAATATCTGGACCAGGTTGATTCTGATAATGATGGCAAAGCGGATTATAACAAAACCCATCCTGAGATGGGATCGGATCTGGATCCGTCAGTGTACGGCGACAAGCGTCGTTTCCAAATCGGAATATCGTTAGCCTTCTAAATAAAGAGATAGGTACTAATCTATGAAGCGGACATTGTTACACAGAATCACAGGCATATTCGGCGTTCTGGCGATTCTGATTGTTGTTGATAGCGTTTTCGCCCGCAACATGAATTCTTATGAGAGTGACCTCTTTGGTCTGGCCAAACCATCGGCGCGGCCTGAGAAGGCATTCTATATCATGTCTACGGGAAATCTTTGGACAGGATTGACGAACTATGGGAGTGTAGGAGATCCTAATTTCTCAGCAACCGGCAGGCCCTCTATGATGTGGCCGGGCGGCTCGGATAATAATTACCTCTATGATGGTGGTATCTGGGTCGGGACCGAGCTGGGTGGTGAACCCGTGGTGACTACCTACTTCTACAATCCGGACGTGGAGTACAAACCCACCACCGGTTTCCCCGGTGAGGTGGGAACCACGGTGAATGGCGCTAAAGCCAAATCGCTGGAAGATAGTTACATGGTCTTTGACGATGTGGACGAGCGCTCTGAAAGTAATCACGTGCCCATTGGTGTGCGCATCAATCAACGCGGAATGACCTGGAGCCTGCCTGATTTCGATGATATGGTGGCATTTGAATATGAAATCTTCAATACCGGATTAAACGGTGACCTGACCGATGTGTACATTGGATTTTGGTATGATGTGGACGTGGCCTCCATTGATGCTACCAATCTTGCTATTGACGATCTGGTGGACTACGATGGTTGGGACCAGTCTGATTCCGATACAGATATCTATGACAATGTTGATCCTTACGATCTGGATGGTGACGGATTCACAGGGTATGACGAATATGGCGTCCCTTATTACAGAGACGCCGGCCAGAACCCAAATTACGATCCCAGCAAAGTCCAGGGAGATGGATTTTTCGATGAGTGGGGCATTGTTTTTGACGCTGACGCCCCTGTTTTGAAATGGCAGGTCGATGTGCCCAGTCTGGGCCGTGTGGCCGGCGCACCAGCTGTTGTGGATGGTGATACGCTGAGGGGCTATCAATTCCCCCGGAGCCTTTCCTACATCTATGATGGTGATGACCCGGTGTCATCCAGTAATGATTATGGTGAACGGGAGATGAGCCCCATCGTAGACGGATTTTTTGGTGGTATGTTGCTGGCGACGGATGCACCCTGGCAGAATGTGGAAGGGCGCGATTTCAAGATCGGCTATTCACATCAGTGGTGGAACTGGGAGTCGGACCCCAAAACCGATAAAGACCGCTGGGATTATATGCAAGGACAGCATGTCTCTAGTCAGGGAAAGAAATTCCTGAACAATCCTCTTGAGCTGGGATTTCCCCAATTTGACTATCGGTTTTTACTCACAACCGGCCCCTTCGATTTGCCAGAAGGTCAGTCGATAAAGCTGGTCTTTGTAACCGTTATCGGTCGCGGGCTGGAAGGAATACGCGCCAACGCTGACAATGCGGTGAGAGCTTATTATTCTGGTAGTGAGAACAGTAATCCATATGCCCAGAGCAACTGGGATGAAGATAATCACTGGGTGCTTCCAATTCCTCCCAGTGTCCCGGCACTTTCCTATTCTCCCGTGGATGGTGGTGTGAAACTAGCCTGGGACACCAGCGCAGAGACGACCCCCGATCCGAACCTGGGCAGGGAAGATTTTGAAGGATACCAACTATACCGGGCTGCATATGCGCCTCAGAATTGGGAATTAATCGCTTCATTTGATAATCGTAGTAATGACCCGATTTGGGTTGTGACTAACGCAGGAGATACGCTGGGTGACGCACCGGTTGATCTGCCGGATATTCAGCAGACCTTCACCGATTATGGTGGCACAACCCCATGGGGAACGACGGTTGATCCGCCGGTCAACAGTATTCCTTATTACTACGCCCTGTCGGCATACGATCCGGTGAAGACCGCTGCCGAAGCAGGGCAGGACTTGCCACGCGCCTATTCACCGTTAAGCAATTACAAAAAGACGCTCAGTGGTGCACCGGTACCCGTGTATCCTTCGCGGCTATACGAAACCGGGCAGGCTATTCCAACCCTGGATGATGTGCAGGTCGTTCCCAATCCTTACCTGGGAACCGCAGCCTGGGAGGCGTTGTATGAAGATCGCCTGAAATTTGCCGGATTACCTCCGGTGGCTAAAATTACCATCTATTCTCTGGTCGGAGACCGCATTATCACGATAGACCATACGAATGGTACAGATTACGAATTCTGGGATCTGGTGTCCCGGAACAATCAATCTGTTGTGAGCGGGCTCTACATTTATGTGGTGGAAGCACCTGATGTTTCCACGGTGGGAGAGACCTCCGATACCGTGGTGAAGAAGGTTGGTAAATTTGCGATTTTCCGGTAATGCAAGCAGCAAGCGAGGCGATAAAATGAAATTAAAAGCTATAACTTTAGCGAGCCTGTTATTCCTGACCCAATTTGGCTATGGACAGCAAATTTTTGAAAAAGTCGGCACTTCAGGCGCTCACTTTTTGGATATTTCCATGGATGCCGGAATCAAGGGAATGGGTGATGCCTATACTGCGCTGGTGTTGGATAACGCCGGGGCGATTCACTACAATCCTGCGACGCTGGTGTACATCCCCTCCTGGAGCGCCCACTTTGGTAATGTGGGCTGGTTCGCGGGAATCGGTTTAAACAGCGTAGCGGCCGCTTATAATCTGGGTGGTGCCGGTGCTGTAGGTGTGTATTACCGCGGACTAAACTCCGGTGACATTGACGAAACCACACCAACCCAGCAGTTGGGTACCGGCAATGTCTATAACTGGCAAGATATGTTGCTGGGTGTGACATTTGCACGATCCTTCACCGATCGTTTTAGCGCGGGTGTTAACCTGGGGTATCTGAACGAATCGATCTCCGAGTATGATCTGAGCGCCAGTGCATGGGTGATGGATTTAGGGACATTTTACATGACCGGTTTCCAATCATTGCGACTGGGAATGACCATTCGCAATTTCGGACCCGAAATCGATTTCGAGCAGACATTTATCGATTACAACAACGGGGAAGAGGTTCTCACACCAGAGAAGTATCGACCCTTTCCCATGCCGTTAACCTTCCAAGTGGGTCTGGCCTATGACTTCCTGGAAAATACCGACAATCAGTTGTTAACGGTTTCTGTTGATGCTGTTCATCCCAATGATTCGGCGGAACGGCTTCACTTGGGATTTGATTACCGGTTTTTGAACACGATCCATGTCCGGGGTGGTGGCTATTCCAACCATAATTCTGCTTCCCTAATGGGTGGTATTGGGTTGGATCTGCAGAAAATCGGTGTCAATGGCCGGTTTGACTATTCGGTAGCCAATTATGGTTTAATTGGTTTCGTGCATCAGTTTTCAATGATTATTTCAGGATAAGGATGGTATCAATATGTCTCGAATATTAAAACTTATCGCACCCTTATCACTTTTTCTGACAGCGACATTCCTGTATGCGGCGGGACCGATGATTCAGTCTGCACGGTATGTGCCGGATGAGAATAAGCTGGTGCTTACGTTTGATGAGGATGTGGATGCGGGCAGCGTCCTGTTGGGCCAATTATCCTTTGATGATGACAATGGCGGCCCCAATGCTGATCTATCATTAAGGGGTGGGTCAGTACTTACACCGGCGGGTTTATCCAGTACGCTGGAAATCAATCTGCTATATTCTACTGTGATTGATAGTTTTGTGGGTGCCTACTATGGCGATAATACTTATGTGTTCCGTCTGTGGGGCGCCAAACCTGACCAACTTATGACCCTGGAGAATATGGATGCAGACAATCTGGTTCTAACGGCCGGAGCGGGGGCATTCATTGATAATACATATGAGTCGTCCGCGATGCAGTCAGTCGCCTGTACGGTGGACGCTGTAACCGCTCAGCCGGAAATCGTTTCTGCCACATATGATGCCAATATCAATAAAATGCAGTTCGTTTTTTCCGATGTCGTCCAATTTGACCAGATCGCGGAAGATCGATCTGTAGCGGGTGGCCCCGGCAATGGATTGCTCCAGAGCCCGGTGGGTACCAACGACCCGGGTGAAGACCGTAATGGTAACGGGGTACTGGATTTCGAGCAGAACATCAAATTTCTGCGGATCGGCTTCAGTGGAACCGGTGGATCCATGACATTGGAGAATATCGGCAGTGTTGTACAAACTGCTGATAATGACACCATTGATATGTACGTGACGAATAACGATGCCAAGCGGCTGGAAGGCACCATTGGTTTAGATGCTAACTTGAAACTGGACATTCAGCCATGGGCTTTTGTTGATCAGAATTATAATCCCAATGCTTACAGTGACATGGGGGTTACAGCGATTGTGGATACCGTTGATTTTGTCCCCGATTCTGCATCCTACAATCTGAGTAAGAATGAACTGAGTATCTTTTTCAACAATCTTGCTGATGCCGGGCGGTCGATTAAAATCACCCGTCCCGCACCTGTTTATACTAAGATTGTCCTGAGTAACGGTACCGAGTCACACACCATTTCCGGTGTGGAGGGTAATCCATCAACAATCGGGGCGACGGGTTTCAAATTCAAGTTACAGATAATAGATCAGGCCAGTGTGGAAGCACTCATTAATGGCTCTTCACTCAGCCTGGCCATGGAATCTTACGCTATATATGATAACCTGGGTAATGGAAACGCGGACATTACCGGCATTCCTGTGGAAGTTGTGGAAACAGCGTCTGCCAATGAACAACCACCCACACTGGAAGCAGCGTCTTTTGATGAAGACACCCAAACCCTGCAACTGACCTGGTCGCTTTCCTTGGGCGTTGGTTATTACCTTGGGAACACGCTTCCCGCCATGCCGGCAGATTGGGATGATCTGGCCAGTCAGGAGCTCACTGGTTTTGGTGCCTATGATCCGATTGCCGATTCGACCATCACATTTGGTAGCGGTAAAGTCTATTACTCCGGCAGCAAGAAGAACACCTATGTTCGTTTGGACCAGGCTGATGCCATTCGGATTCAATCCTATCCAAATTTGAGTGATCTTCATGTCATTGCTGATCGGGATGTGTTTAATGCTTTTCTATTCCTGAACGGCAATAGTGAAGCCACGGCTGAGGACAGTGTTTTTCTGAGTATTGTCCCCGACACCACAGCCCCGGTCATCACCAATGCCAAAATGAATGTGTTTACCCAGTCCATGGAATTCGATGTGGACGAGCCGATTCAGGCTGCCGCTATCGATCCGGCAGATTTTAAGCTGGGTAATGTGACATTGGGCGGCACCGTTTCGGCAATTACTGGTGCTGCGTATGATAATCAGTTCATCCTGAATCTGGATGAAACCTCCTATAATGCCTTTATGGCACTCCCGGACAGTATTCTGGTAGCGCCGGATCTTATCTCTGCCAGCAGTGCATTAACCAACCTTGCCGGGATTGGATCTGCTGCTGCTACCATGAACGCACCAGCAGGGCGGTATTTCTACCTTTTGAGCCGCGAGGCCTTTGTGACACCAACTGCCACCCGTTTTGGCGCGCTAAAGCTCATCAGTGACCATTGCGAAATTTATGTGGATGAAGATGTGTGGGGAACCCGCATCACCATGGATGATGTCCTGAAACTTGCGGAGACATTCGAGACCAAGACGCCAATGGATAGCACCCAGGGCATTAAAGCCATTGTGGACGAGTGGTACGGTGATGTGAAGGATACGGATGGAAATGGAAAGGTCATCATCTTCCTGGCAGATGTTCTGGATGAATACGATCTGGGACGGAATGACACCAATTCCAGTTTCTTCGAAAATGGGTATATCACCATGGCCGATACTACTGATAGTGAATTTTCCAACCGGGGTGATATTATCTACCTGGATGTGGATCCGCAGGTAATCGGTACACCGCCTTACACGACCTGGAATCATTCCATGCTGCATGCTCTTGCATACCAGTATACCCATATGGCAGCATTGCACAACAAGCCGGCACAGGAACCCTGGATTCGGTATGGTGTGGCATTAAAACTCCAGGAAATGGTGGTCGGAAATGTGAAATTCTTTGGCGACGGTGCTAACACCAAGGCAACGGCAGCCAACGAGCTGACCTACATCAATGCCAGTTTGTTGAAGAGTCGTGACGATCTGTTTAATGTCTATAACTTCTTCACCTATTTGACGGAGAAGTATTCAGATCCTGACGATCCGCTGGCGGTGATTCGTGCAATCGCTGCCTCCGATGAACTGGGTGTCGCTGCAGTTGATGAGGCGATCGCTCAGTTTGATGAAAGTACCACAACAGCCGAGGCCTTTTCCAATTATGGTACTGCCTGTTTCCTGGATATGGTGCAGGACAGTACCGGGGCGGCTGATGATGTCGATTCGCTTTACAATGGAATTTATAGCTTTGATGCTCTGTTGTTAAATGCGCCTCCAAGTGGTAAAAATGCTGGAAATATCCCCTGGGATAAAGCTGCCAATAATGGTGCGCCTTTCCCAAAATCGGGCATTTTCCCGTGGTCATTTAATTTCTATGTGTCCAGGGCTTACTTTCTGAACCTGGAAGGGCAGGTCATCATTGTATCGCCCGATTTACAACCGGAGGATACAT
>JAIPJR010000073.1 GCA_021734045.1 Fidelibacterota bacterium
CCAAAGCGTAAGTGGTTAACACACCAAATGCGGTCTGGTATCCGGTAGGTGAAGGACGCAACCCCTGAACCCGGTAAAGATACACCATGAAAAAAATCAGCAGACCGTGGGAAATAAACATGGCGAAAAACCGCACATGGGGGAAAGGCATTTCCAGGTCAGGGATGAAAAATCCTAAAACGGAACCGGTCATGATCCAGTAGAAAAGGACATCGAAGAGCTTTTGACGGGGAAACCAGAAGTAAATCGCCAGCAGAAACGTAGATAAACTACAGACATGAAGGGGTAGATCCTGTTCGGGGTGGAAATCGCCGATTTCCACGAGCAACATCCGCCAAATCACGCCATTGAGCAGTGCCAGGAACCCAAATCGGGAATGCCACTTTTTCAACGAAAGTGGCGAGGATACCTGCTCCATTTTGCGGATGATAAAAAAACCAATGAAAGTGAGCAGTACCAGGGTGAGCAGGTGTGATTTGCCGAAAAGGATGAAGCTTTCTGCCGACATGGCTGAACCTCATTTAGCTAGCGCGGCAATATACAATCCCTAAAGGCGGGTGGGAAGGTTAACCGAGCCAGCGCCCCCTGTCGAAATGTGTGTTTTTGCCCCTATCTGAATGGATTATCCGGATAGTGCTGCCGGCGAGTCCGATTTAGAAAAATTGATACGTGAGGCTGACGCCAATTATCTCTTTAAACTGCGGTTTGGCGATCATGATGCCGGCGTCATTGGGAAACCGGGTGTCATCATCATACACGAATTGCGTGTTGAGGGTGGCTGAGACATAATCGTTGACCTTCAGATTCAGTTCCAGCTCCCAGTTTATATCCACATTCTGAGGTTTTTCCAGATAGTTGGAAAACAGACCAAGACTGGTGCTGAGGTTGATGTTTTCCATCACCTTTTTCTGCCAGACCAGATTGGCGGACGCACCAAACTCAGCCCGCATGGTTTCCCCGGCCGAGATGCGGGTCCCGGATGTGTCGTACTCAGCAGATGTAACACCAAAGGCACCGGCATCGGCCAGATCCTGGTTCTGAACAAAAGTCACCTTCCCGGAAACCGGCGAGATCATGGCGCTGAAAGTATCGTCCTGCTTATAATCCATACCCAGAGAGAGGGTGAGATAGCCGGGCGCCATGAATTGGGATACGATGGTGGAGTCATCGGGGAGTTTATAGCCGGCGGAAAATTGGGTTTTGAAATTCAAGGCCGCACTGTAAAACCAGTGTTCCGACCGGGCCCGGCCATATTTGGACGTGAACTCGAGCCGGTCGTCACTCTTGCGGGTGGGATCGCTGCCCTGGCGGGAGAATCCATAGGCTAAATGGAGGGCGTTGTCCCAGTTAGCAGCACCCTTCGCATAATTTGCCGTCACATTGGCCATTCCGGTTAGCGTTATGGCATCCTCACCACCAGCCGCCCAATTTTCCATAGCCAATTGGGAGAATAACACGCTGCTCTGCCCGCTGGTTGTCCAAAATGAGCTGTCGGCTGATTGGCCATAGTTGGTAGAAGCCATGACCGCGGTGCTGACGAATGCTATTATCAATAATTTTCTCATGTTAATCTCCGTTCTCCTTCACAGGGAATAGTTATTGCCTTAAAGTACTTGAAATTCTGCAATTATTAAACCACCGCATGGTCGTAAACCTAACTCACCGGTGATGCGCGCCATATTAAAAAAGACAATTGCCTGAAAAACTTGTCCCAAATACCCTAAAATCCTCCATGCAGGACATGCCACAGCAGTTATATTTTATCGATGATTTTATGGTACGATAACCGATTATTATTAACGCATAAACAAGATAGGTGACAGCATGAAAATTGATTCTCCCAATGGAAAATTAGGTGTCTTGATTCCGGGCCTGGGCGCTGTATCCACCACATTTATTGCCGGTGTTGATGCAATTATGAACAACCGTACGGCACCTCTGGGCAGCGTTTCCCAGATGGCGACTATCCGGTTGGGGAAACGGACTGAAGATCGCAATCCCAAAATCAAAGACTTCGTACCATTGGCCAATCTGGAGGATATGGTATTTGGCGCTTGGGATTTGTTTCCCGACAATGGTTATGAGTCCGCTGCCAACGCTCAGGTGCTCTCCTCGGAGGATTTGGAAGCCGCTAAGCCGACCCTGGAGGCGGTGAAGCCCATGAAGGCTGTTTTCGATCGCCAGTATGTGAAAAAACTGGATGGCCCGCATGTGAAAAAGGGGGCGACCAAAATGGAGCTGGCCGAGCAATTAATGGAGGATATCAGCCGCTTCCGGAAATTGAATCAGACCTCCCGGGAGGTGATGATTTGGGCTGGTAGCACCGAGATCTATATCGAAGCAGGCGATGTACACAGTTCCTTGAAGAAATTTGAAGCGGGTCTTCGCAAAAATGACCCGCAAATCCCGTCCAGTATGATCTACGCCTACGCCGCTTTGAAATCGGGCATTCCATATATCAATGGATCGCCCAATCTCTCGGTTGATGTGCCGGCCATGCATGAGTTGGCGGATGAAATGGGGGTGGCCATTGCAGGGAAGGACTTCAAAACCGGGCAGACTTTATTGAAAACCATTCTGGCACCGGGACTGAAAGCCCGCATGCTGGGTGTGGACGGCTGGTTCTCCACCAATATACTGGGAAACCGGGATGGGGAAGTGTTGGACGATCCCATGTCCTTCAAAACCAAGGAGGTTTCCAAAAAGGGCGCGCTGGATTACATTTTCCAACCCAAAGTCTATCCCGAATTGTATAAAGATTTGTACCACAAAGTTCGTATCAACTACTACCCGCCTCGGGGGGATGCCAAAGAGGGCTGGGATAACATTGACATTTTTGGCTGGATGGGCTATAAAATGCAGATCAAAGTGGACTTCCTATGCCGTGATTCCATCCTGGCGGCACCCGTGGTGCTGGATTTGGTGTTATTCACCGACCTGGCTCAGCGCGCCGGCATGAAAGGCATTCAGGAATGGCTTTCATTCTATTTTAAAAGCCCGATGGTTGCGCCGAAATTATATCCGGAACACGACCTGTTTATCCAACTCACCAAGTTGAAGAATACGCTGCGCTGGATGATGGATGAAGAGCCCATCACCCATTTGGGACACGAGTATTACGATGGTTATCAATAATGGATGAGGTGAAGGATACCATGAGTACGCGCGATAAGATTGTGAAAATTTATTACTCTTACGTTCGTTTGCTCATCAAACTCACGCCCTTAAAAGACCTGAATCCTAATACCATTTCCGTACTGGCCTCCATCATTGGGGTAGTGGCCGGGTTGGCATTTCTAACGGGTCACAGTTTCACAGCGGGCATTTTTCTACTCATCAGTGGAGCACTGGATACTTTCGATGGCACCGTAGCCCGAATGAACAACCGCGCCACGAAATTCGGTGCCATTGTGGACTCCAGCCTGGATCGGTATGTGGAATTCGTCATTTTCCTGGGCATCATCAATTACTACCGCAACACGGAAATGTTTTACTGGGGCTTTGCCGCTTTAGCCGGCTCAATCATGGTGAGTTATGCCCGTGCCCGTGCCCAGACGCTGGGCGTGGATAAGATTGTGGGCTTAATGCAGCGGGCCGAGCGACTGATCCTGCTCTCACTGGGCGCCATTGTGAATACATTTGTAGCCATGGCGTACGACACGGATGTGGTTTTGCGGACCACCATTATCCTACTGGCCATCGGTGCTAATTTCACGGCATTCCAACGGATTATGGTGGTGAAAAAAACTGAAGATGGATCATCCGGTGATTCATAATCTGCTGGCAATTGTCAGCATTATTATTGCCCAATTTATTCTGGGGAAGAAAGCTGCCTTCCCACTGGGATTGGTCCTTGGTTTTTCAGCCTGGAGTATTGCTGCCATCGTCATCCTTTGTGATATGGTGCTCATGTTCATCCTTCTGAATCTTTTTGCCGTATCCATTTCCCGTCTCAAATGGATGCGCCTGGTGCGAAAACGTTTCGAATGGGCACAGGAATGGCTCGCCGAGGGACGCTGGACCCGAAAACTTATCCCGGTGGGCTGGTTGGGTGTGGTGGCGATTACGGCAATCCCACTGGCTGGCGGCGTTTGGTCAGGCGTGGCTTTGTCGCGCACCATGGCCATGACTCGTAACCAATCCATCATTACCATTACGCTGGGAATCATCCTTGGCTGCGCCATATTCCTGTTCGCAGCATTGGGTGTGATGCATGTGGTGAGTATTCCGTCAGAACCGGTAATGATTCCGGAGCTGTGATTCAACTTTAACCACGAGTTCCACTCGGATAATAAAGTCGGGTAACACCCGGTTAAGGAAGGAGATACTCATGAGAAAAAAGGAATATAATCTGGGTCTTGCATTCGCTCTGGGAACCAGTGTGGGTACAGCCATTGGAACGGCGCTAAAAAGTCTGCCTATGGGGATTGCCATTACTGTGGCCATGATAATTGTATTTTACCAGGCATTCAAAAAGCAGCGGTGTGGAAAGGATACGCATGCATCCCAATGAGGCTTTAATCCTCCAATTATACACCGGTTTACAGAACCTGGATGGGGAAGCCATGGGAGCTTGTTATCACCCGCAGGCACAGTTCTCAGATCCGGTATTTCCGGATTTACATGGCAAGGCGGTGGGCGGGATGTGGCGCATGTTGTGTCAATCTGCCACCGACCTGTCGGTCTCTTTCCGGGATATCCGGGCTAATGACAATACCGGACAGGGATATGTGGAGGCAGTTTACACTTTTTCTACCGGCCGGAAGGTGCATAACAGCATTGCATCGCGATTTGAATTTCTGGATGGAAAAATTATCCGCCAGAAGGACGATTTTAATTTTTGGCGCTGGAGCCGGATGGCGCTGGGCATGACGGGCTTCCTACTGGGTTGGACGCCCTGGCTGCAACGGAAGGTCCAGAAACGGGCTGCGCGGCAACTGGAGCGCTACCTGGCGCGCAAAAGCGTGTAATACAACTTGAACGCTCCTTAATTATTTCTAATATCCTGCCATGCTGATCCAACTTTCGGAAAATTATTCCACACGATGACGAATCACCTCAAAGCCTTGGGTCGGCGCATTCAGGGATTGCGCATCGAGGAGGTCATTTTCCTGATCTTCCTGATTCCCTCCCTCATCATTACACTGCGAGCCAATTGGTACTTCTACACCACACCGGGTGAACGCTCGGTGAAGATTGAGGGTGGGCTCTGGCGAATTGGGATAACCATCGTCTTGTTGCTGGTGTTTTACTGGTTCCTGTGGTATCGACCGGATAAGCGCATGTTTCGTTTCATCCGGGATATCGCACCTTTCCTGTTTGCTATTCTTATCTACACCAACCTTCACGATACCATTCACTTCGTCAATCCCCATGATGTTCATTATCAGCTCAATGCCATTGATGAATGGATGTTTGGGGGTGTGTCGCCCACGGTCTGGGCAGAACAGTTTTATAAGCCCTGGCTCACCGATTGGTTGTCATTCGCCTACATGAATTATTTCTGGATTACGGTGATTTTGGTGCTGGTGCTCTATTTTAAAAAGGAACACCGACAGTTTCGCACCATTATGCTCACCATGATCCTGTGTTACTATTTTGGGTACCTGCTGTACATTATTTTTCCGGCCGCGCCACCTCGACTGGCCATTGCGGATCAATACACAATAAATATTTACAAGGGCACATCCCTGGTTTCTGATGGCGCGCGGGCATTGGTACACATCAGCGCTTCCTCAGCCCGGGGTGCTTTCCCATCGCTGCACTGTGCCATCACATTTATGACCTTGGGAATGGCCTGGCGGTTCCACAAAGGGCTGTTCTGGCCGTTCCTACCCATCGGGATTTCTCTTATCACGGCTACCGTGTATCTGCGTCATCATTACGTGATTGACATTATCGCCGGACTCGCCCTGTGTGTTTTCGCCTGGTATGTAACGCCCGGTCTGGATCGCTGGTGGCGAAATCGTCAAAAGCGGCAGGGGATTATCTCCAAATCTCCACCGGTACTGAAACCGGGCGAAAAATGATCGCGTGGGAGCTTCCTGTATTCAGAAATTGAATATCTGGTGCTGATACCCTGCGAAGGCGTGTGATTCCCGCTTCTATCCTGGGGCGTGGAAGTTTAATTTCCCGGCGAAAACAGAAAACCCAACGCAAACGCTGGTAAGCGCGGAGGAATGATACCATGACCCGGCAGGACGCATTTTTTAATAACCAGAGCGACAAAAATACCAATCAGTCAGAACACGATTCACAACCGGCAGAATCCGGGCGGGGTATCCTGCGGCGGGATTTTCTAAAATACAGTGCCGCCGGAAGTATTTTGACAGCCACCGCGGCGGCCGGAGGTTTAGGTGGTCTGCTTGCTGGCTGTGAGAAACACGAACCGGTCGAAAAAATTACTGAAAAAGTGATGCCCTTCCGCTATTCCGAAATCACTGTCCCGGAAATCCAACAGCTCATGGCCTCCGGCAAGCTGTCCTCCCGGGAACTCACCGCTGCCTACCTGGAACGTATTGATAAAATTGACAAAAACGGTCCCGGGTTGAATGCGGTCATCGAAATAAATCCTGAAGCGTTGGTGCTGGCGGAAGCCATGGATGCGGAGCGTAAGGCCGGCAGGGCGCGGGGGCTGTTACACGGTATTCCCGTCTTACTAAAAGACAATATCGGCACCGCGGATCAGATGCAGACCACTGCCGGATCCCTTGCGCTCATGAACGCCCGGCCGAAGGAAGATGCCTTTCTGGTTAAGCAACTTCGTGCTGCCGGTGCCATTATCATGGGAAAAACCAATCTTAGCGAATGGGCTAATTTTCGTGACAGTCTTTCCTCCAGCGGTTGGAGTGGACGTGGTGGTCAGACCAAAAACCCGTATGCGTTGGACAGGAATCCGTGTGGTTCCAGTTCCGGTTCCGCTGTGGCAGTAGCGGCCAATCTCACCATGCTGGCCGTGGGAACCGAAACCAATGGCTCCATCGTCTGTCCTTCTGGTGTCAATGGTATTGTGGGCATTAAACCAACGCTGGGGCTGGTGAGCCGGTCCGGTGTGATTCCCCTGGCTCACAGTCAGGATACGGCCGGTCCTATGGCGCGTACGGTAAAGGATGCCACCCATCTGTTGGAAGTAATGGTGGGTGTGGATTCCCGGGATGCCATTACCAAACAACGGGAGCGTAAACAGCTCAGTGATTATGCCAAATTTTTGTCTGCCGACGGTTTATCCGGTGCTCGCATCGGCGTGGTGCGCCACTATTTTGGATTTCATCCCCGGGTAGATGCGATTATGGAAACCGCAATTGGTGAAATGTCAAAAGCCGGTGCGGTGATAGTGGATCCGGTGGAGATTAAGACCTATAAAGATTTTGGTGCCGCCTCCTTTCAAGTGCTGCTGTATGAGTTTAAAGCCGACCTGAATCAGTACCTGGCCGAATTGGGACCAGAGGCTGAGATTCATTCCCTGGAGGAGTTGATTGCTTATAATAAAGCCCACACTGACCGGGAAATGCCGTTCTTCGGGCAGGATTTGCTGGAAATGGCGCAGGAAAAGGGTCCCCTCGCTTCCAAAGATTACAAAGATGCCCGGGAAAAAGCGCGTCGGCTGGCCGGTCCGGAAGGCATTGACGCTGCCATGGAAAAACACAATCTGGATGCCCTCATCGCGCCCACCAATGGTCCGGCCTGGCTTACGGATCATGTAAATGGTGACCATTTTCTGGGCGGAAGCTCCTCACCTGCCGCGGTGGCGGGCTATCCCAATATCACTGTGCCCGCCGGAGATGTGTTCGGCCTGCCTATAGGGATCAGCTTTTTCGGTCGCGCCTTTACCGAACCCATTCTTCTGCGTATCGCGTATGGTTACGAGCAAAAGAGCGGGAAACGAATTGCGCCGAATTTTCCAGCCTCCGTTAATTTGTCATAATGAGAATCACCTCCGCCGATGGATAGTGGATGTACTCGATGGAGAAGGATAGTTGCTGATTTATAAGCTCACGCTGGGATCGCTCCTGTTTGCTGCCATACCGTTCTGGGTTCTAAGTCGGCACCATTTGGGACTTTGGCGCCGCCTGTTAACGGCGGGATTATGGAGCTGGGGCGTGTGGTGGGGCATTGCCTGGCCGGTTGTGGGCTTTGGGCTGCGCTGGCTCTGGTTGGTTTTAGTTCTGGCTATGGCAGCTGCGGCTTTTTCACGACATACCCGTGAGTCTGTGGTATCGCTTCCTTTGATAAAAAAAATCGGCTGGAATACGGTTTTTATTCTGGGTTTCATGTTGGTAATGGGCCAGGCGTTAGGGCGCTGGTATCCCAGTGAGCCCCACGCCATGAATCTGGAAAATTCGCTGCAGGGTGGGGCCTTTGCTGTCCTGCAGGGGGGAAGTAACGGCGCTACCAATCCGGGCCATGCTGGTGGCATTCAACGGGAAAGATTGGCCGTTGACTGGGTGAAATTGGGCCGCTGGGGATTCCGGGCGCGCGGCTTGAAACCGGATCAATTATCAGCGTATCATATTTACGGGGATACGGTTTATGCGCCCATCAACGGTATTGCCATCGCTCACTGCGATTCATTACCGGAATTGATGCCGGGAATGAGGGATACCATTAATACGCGAGGTAATTATGTGGAAATTTCAGTACGAGACAGCCTCACCCTGCTGCTAGCCCATCTCCAACCGGAGAAAATTTGGGTTCTGCCCGGTGATTCGGTGAAATCGGGTATGCCGCTGGGGCTGGTGGGGAATTCAGGGGATAGTATGGAGCCCCATTTGCACATGAGTCTTTCTGATTCCCGGGGGTGGGCAGTTCCCTTATTGGTGAGGGGTGTTTACCCGGTGTTGAACCGCCGATTTGATTCTTGGTAAAAAAACGCGCTGATGTCTTCGTGTAACCCATAAAATTATATTGATCGATTTCGGTAGGGTGCGCTTGCCTGATGACCGCGAAAACCGCACATTACCATCGAAGCGACATTTGACAACATTACTTCCTACAACACCAACATAGCTTACCTGTGAGGAAACCATGACCACGATTTTTTCAGTCAAAGACCTTGAATTCAAATCCAAATCCACCCCACTGGAGATGTTCTCCTGGGCCTCCAGCCCGCGGCTGGCTCAATTGGCTGGCTCAAAACAACTCCAGTTCGATGTGCGGTCATTAAATCCGGGAAAGTTCAGCTTCCCTTACCATTTTCACCGGGTTGCGGAAGAGCTTTTCGTGATTCTGGAGGGGGAAGTCGTGTTGCGTTCTCCGGAGGGGTTTAAAACGGTGCGGAAGGGCGATATTCTGTTTTTCGAACCCGGGTTGAGTGGTGCTCATCAACTATACAATCCCGGAGATGAGCCCTGCGTTTACCTGGATTTGCGTACTACCGCGGGTGTAGATGTGTGTGAGTATCCGGATTCAGGGAAGATTAATATTTTACCCTATCAGGAGATTTATCAGACGAAGGATCAGGTGGAATATTTCGAAGGTGAAGAGGAGGTGAAAGCCCATTGGCCACCAGAGTATTTTCGATAGGGTTTGGTTTTAGAAAATGCGAGTGCGAGACCTGCTCTCCGGTTGTCTCCCTGAGCGTCGCCTGCCCGTACGGAGCAACGCGGAGCAGGGTCTAAAGGCAACCGGGCTGAATGGATTAAAGCGTTGACTGCGTCGAACAAGATGATGAATCAAATTCAGCATGACTTTTGATGTAAACGATAGTGGCTAATCCGTCACCCTGACAATCCTAACAAATTTCAATCGAACCATAGTCACAGAAAATTTATTTATTACCCCGAACCTTCTCCGCTAACATTGCCCCATCGACAATGAAAAAGATAAACCAGCTGCCTGCTTTTGGTTTTACAGCAAGAAGCAGCCGGGGAACATCATACCGGACGATCTGAGATCTCATTTTGAATGAAAAGATGAGGGGAATAAGAGGGGAAGCGTGCTTACCATGAAGAAACATCTTTTGTCCATTTTCATCCTGCTTTGCGTTGTTCAACAAACGCTTGCCAATGGCGTGGCGGTGGTTGATGCTGCCACACAAACCTATTTTCAACTGGATTCCAGCCTGGTAACCACCGAGGTGGAGGGCGATGTGGCCATCACCACGATGCGGAATGTTTTTATCAATACCGATACAACCGATACCGTGGCGGTTTTTGCTTTTCCCGTTGATTATCATGCCAGCGCCACGGGCATTCGCTGGGACGCGGGTGCCGGTTGGCATGCTGCCACCATGATTTCCCAAGCGCCTACCGATACCCTGCCCCGTTCCGGTCCTATTGCCGCCGCGCTGAAAACCTACCTGGGATACGCTCCCTTCTATTTCGCCATTCCGGACACCATTCCCGCCGGCGCTACCTTGACGGTGGAATTCACCTATGTGGAACTGCTGGACTACAGTCACGGTGTAGTGATTTATCAATTTCCAAATCAGTATGCCTTGATCCAGGATTCCGTTTTAACCCGGCAGGAATTATCCTGGTCGCTCACCAGTCTGCGGACCATCGACACGCTGGTGATATTAAGTGCGCAAAACCAGGAATTGGTGACTTATACCGATCATGCAGCTTCAGTGAGCCTTTCCGCGGACGATACCACGGCATTTGATGATTATCGCATTCTCTACCGGTTGAGTGGGGACGAGTTGGGTGTCTTTGCCTACTCCACCTATCTGGACCCGGTTGATCTGCCCGATGAATGGCCCGGCTATTTTGCCCTGCAGATTGAACCCACGCCGTATGACACGATTGACGCGATGGCGAAAAACTTCACCCTCATGATTGACCGCTCCGGGAGTATGTCCGGACAGAAGATTAATGATGCTAAAAATGCCGCCGCTTATATCGTAAGTAACCTGGATACTATGGACCATTTTAATGTCATTGATATATCGGACGGGATCGGGAAATTCCGCCCGGGATTGGTACGCTTTACCCAAACTGCCCGGGATTCGGCCCTGGCCTTTATTGCGGCGCTGGACGCCCGTGGCGGCACCAATCTCAGTGGGGCATTCGAAGCGGTGATACCTGCTTACACCGGCGCTGATTCCACCCGTGCCAATATTATAATGTTCTTCTCCGACGGTTTACCCACATCCGGAATTACCACCACGGGCCAACTCCTAAACCGGATAAATGACCTGGTGAATGAAACGGGTGAAATTATCTGCATTTATACCCTGGCCATCGGTGAGGATGTGGATTGGGAATTCTGCACCTCCCTGGCGCAAAATCATAATGGGTTTACCCAATTCGTGGATCCATCGAACATTATCGCCACCGCCAGCAGTTTTTACCAGTCGGTGCGATCACCGGTGCTGATTCGACCTGAGCTCACCTTCACGCCTGCCGACGCGCTGGTTGAACTGAACCCAGCCGTCACACCCAATTTTTTCGAGGGGGAACAGGTGCTGGTTTCCGGTCGCTATACCGATCCGGGTGCTATTTCCCTCACCATTTCGGGAACTGCCTTCGGGATGCCATTCTCGCAGGATTTTAATTTCACTTTGGCATCGACACCGGCTCCTGAAAATCAATTTCTTATGAAAATCTGGGCCAAGCAAAAGATCGAATCGCTGCTTTTTGACTACTTCCTTCATGGGGCTGATGCAGCCACTGCCCAGTCACTGGAGGAGCAGATCGGCTGGCTCAGCTTGAACTACAATATTGTGAGCCCCTTCACCAGTCTTAGCATTCCCGATAATCTATTTACTGGCATCGCGAACGAGACTGGTGAGGATGAACCGAATGGCGTTGCGCAAGCCTTCGAATTAATGGGCAATTTTCCCAACCCTTTCAATGCTGCCACCACCATTCGATTTCGTCTCAACGATGCCCATTCCGGCCTGGTGAAGGTGAAAATCTACAATACACTGGGGCAACTCGCGCGTGTGCTGACACGCTATGTGGATTCGGCAGGTAAATACCAACTAACCTGGGATGGAACGCTGATGGATGGCAGTGCCGCACCGTCCGGTACTTACATCTACATGGTGGATTTCGGGAACGCGTTGCTCGGTGGTCGGATGAGTTTGATTAAGTAAATAGTTTTATTCAATATCTCGAAAAGAGCCTCGGTCTTACGGGGCTCTTTTTATATGTTTGACTATCGGGAGTCGG
>JAIPJR010000074.1 GCA_021734045.1 Fidelibacterota bacterium
TATCAGGAAATCCTCACCGATCCATCCTACTGCGGGCAAATCGTGACCATGACCGATCCCCATATGGGGAATTACGGGGTTAATCCGGACGATATAGAAAGTGACCGCATTCAGGTGGCCGGTTTTGTGGTGCGGGAAGCCAGTGATATCCCGTCCAATTTTCGTTCACGCCAATCGCTGCCGGATTACCTGCGGGAACAAGACATCGTGGGGATTCAGGGGATCGACACGCGTGCATTAACGCGAATGATACGGGATGAGGGTGCCATGAACGGCATGATCAGTTCAGTGGACCTTAACCCTGATTCATTGCTACAGAAAGTACGAGAAGCGCCTGGTATGGCCGGACAGGATCTGGCACAGGTGGTGTCCCGTAAATCCCCGGAAAAATGGTCATCTGATTCAGGGAAAGCGCGCTCTAAAGTCGTGGCGTTGGATTTTGGCATCAAACACAACATCCTGCGACAATTATCAGATCACGGTTGCGATATAACCATTGTTCCCGCTCAAACATCGGCTCAAGACATTTTAGACATGGACCCCGACGGCATTTTCCTCAGCAATGGTCCTGGTGATCCGGAGGCCGTGACATACGCCGTTGAGACGGTAAAAAATCTGCTGGGGAGGCAACCCATATTCGGGATTTGTCTGGGACACCAGATCATGGGATTGGCGCTGGGAGCGAAAACCTACAAGCTGAAATTCGGTCATCGCGGCGGCAATCACCCGGTAAAAAATCTCCTCACCGGGAAGGTGGAAATCACCGCCCAGAACCATGGATTTGCCGTGAATGCGGAGACATTGCCAGCAAATGTGGCGGTAACCCATTGGAATTTGAACGACGACACGCTGGAGGGTTTTCGTTGCACCGATATACCGGCATTTTCCGTCCAATACCATCCCGAAGCCAGTCCCGGTCCCCATGACTCCCGCTATTTATTCGAAAATTTTATCCGCTTGATGGATGAAAATGCCTAAACGGACAGACATTCATTCTATTCTCATTCTGGGTGCCGGTCCCATTGTCATTGGTCAGGGAGCGGAGTTCGATTATTCGGGTACCCAGGCCTGCCGAGCGTTGCGGGAAGAGGGCTACCGCGTGATTCTGGTGAATTCCAATCCGGCAACGATAATGACCGACAAGCAAATGGCCGACGCTACCTACCTGGAGCCGGTGATTCCGGAAACGGTAGCCAGTATTATTGAAAAGGAGCGCCCGGATGCCATTTTGCCCACAGTCGGTGGTCAAACTGCTCTGGATGTGGCGGTGAAGCTCCACGAAAATGGCGTGTTGGAAAAGTTCGGCGTTGAGCTGATCGGCGCCAGGATTGACGCCATTCAAAAAGCGGAAGATCGCGAGCAATTCAAAGCCGTCATGGATGCCGTGGGAATTCCTACTGCAAAGGGTGGGTTCGTGGGTAGTGTGGAAGCGGCTCTGGAGAAAGTCAGGGAAACCGGATTTCCGGCCATTATTCGACCGTCATTTACGCTGGGCGGGACGGGTGCCGCCACGGCTTACAATGCCGAAGAATTTCGCGAGATGGTGGCAAACGGACTCAACGCCAGTCCGATCCACGAGGTGCTGGTGGAAGAGTCGCTGTTGGGGTGGAAAGAGTTCGAGATGGAGGTGGTGCGGGATCAGGCAGACAATGCCATTATCATCTGCTCCATCGAAAATGTGGATCCCATGGGGGTGCACACCGGCGATTCCATCACGGTCGCACCGGCGCAGACATTATCGGATAAAGAATTTCAGCAGATGCGCAACTGGTCGCTCCAATGTTTGCGCACGATTGGCGTGGATACGGGTGGCTCCAATGTGCAATTTGCTGTCAATCCTGAAAATGGACGCATGATTATCATCGAGATGAACCCCCGCGTCAGCCGTTCCTCGGCATTGGCCAGTAAGGCCACCGGTTTTCCCATCGCCAAAATCGCGGCAAAATTGGCAGTGGGGTTTCGGCTGGACGAATTACCCAATGACATTACCGGAACGACGCTGGCAGCATTCGAGCCGGTCATTGATTATGTGGTAACTAAAATCCCGAGATTTGATTTTGAAAAATTCCCTACCGCAGACGGCGTGCTGGGTGTGCAGATGCAATCGGTGGGGGAGGTGATGGCCATCGGGCGAACCTTTCGGGAGAGTCTGCAAAAGGCATTTCGTTCGCTGGAAGTTGGGCTGAATGGTCTGGAGCCGAAAGATCCGGGGGAATCGCGGGAGCTGGATCTGCGAAAAATGCGGTTCGCTACGGCATTCCGGTTGTTGAAAATCTGGCAGGCTTTCCAGCAGAGCGCCGGCGTGGATGAGCTTCATCAAATCACCGGGATTGATCCCTGGTTTCTGGAGCAAATCCGGTCATTAGCGGCCATGTCGATAAGTTCCGGTAAAATGGACGCGGATTCGCTGCGTGAATGGAAACAACTGGGGTTTTCCGATGCCCAGATCGGTGCGCGGACGGGTCAGCCGGAAGAATCCATCCGGGATTTGCGAAACCAATATGAGATTTTTCCCACATTCAAAGAAGTGGATACCTGTGCGGCTGAATTTGAGGCTAAAACTGCGTATTGCTACAGTACGTATGAAACCGAAAATGAGATTGAGTCCCTGGCGGGAAAGAAGGTAATGATTCTGGGCGGTGGTCCCAATCGCATCGGTCAGGGCATTGAATTCGATTATTGTTGTGTACAGGCTGTGTTTGGTCTGCGGGATCAGGGTTATCAAACCATCATGGTAAATTGCAACCCGGAGACAGTTTCCACCGATTTTGACATTGCGGACCGGCTTTACTTTGAGCCACTCACATTTGAACATGTGATGAACATCGTAGATTTGGAGCAGCCGGACGGCGTGCTGGTCCAGTTTGGCGGTCAGACACCACTGAATATTGCGCAACGGTTGAAAAATGCCGGCGTAACCATTCTCGGTACCAGTCCCGATGCCATTGATTTGGCAGAAGACCGGCAGAAGTTCGGTGCGATTCTGGATAAACTAAAGATTCCGCGACCTGATTATGGGACGGCATTTTCGGAAAAAGAGGCGATGGACATCGCCCGTGAAATTGGCTTCCCGGTGCTGGTACGTCCCAGCTATGTCCTGGGCGGCCGGGGCATGAAGGTTGTCTTCAACGACAAAGCTCTGACGCAGTATATGCGGGAGGCGGCGCTGATTTCCGGTGATCATCCGGTATTGATTGATGCTTTTTTGGAAAATGCCTATGAATTTGATGTGGATGCGCTTTGTGATGGCGAAGCGGTTCATATTGGCGGCATCATGCAGCACATTGAGGAGGCGGGGATTCATTCCGGGGATTCGGCGTGTGTTCTGCCACCGTATCAATTGTTGCCGCGAACCCGCAGACGTATTGAAGAAATTACACGCCAGTTGGCAGTGGCATTGAATACAATTGGACTCATTAACATTCAATTCGCAGAGAAGAACGGCACTGTTTATGTGCTGGAAGTGAATCCGCGTGCCAGCCGCACAGTACCGTTCGTGAGCAAGGTGACTGATATCCCTCTGGCGCGTTATGCAGCGCAGGTGGCCGTGGGTGTGAAATTGACGGCATTAAATCTCACCTCTCAAAATCCGGGTGTCATCGCGGTGAAGAAACCGGTCTTCCCGTTTAACAAATTTCCGAAACAGGGCGTATTTTTATCCCCGGAAATGAAGTCTATTGGTGAAGTAATTGGTATGGATCAGGGCTGGGGTGCCGCTTACGCCAAAGCTGAATTGGGGGCGGGGAACCGTTTACCGGTCGCTGGTGGACGGGTATTTATTTCAGTGAATGATCATGATAAAACAGAGGTCATCTCTCTGGCGCGGGATTTTAGTGAGTTAGGATTTGAATTGGTTGCTACCCGGGGAACCGCGAGTGTGTTAGCGGAGAATGGTATTCCAGTGGCAGCGGTAAATAAGGTTATTGAAGGCCGTCCCCATGTGGTGGATGCTATTAAAAATGGTGAGATTCACTTGGTGGTGAACACACCGTTGGGTGAGGCGGCGCGGGAGGATGAGTTTGAAATCGGCCGGGCAGCCATTCGCGGTAAAATTCCGGTGATTACCACATTATCAGGTGCCAGAGCAGCTTTGCGGGGCATTCGACGGCTCATGTCCCAATCACTGAAGGTCTTTAATCTGCAAGAACTTTTCCCGGATTAGTACCTGCGGCGACTTCCCGCATGCCGACGGGTTGGTAGTGTGGGATAGGGCGTGTGTTTGTGGCGTTCGTCTTCAGCATCCTCCTCTGAGTTACTACGATAGATTCTCAAACGCCACAGGTAGAACCCGAACAGCGCCGCCAACAAGCCAAGTTCGATTATGATGATTAAAAATTTCCGTTGGTATTTATTGAACTCATGCAAGTAAGCACCCTCCAGGGTGATACTGATTCCACCGGCGAAATCGCCTAACTGCAGCCCTTCCTTTGGGAAACCGGTGGCGTCCAACTCGCCCGCCGGATCGCCGTGACATTCGAGGCAACCTACATTGGCACGCAGTGGCGCCATAAAACGGAATTGGGGATCCGCGCCTCTTTCCACACGCTCATATTCAAATGTGTAAGGTTTCATGGGATTGGATTCCAGAAACTCCAGGCTTTTTAATTCCCACGTATCGGGTTTGTGTTCAGGATTCCGTACCTTGAAATTGGTGAATTTAATGGTGAAGGGGGTTGCCATGTTATACATGTTGGCGGTCTGCAAGGCAGCAGTAAAATCGCTGTTATAATTCATGAGAACCACCAATGACTGGGCTGTCTCCACTGAACTGGAAAGATAGACGTCCTGTTCCATTTTGGATCGTGACGAATAGAAATGAACGAAGGTCAATATTGTTGCTACAAACAGAATGGTGGTAAAAAACAGTACGATATTTTCATCATTTCGTCGGTTGAAATCTATGTTTGCCATGATTCATTCATCCTTAATTGGATTTTTCCGGGGACTTGGCACACCGGAATCCGATGAGCTCATTTCGCAATTCTGGTCGGGCAGAGGAACGGTAGCTTGTTCGCAGCCGGTCGCGTATGTCAAACCAACTGCCACCGCGGACACTGCGTTCCACACCCCCTGGTGGTCCCTGGGGATTTTGGGGGACATCCCACTTATAATAGTCTTTAAAATACCAGTCCGAGACCCATTCGAAGACATTGCCAGCCATATCATACACCCCAAAGGGGCTGGGGCTGTTGACGGTCTTAAACCCGCGGTAGGTTTGACCGTTGTAAAACCCAATGGGCGTGGGTCCCATTTCATACGGGTCCCCGCTGTTGCGGTAATTGGCGATGGCACCGGTTATCCTGTCGCCGGTGGGGAAGTTGCGGTCATCTGTTGCGCCACGGGCGGCTTTTTCCCACTCTGCTTCAGTGGGCAGGCGCTTCCCGACCCAATTGGCATAAGCCTGAGCCGCATACCAGCTGACATAAGCCACCGGGAAATCTTCTTTACCCGGTGCGGCTTGAAATTCACCATAGCGCCGGACAATACTCATCTGATTGTCATAGAATCCGCTGCCCCGGGCATTCAGGAAATTGGCAAACTGGCTGTTGGTCACCTCGTACTTGTCGATCCAATAGCCATCCAGATAAATGGTTTTTTGTGGTTCTTCACTCTGGGAATATCCCGGACGACTTCCTTGCGTGAAAGGTCCGGCGGGTATCCAGACCATGTCGCCCATGACCACATTCACATCCACAATGGTCTCCAGCATCCGGTTGCTATCCGCTAAAACCATACGGGTGTAGCCCACTTGATGCCCAAAAATCATCCCGTTGGAATCGGCTTCACAAATGGTGGAATCTTCGCTCAAGAATTTGACAGGTGCGCCCAGCACCAGCTCGCCGTATCGATTGAGTGTGAAGGCATCAATGCGTGTGCTGTCGCCCACCGCCAGTGACAGGGAGGTGGGACGGGCATAAATTCTAAAGGGGGTAGAGTCTTCCGGTGGAAACCGGTCCATGGTCATCAACGGCTGCATAAACCAATAGTTGATGATAATTAATAAGCCCATGATTGTGAAAATCAGGGTGAAAATTACAGTAATGTTCAACTTCCGCATGGGCGTGATTAGGTGCTCTATTCTCGTTGTGACCGGCGATTACCGCCAATCAAAGATAGATTCGCTAAACTTGAGATGAAAGCTGATATAAAAGTTATGGAGCTGGTAATTGAGGTAGGAGAAGTCCGGATCGTCGTCCTCAAAATTTTTGAAGATATAGCCCAGGCCTAATTGGGTATTGGTCATCACCAGATAATTCATTTCCGCCGCCGCACCGGATTGCCAGCCACCGGCAGGCGTAATGTGCATATAACGCAGATCCACGGCGGAACTCCATTTCAAAGTCCAATCCAATTCAACCCGTCCGGAAATAAAATTGGTTACCACCTTATCACTCAACAGCCCCTCTTCGTCAAATACCCGACGGGTCGCGATACGGGTACCCAGTTCTAACCAGCGGATCGGCTGGTAATAGCCATGCACCGAAAAGATTAGCCGGTCTTCACGGGTCGGCTGGTCCACATGGGTATTCTGGTCGGTAAGAAAGGCAATTTTTCCAACGCTGTTAAATTTATCCATCAGGTCCGGTCGGTAGGCCATTCCGAGCTGATAGACACCGTGGCGCGCATAAGTATCCCCAGCTTTGAGATAATTCACATTCATGTGGTCCAGCTTGATAATGGTGCTGAGCCCATGGAGGAGCTTGAAGTCGGTTGCCATCCCCACAACCAGCTTATGTGTGGTGGGATCGCGGCGGAATTCAAATTTTCCCATACTTTTCCAAGGCATCTCCGGCAGGTACTCAAATGAAAATGCAAAAGCGTCATGGTCGGGGGTGGGAACTTCCAGTGAGTCAATGGTCGCCGTACTCTCATACCCCAGGTTCAGAGTTAGATCCGGATGCACTTGCCATTTGTTGCGAATGCCAATACTGGCGCGGTTGCGCGATTCGCCGGTTGCGCCACCAATTTCATATTTTCCCAAAATCTCCGTATTTTCCGCAACCTTTGAATCGAATCCCAGTATGGTCTGGTTTTTCCCGCCATCCTGATGTAAGAGCCGGTGTTTTAAGTACATGGAGAGCTTTTCAGACAAATCATATTGAAATGCCAGGGCAGTGTTGGTGGGTTTCACCAAATCCGCATTACCCAGATTCTGTTCATGGGCTAGTGAGCCTTTAAGTTTTGTCGTAATCTGGTAGCTGAGGACACCGGATAATAAGCGCGAGTTCTCGTCGCTGAATGCCAGACTGTCCGGCATCCATTTTTCTCGCAGCGCATCCTCAAATCCCAGCTTCGATGTGAGCCGATTTTGCAGGAAAGTCTTTTCATAATCCACACTTAGAACATTCACGCGGTTTTCATTTACCGTGCCCACCCGGTTAAGCTGATGATAATATTCAGATCTCAAGGAGCCGTATGACCTTGATTCAAGACTGGCCTGTGCCCCATATTTTTCCGAGCCTCCTTCATCAAAACCAGCGCCGCTTTGGGAGGGATTGACAAAACTGCTGTCCACCTTTCGATAGTAGCCATCCAGCTTCATAAAGTTGAGAAAATTGAATTTCACTTCCGTTCGATAAGCCTGGCCGGTGGTGGCCTGCCCGTTGATTCCCGGCACGCCGGATTCAGCGAATTCACCCTTAATCGTCAAACCGCGCATGATGGGAATTTCCCCGTCCACACCATAAAGTGTGTAAGCTGAAGGCGCTCGCTCTTCGTAAATCAGGGTGGAACCCATGTTTACGCGATTTCCAAATGTCCCGCTGTATCGAACGCCGCCGATGGGCGTTTCACTGCGGGAGGTCTGATATTCATAGGATGCGACGATGAACATAGGATTGCCGTTGACATCCATGCTCCTCACCGGCTGCTTGAACATGAGCGTTCCTTGGATATAATTGATGTCATAATCCTGAAAACGCACCAAATCCTGAGAGCGCAGGACAATTTCCGGATGATAGCGATCCCGGGTTTCCAGACGGACTTTATCCGAATACTTGGTGATGTCACTCTTATTTAAGAAATAGAACCCGGAAATACCTTCGCCTCGAATCTCGTCCATGCGGAGTTGCCTGTTGGTCAGCGTAGCGAAAGATTGGAGTGAATGGTTTTTGCCCTGCCAGTTCGTGTAAATGCCATTAAACGAGCGATTGTAAGCGGTGAATTCACTGCCAATCAGATTGGTATTGAAATCACCAACCAACGCGAAGGAGTCATCCCGCTCGATTTTGGCGAACAGCTTGGAACGTGTCTGGGCGTCATACCGCAATTCACTGGCATCGCCAAAAATGGGGTATTGGTCGTTGGGATCAATGTCATCGAATAGCTGGTTATCCTTGTCACGCTCCGAATCAAAGGAAGCTGTGAGCTTGTATTTTTCTGCTAAGGAGCCTTTGGCATAAAAAGCCAGCCGCCCTTGATAATAGTTATCCGTTGCATCAATAGCCGGCAGATCGGTATTAGCCTGTGGGCTTTGGGTGAACGAGAGATTTCCATCAGCCGTTCCCACCAGAATAAAGGGTTCAGCGGGTACGGAAAAACGAATAGGGATTTGGAAAAATTCCTGATTGATGGAAAGCTCCAGGATACCATCACCTGAAGTGTTGGGCGATTGAATCATGACACTCACCACACCATTTTTAACCGGGACCTGCTGACCGGGATTCACACGGTCTGCATCATCGGTCACGATTCTACCCTTGGTAATTTTGACCGAGATATGTTTAACCGAAGTGACCGAATATCCCCAATCATCCGCCAGTTTGACCTGAATTTCACGCTGGGTGTACCCGTCAGCCGGGATCACCAGATTATCCTCATATGGCAGTGCTTTTTTCGGTGGGCCAATGATGTGGATATCGCGCTCAGCAGAGAAAATGCGATTCCGGGCACCGGGTGCTTCCACTTTGATATGGACGGGCCCGCGCGGCACTTCCACATTCAGGAAATCATAAATACCATCAATCCGAATGGTCCCCTTCGCTGATTCCTCCTGATTGATATACAGCGTGGCTTCCTCGCCCGGTTTACCAATCACGGTGACAGCAATCCGGTCGGAGGTACTGACGGCGTTGGTTGGGGGTGAAACGATGACCATCTGCGCCCGTACCATACCTGTCAGGAGCACAAGACTCATGAAAAACCGGATCATATATGTGGAAATACCCTGCATCAGTAATATCAATTCTTTTTCTTCACAATGACGGTTTGCTCCAGCGATTTACCGTAGTACCGGTCCTTCATAATGGGCAGCACTTCAAAACGAGCCGCGTTTTCACCCGGACTTGTTTCCTCTATTTCCAGCATAAATTCCTTGCGAAACACACGGGGGTTCTCACCGACCGGGAATACCCAGGTGGATGCTTCAGCCTGTATGCCCGCAGCATCACCATTCTGGATGACTAATCCCTCTGGTAACCGAACCGATACCTGTACCGAATCCACATCTTCATAATCAGTGAGTGCCAGGTTCAGCAGGTAAGGCGCGGGAATGCCCGGTTTTAGCGCGATGGATTGGGTGACCTTCCCTGAATCGGTTAATGCATGCTCTACCAGGATTCGGTAAGCCAGCGAGTCACGGGAGGCATCCACTTTCACCACAAATTCCTGCTGGAAGTCAGAATTTACCAGTAACTCCACGCGCCGGTTTTTGGCGCGTCCGGCAGGTGTATCATTTCCGGCCACCGGATAGAGCGGCCCGTAGAAGCTGGTCTCAATCCGATCCCGGTCGATTGGGAAATGATCCAGCAGGTAATCTTTTACACTCTCCGCCCGGTTGCGCGAGAGCTGCATGTTATAGTCAAATGTTCCGGTATTGTCGGTGAATCCTTTGATGGTGATGGTGAAATCTTTCTGCCAGACCATGAAGTCGCCCAGTTTGTTCAACTCCATGTAAGCCTGGGAACGGAGTTGGGCGGAATTCAGATCGAAATTTGCCTCCTGCATATTGATTCGCAGCAGGGTCTCCTCGATTTGAGTAATCATGTTGGTTTGAAGAGCGGTGGTGGAGTCGCGGACACCGACGTCATTTAGGAAACCGATATAGCTCTTTGAGCTGGAAATGGTGGGAATCCGGCTGTGGTCATTGGGCTCCAGCGCAAATTCGATGGACTGCAGCGTCTCTTCATCGGTCCAGGCCCCCAGGTACCAGATCGCTTCCGTTTCGGTCACCGCAACCGGCTCCAGCGGACGCCCCTTAAAGGATGCCGTATTGGGCTTATAGGTAAAGCCGTTGGGTAAAATTTCGTGGAATGTCACATCAGTGAGGCGGGCATTCCCCTTCTTCATCATATCCACACGGAAACGCAGCTCCTGATTGTAGGGCAGGTCTTCTTCCGGATTATGGAATATCATTTCCACACGGCGATTCAGGTGCTTGCCGTCTTCCGTCTCATTTGAGGCAATGGGTCTGGTCGGTCCGTAGCCATGAGTGGTAATGCGTTCCGCGGCAATTCCCATCTCATCCACGAGAAATTGCTTTATGGCTTCAGCCCGGGCTTTGGACAGTTGGAAATTGTCTTTATAGTTGCTGGCATCGGAAATGGGGACATCGTTAGTGTGGCCGTCAATCTCGATAATGACCTGTTTTTGCCATCTGAGGAAATCGCTGGCTTTGCGCAGGGCAGAGAATAATTCCGGCCGTAACTTGGCTTCTCCCGAGAGGAAGCCCAGTCTGAAAGTGGTTCGCCAGGGTTTGTAAACCACCTGCCTGAAATCGGTAGTCAGTGGATGCTGGGTCAGGGTAAGCGTTGAGATTTCGGTAATCAACATAGCCATATCCACTTCCTGCTCAAGGGCAAAATTGGCTTTGGCCATACCGCCGGGGGAGACATCCACCGCACGGGAAATGGCATCGCCCATAAAATCCGCCGAGTTCAGCAAGACATGGGTGCGTTCCGGCAGACTCTGCCGATTCACACGCAGGATATGCCGCCCGGGACGCACATTGGGTATGGAATACTTTCCGAATTCGTCGGTGACCACCCGAATACCCGTTTCCGTGATGAGTTCCACATCCCCGGCGGTGGGTTCTCCCGAATCGTGTTCACCATTTTGATTCAGGTCGAAATAGACTTTTCCAAAAATGAATCCCACATCCGAGATGAATCCGGGTTTAATCACCACTGTCGCCCGGGCTTCAGCACTTTGGGTGCGCGCGTCGGCTGGCGTGTTGGCAGTAGCGTAGGCGTAATTTTCATTCTCACCATATTTGGCATTCATACCCACCACGGCTCGGTATTTAATGACGCATTTTTCACCGGGCAGGACTCCGGTAATGACCAAATCATCTCCTGCTGACCGCGTTCAGATTGAATCACCAGCGGGTCAGTCAATGGTGCGGGACCGCAATAAGTCGTGTTGGATTTATATTTAAAACCCAACGGCATTCGGTCGGTGAGATCAATGGCGGTGAGCGAATCCTGATTGGAGCGATTCTGAACGGTAACAGTGTAGGTGAGAATGTCACCACGCTGGGCGATCCGCTTATTTACGCGCTTCTCGACACTGAGATAGGGGACGATGATTTTGGTGGTGGCACGGCTGCGACTGTCAGCTGTGGTGGATGTACTGTCATTGGCATTGTAAACAGTAGCAGCGTTGGAGATGAATGTGACACCCGCCGGTAAGTCATCCCGGATGCGGGTCATGAAAACCACAGAATCCATGGCATTATGGGCGATGCCATTCCGTTTGAAAACCAACCGGTTATCAGTAGAATCAAAGCTGAATAGCGTCATGCCGTTGGAGGCCTGGAGCGTACCATTAATGTATACGATTTCCGGGGGTAAGTTATCGGATATCCGGACGGGAACACTATCGGGCAGGGCGCTCAGAGCGCTGCCATAATAAATTCGATAAGTGAGGGTATCTCCTAATTGTGCCAGAACTTTATCCACCCGTTTATAGGTGTAGAACTGCGCCTGGGTCAGCGCCAGGTTGGCATTCACCACATAGGTCCCCGTATTACCCAGCGTTAAACTAAGGGCATCGTCGCTGAATGACCCTGAACCGGCGTATTCCGTGCGCAGCGTGTAGTCACCGGGTAATAGGTTGGTAAAAAAGTAAAATC
>JAIPJR010000075.1 GCA_021734045.1 Fidelibacterota bacterium
TAGGCAAACGGAGGTATCGATCAAGCGTATGAGTTGTTGGGTCCCGGGAGTTAAAGTGAATACAGTTTCAATCAAGAGGAGAAGTAGGACAAGAACACTTAAGACAAGGATTACAAGTTGCCAAATTGTCAGATACTGATTTGAGCGCTGTTCCGGAGTAATCGCTTTGTTCCTCATATTGATAAAATAACTTGGTACGTTACATATCTCCTCTTTCAGGAAATATTTTTTGGGAATATGTTGTCTGCATATATCTGACGTCTAATAACATACGATTGTAAAATCTTTGAGCTTACTACAACGGGACCTGATTCAAACTTGAAAGTCTTTTCGCAAATTTTACGCTTCCCGCGCCGCCTCCCGGATTGACATACGGTAGGCTTCTGAACCGGTTCGCAGGGTACGCTCCTGTGTCTCAAAGTTCACCGCGTACAGACCAAATTTCATGGCATACCCTTCCGCCCACTCGAAATTATCCATGAGACTCCAGTAAAAATACCCGCGCACATCCACACCCTCTTCAATCGCCCGGGATACCGCATAGAGATAGGTGCGAATGAAAAGAAACCGGCGATCATCGCGTTTATCAGCAATACCGTTTTCCGTGATGATAATGGGTAACCCCAGACCATTCAGTTCATGAAGGGCCCGGTACATACCTTCCGGGTACATGGCATAGCCCATGTCCGTGGCCACATCATCCTTGTGGAGTTGAAATACAAACCCGCGTCTGATACTGAATTTCACATTGAAATGCGAGTAGTAGTTCAATCCGATGAAGTCGTTGGACCGGGCAGCATGTCCATTGTAATGGCGCACCAGGTTGAGTCCGGGTAGTGAAAATCTAAACCGTCCGGTTTTCAAAAATTGAAACACGGCAGTATTGAATGCTTTATGCAGGGTGCGCGCCACAATCCAGTCGAGCAGGAAATTCCGGTGAATCGGGTCAAACTGGGTAAGATTTTTCACCAGCCCGATTTTCGCCTCTTTTCCTCCGGGTCGTTTTTTTAATGCCGTGTAGACCTGAACATGGGCTTCCAGCAGATTGCGCAGCACGACACCAGTTTTACGAATGTTGCGTTTCCCGGGTGGAAATTCTCCCCGGAAGTAGCCCATGGTGGCATATACCGAAGGTTCATTGATGGTACACCAGTAGGTGACCTGATCCTGAAGCTCGTCGAAAACCTTTTCCGCGAAACGGACAAAATAATGAATGTTTTTCTTCTTTTCGAAGGCGCCCAATTTTTCAAACCAGAGGGGATTCGTGAAATGGTGCAGCGTCACCATGGGCTCAATGCCCTGCTGGCGCAATTCCCGGATGAGCGTTTTGTAGTGCGTTAATGCCGCTTGGTCGAACTGATTTTCCATCGGTTCGATTTTGCTCCATTCAATGGAGAAGCGGTAGGCATTACACCCCAACTCTACCACACAGGCAATATCTTTTTGGTAGCGCGTCCAGTGTTCACAGGCATTCCCTGATATTTCGCCTGTTTTAATCCGTGGTGCTCCCCTGGAATTTTTAGCGTGCTCCCACGCCCACCAGTTATTGTTGGTGCAATCACCCTCCACCTGATGGGCAGAGGTGGCTACGCCCCAGAGGAAATTTTCAGGAAATTTAACTTCCGTGGTATCGGTCCATTCCCAGTCCCATTGCTCTTCCGGATAGCGCCGATTGAGCCAGATGACGAACAAGCCCGGAATGACCACCACGATCCATAACACGATGAAAAACAAAATCCAGTCGAGCAAAGCCATTCCCTCTAAACTTTTTCTTTCACGTCTAACGTCACCGTCCAGGGTGCTTTCGCTTCCACGGTGAGAACATAACCACGCGGCCATTTTTCAATGTGCAGTACTTCACGCGGTAGTCGTTCTTCCTCCAGCAGGAGGTTCGGTGGAAATTCCAAACATATTTTCCCATCAAATGCTGCTAATCGCTCACCGCGCAAAATAAGCCTTCCTTGGCGAGGATGGAAGTCACTTCTCAGCCGTCCTTCCAAAAGCCCCGTCAAGTGAAATGTGGTTCCTACAATTCGTGGCGCTGACCCAATGGCATCCAGGGGATGGATAAGGACCCGTACACCATGCGGTGGAATGGTGATATCATGATTGGTGGAAATCATTTCCCCACGCCAAAAGTCAAATACATATCCTGATTCCCGGTCAAGCGGATTGTGAAACTCAATATGTTGCCTGCGTTTGGTCCAATTAAAACGGGCTTCCAACTTGTGTGTGTGTGTGAGGAGCAACAACTGTTCCGCAAACGCCTCATCCTCCGGAAAGATTGGTGTTGCCGTCAATTCTGACGGCGGCAAAACCGCATCAAGCAACCTGAGACGCTGTGGAGATAAGCGGTGCAAGGCATCACCCAGAAATATGGCCCCGCCACCCAAACCGGCGATTGTTAATTGAAGCTGAATTTCTGCCGGCGTGAGCGTACTGTGTTTTTCTCTCACGATAAGACAATCGGGATCGTTCAACCACCAACGTCCATTCATTGCCATGCGGGTTAGATTGTTACGCAGGTTGTCTTTCATCGAGGGAATATCACAGCCCCGTCCCAACACTCGAAATAACTTGGGTTCCCACACCTCTTTGGTATCGGCTGAAATGCGCATACTATCCACATGCCCGATGGAAGCGCCCAACGGAGCGCCACATCCCAAGATGTAGCTCTCTTCGCCCACCGCCCTGCGAATGGTGGCCATGGCATCCCGGTAGGCTTCCAGCGGGGACTGTTGCGGATCAAACCGGTGCCCTTTCCGCAGGCCGGCAAAGAGAAAATCCAATTTAAAGAAGACGAATCCCACCGCCCGAAAAGCGACAAACAAATTATAGAGCCAGGCCAGCGCCTCCGGGTGGGTCAAATCCAGAGCCCGGGTACGCCCGCCCCAGTTGGGATTATATCCGCAATCCACAAATTTCCCGCGCTCATTCCGGAGAAACCATCCCGGGTGGTCTCTGAACAATTCTGACCGGGTCGTGGCCATAAATGGCGCCAGCCAAATCCCGGGTTTGAGCCCTTTGTCCCCAATCCCCTGTGCCAATTCGGCCATGGTAGGCGGAAATCCTTTGGCCGGCTGCAACCAGTCACCTACCGCCTGTTGGTACCCATCATCAATCTGAAAACAGGTTGCGCCCAGTTCAGGAAATTGGCTGATCCGCTCGGCATTCAAACTGAGCTCCGCCGGGGAAATTTTAGTATAGTATTCGTACCAGGAACTCCAACCCACCATCGCCTTTTCCGGAATACGAGCCTCCATTGCATTACCCACTTCGTCCAGGTAGGTGTGCAAAATTTCTGGCCAGTCATGTTGGGTCAGATACAAGGGGTCGGTACGCAGGCTCTCGCCGGGCAGCAGTTCCTTGCCGCCATAGTCCAGTGAACAGATGAACTGATCCCGCTGACTCGGCCGCCAAAAAATTTCACCCAGACCGGTCTTCTGTGTTAAAAACCCGAACAACCCGGATTCCAGGGCCGAATTCTCCTTTAACAGGATGAACTGGGCTGACAGCAATCCGTCCCGGCGTTTCCAAAACCGACTGTCGGTGTAATGATTCATCTCTCCGAAGGATTTCAGCAATGGATATTTCATGGTATCGGTTGCTTTTCTGAACCGGGTGGGCGACCAGGATTGGTAACCGTTCTGAAAGATGGAGAGTTGATCCGGCTTCGCCATTAAAACCGGATCTACCGAAATCCGGGCAGGTTCAATGGCATACAGGGTGATGGGCAGGTCGCTGAGATTTTTCACCTGTAATGACAAAAGCAATACATGTTGCCGGGCTTCCCAGTGGACGGTAACCTCAAAATCCTGCACATACCAGTACCAGCTGCGGGCTTCCTCCGGTGCATAACCCGGCTCGTCCGGCATCCAGGTGAAATGCCGTCCGCTGATTTCCAACTCAATAGCCGGATAGACAAATGTGGGGAAGTTAAACAGTGCCTCAATGGTGAAGCCGTAACGACCTTTCTGTTTCTGAGGACGGACTAACATGAATTGAGTAGCACTCCGAAACGCTCAAATAGGCCGTTTTGATTGCAGGCTGGCAGCGCGTTCCATAACCACGGAATTCAACCGCCTCTCATCCCGGGGAAAGATCCAAATCAGCCACAGGAGAGTCACACCACAGAACAACCAAAACAGATTGGCCACATTAAATGCCCAGGTGCGTCCCAGGGAGACAATGAGAATGCTGATAATCACAGGCCCAAACCCCTTGCCCAGGTCGTCGGTGAGGTTGAACAGGGAAAAAATGGAACCCCGGGTTTCTGGCAGATTCACATTTAACAACATGGCTTTCACATTGGGGCCGGTGATGCTGATGGTAAATCCGGTGAACAGCCCGGAAACCAGCGGCAGCATCAGGTTGGGATTGGCGACGCCGCTTTGATCCGGAATATTGATAAGGATGGCCGTTGGAATAATGCCTAATAATGTGGTAATACCACACAGGGCCGGCAGATATTTGGGGTTGAGATTGTAGAGTTTATGCCCCATTAATCCCCCCAGAAAACCACCAAAAATCGCCGCTCCACCAATGATGGTGACGATGAGCGTCGCCGTCTCGATGGTGTACCCCTTATCCTGCGACAGATAGTCATTGAGAAAGATGAAAAAGACGCCCCAGGGAACCGTGCCCGGAATCCCCTGCAGAAATATCAGCAGGTTTGTTTTAATCCGGAAAAGTTGCTTGTATTCCGACCAGTTAATACGCGCGGTATAGATTTGTCCTGACTGCAGCAGGTCTTTCAACCCCTCCTCAGCCTGACCGCGCGACGGCTCCTGCATGGTAAACCAGAAAACCAGTGCCAGTAGAAAATTGGGCAGAGCCACCAGGATGAATGGCAATCGCCAGCCATATTCCGGTCCAATGAAGCCTGCCAGTAATTGTCCCACGGCAATTCCCAATCCCATCGCCAAAGCCATGTAGGCGGAAGCGGCCGTTCGCAATTTGGGACTGAAATAATCACCCAGCAGCGAATAAACCAGGGGCAGCGCACCGCCGATACCAATACCGGTTAGCGCCCGCAGCCAGAACAATTGGGAATAGGTCTGGGCAAATCCGGTGAGCAGGCAGGGAATTTCTCCCACCAGAATAACCGCAATAAACAGCGCTTTTCGCGAGATTCGGTCCGTGAGATATCCGATGCCCAATGTCACCAGTCCACCAAAAACCCAAAAAACGAACGAGATATTCCCACCCAGCATCACATCCCGCTCCACGGCATCAAAACCAAAATCATCGGCGATCTGGGTGAGGTTGGGTGCCATGAGATTTTGATCGGCAAACAAAAACAGCGTGATAATGGCCAACAGTGCCACCGCAAAGCGTTCACGCCCCGGAGAATTGGAATGACCTGCCATGGGCTATCCCCTATGTTGATTTACGACAAATAAGTGCTTCGTCAGGTTCCAGGCTGACACTACCCTGGGGGAAGGTGTGCCCCGCAGGGTGATGTGTAGCCAGAACGACTTCCAGTGTTTCGCTGAAGTTAAATGAAAATGTTGTCTTGCGCTGCGAAAAGTTGAGGGCAATCCAAAGCGTATCCTCACCCAATGAGCGGCGATAAACGAGGAGATGATCCGGCGTATCATCCAATAGGTGCAGGGAACCGGATAGCAGGGCAGGTGTCTGTTTGCGCAGGGAGATGAGTGCCCGGTAAAATTGAAAGAGTGACTGCTCATCTTGCCGTTCTGACACCACATTCACCGTCTTTTTGTCTTTGTTCGTCGGCAGCCAGGAATGAGTTGTGGAAAATCCCGCATTTTCAGCGTCAGTCCACTGCATGGGCGTGCGGCAGCCATCCCGCCCCCGAAAGAAGGGCCAGAATTTTTTCCCGGGCGGGTCCTGGATCTGGGCGCGTGACAGACGGGCTTCCCGCATGCCGATTTCTTCACCATAGTACAAAAACGGTGTCCCTTTAAGCGTTAACAGCAGGGTTGCAGCCACCCTGGCACGCAGGTGACCAACGCCATTCCGGGCGTAGCGTGTAAAATGACGGATGACGTCATGATTGCTCAGGACCCATGTGGGCCAGGCACCCTCAGGCGCATATTGTTTCCAATGCAGAATAGATTGCCGGAAGTCCCTCGCCCGCCAGCGCGAATTAAGGAATTCAAAATTAAACACTAAATTCAGACCATCCTGATTTTGACCATAATAGGAGTAGGCTTGTTGGAAATTATCAATGGTGCTGGTCTCACCCACCAGCATCCTGTCGCCGGGATAACTGTCCACGATTTCCCGCATTTTCCCGAGTGCGCCATACATTTCCGGTTGATCCTGGTCGTAAATATGATGCTGACCCTCGTAGGCATAAAACAGGCCACGTAAACTACGGCGACGGGGATTGGAGCGAAGCGTAGCATCTTTGAAATAAAAATTATAAACATCCAATCGAAAGCCATCTACACCCATATCCAGCCAGTAACGCATTATCGCCCAGACGGCCTCCTGAACCTCTGGATTCCGCCAGTTCAAATCCGGCTGTTCTCTCAGAAATAGATGGAGATAGTATTGCCCGGAGTCTTCATCCCACTGCCAGGCGGGTCCGCCGAACATGCTCCGCCAGTTATTGGGGGGGTCATCTCCCTTACCGTCGCGCCAGATGTACCAGTCGCGTTTGGGATTGTCCCGGGAGCTGCGGGATTCCTGGAACCACGGGTGATCCCACGAGGTGTGGTTCACTACCAGATCCATCACTATCTTAATATCCCGGGCGTGAGCCTCTTCCAGTAGCGTTTTGAAGGTAGCCAGGTCACCAAACAGGGGATCAATGTCCCGGTAGTCTTTAATGTCGTAGCCAAAATCGTGTTGCGGAGAGGGATAGATGGGGCTGAGCCACAGGGCATCCACGCCCAGCGAATCGGGCTTACCCTTTAGGTAGTCCAGTTTTTTGATAATGCCTGCCAGATCACCAATGCCGTCGCCATTGGCATCCATAAAACTGCGGGGATAGATCTGGTAAAAGACGGCGCGCTGCCACCAGGGCTGGGTATTTTTTTTTGCTGTCATATTCTTAAACGGTCACCTCAAATTTTGTGCAATTAAGCCGGAAATAATGAAATTGATGATTACAAATATCAAATAAGGCGTGAAAATAAGCGCGGAGATGACATCCACAAATGCCTAGTTCCGCTTGAAGAATAAGGCAAAATACATTGTAAAGTGAAGTCTAATTAATATCGTTATCTTTACTATCTTGGATTTTTTCCCCCGCACATGTATGTTCAGCCCGCAATATTGGAACGAACGGAAGGGTAGCAATCATTAACTCCAATAATCAGATCTTCCATGCCAACTATTTTAATCGTTGATGATGACCCACATATTCGTGCCGAACTAACGGAATTTCTCCAGCAAGAGCAGTATGATACCACGGCCGTGGAAACAGCCGAAGAGGCGCTGGAAATTATCCGGTCGGAGCAGCCGGATTTGATTCTATCGGATATTTTTCTGCCCACCATGGGTGGGTTGGAATTGCTGGACCGGGTGAAAAAAGCCCACGCCGAAATTGATGTGATTATGATTACAGGCCATGGTGACGTGAGCACCGCTGTGAGTGCCATGAAGCTGGGTGCCCGGGATTACATCAAAAAGCCCTTCCACCTGGATGAAATTCTCCTGGTTATTACCCGCGCCTTACAGAATAAAGCTCGGGATGAGCAGCTGGCCTATCTGCAGCGGGAAGAGCGCAAGCTGTTGGGATTCGAGGAAATCATCGGGACCAGCCCGCCCATGCAGCAAGTTTTTGAGTTAATCCGTAAAATCTCCCGTTCATCACGCACCACCGTCCTGATTCATGGCGAAACCGGGACCGGAAAAGAATTGGTCGCCCGGGCGATCCATCAAAATAGTGAGCGGTCCGGAAAACCTTTTATAGAAATCAATTGCTCTGCCTTTCAGCCAACCTTGCTGGAAGCCGAGCTATTCGGATATGAAGCCGGCGCGTTTACCGGCGCCCGCCAGCGGAAAAAGGGGCTGCTGGAAATCGCCGACGGAGGCTCGTTCTTCCTGGATGAAATAGCTGACATGAGCCTGGAATTGCAGGCTAAGATGCTGAAAGTGCTGGAGGAGCAGACGTTTCGGCGGGTGGGCGGCACCAAAGAAATCAAAATTGATATCCGGGTAATCAGTGCCACCTCAAAAGATCTGGACGTGGCTACACTGAAGGGCAGCTTTCGACAGGATTTATACTACCGGCTCAATGTGGCGCGCATTGCCCTGCCTTCTTTGCGGGAGCGCGGGGATGATGTGATTATTCTGGCAAAACATTTTTTGGACCATTATAACCGGGAATTGAAACGCGATATCCATTCCATCTCACCAGATGTGGTAAACATTTTAAAACGCTATTCCTGGCCCGGGAATGTGCGGGAATTACGCAATATTATGGAGCGGGCGGTGTTGTTTGAACAATCCGACACACTCACCGCATCCAGTCTGCATACGATGCTGGACAATGATAATGACACATCCAAACCAGCGAAGGGAATCACCGGAACGCATCCTTTGGAGCTGCAGATTCCGCCGGGAGGTGTCGCGCTGGTTGATGTGGAAAAGCGCCTGATTATGCAGGCACTGGAGCTGACGGGGGGTAATCAAACCAAAGCTGCAGAATTATTAAAACTGACGCGGGAAACGTTGAAATACAGAATGCGGAAATTCCAACTGCATTAACTAATCACATTCTGTATTAGACAACAGGACAAGGGGACTCGACTTCATGGTCACACAAGACAGGATGAACCTGGGGAAATTCTTTCAGCTACTCTATCAATTTGGACAAAGTCATCGGGATCAGGAGATCGCCCACGATCTCAATAACCATCTCTCCGTGCTTTCCATGCAGGTCAATATGCTCACCCGAGCACTGACCCGGGAGGATCGTGAGTTGGCAATGCGGAAATCTGACGAGATCCAGGAGACCGCCCAACGCATCCAACAATTCGCTGAATTTTTGAATCAGCCAGCCCAGCAGAGAATAACAATTTCCGAAACGAACCTGGGTCAATTGATTGAGGAGACACTCTCCTATTTAAACTATCTGCCGGAAATTGCTGATGTATCCGTACATTGGGAGCGACCTACAAAACCGGTTGTTGTTTCCTGCTCTCCTGCTGGCGTCCAGCTAACGCTCCTTGGTTTTCTGTACAGTGTAAAGCAAATTGTTGATGCGCCACAGGTACATTTTGTCCTTGATACAAAAACGGGTACCTCCCACCGACTGACCTGCACGCTGCAACGTTCTCTCTCCACAAAAACACCGCTCAAGTTCCCCCGGCAGACAGAACAATTGCCCGGTTCAATCCCGCTGCGCCACCTTCTGCACAATTTTGATGGGGAAAGTGCTGGTTTCCGAATCGAGCTGAACGAAGACGACACCCTGTCCGTGGCCTGTATTTTTCACTGACTTCTCCGTTTAAATAATACGGCAAAGGACACAGTTGGTTGATATAAACCGGTTTATATCAACCACTCATGATTTATCTTCACCCACGCTCGCCCACCGAACCAGCAATAAGAATTCATAACGATAATAATTCAGCTGTCTTTTAAAATATTGTAATTTATTCTTTTACTGTTGAAATTGAAAACCGGCCAGCAAGGGATTAAGCCGATTAATTCCAGGGTGAATTGGTTTGGCATGTCCTTTGGATTATGACCCTTGCTAACATCTGGCAAAAAAACTGAGGAGAGATGTCATGAAACAGACTCGTAACAAATGGTATGCAGGAATTCTGCTCGCAGGAGCTATTGGATTTGTCCTGAGCGGCTGTAGCGAAAACGGACTGACAGGTCCGGACAATATGGTAACCGGTGCAGCCAAGGGATTAACGACAGAAGAAATCAATGTGGTGAACTGGAAACCGGAAGTTCAGACGGCGATTAACGCCATTGAAGTTGAGGGAATCCAGGCACCATCAAATCTCACAAAATCAACAGACGACGGTGATGACTCCGGTGAGTGGGCCGCATTGGCTTGGGGTTACATCTGGAAATTCAACGGTGGTACAGTAGGTGGCGATGCGACCTTTGGAAACAAGGTTGACGTACCTGCACATGCTTATCCACAACTTGCGCGACTCTTCGTGGTGGCTGTTACCAATGCCAATCCGGAGAACAATCAAGGCGCTGCAGTGGATTTTCTGCCCAGCCAACAGTTCCTACGACCGGTAACCGTCACCCTTTCCTGGGATTACTTAGATTTCAATGGGGATCCTAACGATTTGGTCCTCTACTGGCAAAATGAAGAGACCGGACTGTGGATCGAGGTTCCAGAAAGCGTCATCGACCCCATCGCCCGTACGATTTCCGGACAGGTAAATCATTTCACCAAGTTCTTGTGGGGCTGGGAGGACGATTTTGACGACGATGGCAATTAATGGCGACTAATGCAGTAGCACAGGACGCTTTAAGGTGATCATGAGAAACCTAAAACGACTAAGCATTAGGATGGAAATCGTCCATGAGTAATACAAATCTACAAAAATTTCTCGAAGCGGTCTCGGATCTGGCTGGTGAGCGCTGTGGCCAGGCGTTCACAAACGAGATGACATCTCTCCTGGCGGAGCGAGACCGCTTATTGAAAAGCAGCTGGCAGGAGGTGGATGCATCGGTCATTTCCACGGAAGACCGTAAAAAGCTTCTAAAGGAAGTGGACTTCGACACCTTCACCTCCCGGGCTGCAAATTTTCTCGACAAAAAGGCATATCCGCTCTTTCTTTTCAATGTGGCTAACACCGGTATCCGATTTGGAGAGCTTACCAAAGCAAAACGATTGTTGACTGCCATTGTAGCGAAATACACAGCTTCCTTGGACAAGCTAATCGTTGCGCGATGTCATAAGAATCTCGGTCAAATTGCATTCTATCAAAATGACTTGAAGTCAGCGGAGACTTCGCTAAAAACAAGTCTGCGTCTTTTCAAATCCATTAACTCTCACGATGGAATTGCATCCACACACAACGCTCTTGGTACCGTACTTATTGAGATGGGCAAACCTGAAGCGGGTCAAAAAGAGTTTAATGAAGCGAAAGCAATCGCAGAGAAACACAAACTTGACCAAACCCTCTCCAGTGTTCTAATGAATCTGGGAAATGTGGCCAGTATTCTTGGTGAGTGGGATGAGGCCCTGGCAAATTATCAGTCCGCTTTGACCGGATTAAAGAATCAGGAAGCTCATCAACTGAAGGCGAAGCTTAATCTGAACCTTGCCTCCGTGTATCTGAAGCAGGGAAATTTCCCCAAAGCAGAATCGCTGGTCAAAGAAGGTAATCGGTTCTCTGAAAAAGGAAATTTACGCTACGAGCGGGCAGTTTCGTATTTGATTGAAGCTGAAATTGCCTGCCGTAAACGGATATACTCTACCGGAAGTGCCCTGGCTATTACGGCCTTCCACCTCTTCTCCGAGATGGGCGACAGACATGGCTTGGCAGAGGTGTACCGGGTTCTGGGAATGATAAACCGGGATTCAGAACACTTCGATCAGGCACTTTCCTACTTTGAAAACAGCCGGCGGATTAACACCGAGCTGGGCAGCCATCTCAATCTGGGTGAAACCCTGTATGAAATGGGCCAGCTCCATCAAACCACCGGTAATAAGAGGAAAGCAGGGAAAGCTTTCCGCGATGCCATTGCCAGCTATAAGCGGGTCAATGCAAAATCCAGACAGCTGGAAGCGGAAATTGCCCTGTCAAACCTCTAATCAACGCAACCTGCCTTCCCTTGGAAGTCGGGGGTGGTCCCCATCCATCCCCAAACGCCCCTGACTTCCATTTCTTATACCGATAGCTGTGGGGAACTCCTCCAGGAGTTCCCCCTTCTCCCTTTACGAGAACTGTTGTTAAATAAACTATTTTAGATCACTACTGTCCCGTTAGAAGTCCCATAATAACAATTGGTTAGAGTCAGCCTGCTCAACAAAGCGGGAGTTGGATTCTGTAAGTAGTTGATTTAACGGGACTTTCTCGAAAAGCGAGACACTTAAAATCTGTAGAATT
>JAIPJR010000076.1 GCA_021734045.1 Fidelibacterota bacterium
CCTTTTTCGTGGGCATAATTGGTGAGTTTTTTCAAAAATCCCACCAGAGATGCTTCGCGAAACGCACGCACATCAAAATTCATCTTCATGGGCATGGGTTCACCGGTGAGCTTTTCATATTTGGCTTGGCACGTGGGACAACGACAAACCCATTCGTCTTCCGAGAGCTGCTGTTTACGGTCCAACGATCCCAAAAAGAAGTGGGGTTCGTCCCACATGGCCACATTTGCTTTGGCTTCGGCCGCCAGATCAATCCAGCGCTTTAATAGCGCGGTAAATTCCGGGTGATTGGGGCAAACGGCCGGCACAAACCGACCCGTGTAGGTCATCTGAGCCGTGTCCGGATGATGTTGCAGGAGCCCCGAAAATGCCTCGCCACCGAAGACGCGACCGAATCCCCACGGATTCATGTACACCGTCATTTCCCGTTCACGCGCCAGTCCGGTCAATGCCACCATCGTCTCGGCGTAAAATGCCAGATCCGCTTCAGAAGTGGTGAACAGCACGGTATTGGCACCATCTGCTACCATTCTGTCCAGGTCACGCGCCACATGTTCAGGATTCCGTACACCGAAGTAGGACCAGCCCCGAATGGTTGAATTTTTCATACAAAACACTCCGGGGACATTGGGCGGTAAATCGTGAGGTGTGAGACAGATTGTGTCAAAATGAGTCCCTGGCAATCAGGATAGTTTTTTAGGGATCAGGTTGCGTTGCAGCTGGGTGTAGATCGGCAAACCATTTTCAAAACGAGGAAACACTTCGCCGGTGATGAGCGGCTCACAATAGGTTCGGAATGCGTCCGTAATATGAAAACCGTCTTCCCGGATGTATTCGGCAGGCAGGACTTTTTCCTGATTGGCGATATTCTGGATATCCGTATGTCCCACCGTCCATCGGTAGGGCGAATCGGATTCCCGCACCAGGGCGACCATTTCACCATTCAGGCCCATTCCCGCCAGCCGCACGGCTTCCCGACCGACTGCTATGGCTTGCTCCAGATCCACTTTGGAAGCAATGTGGCGCCCGGAGCGCTGGAAATAATCCGGTAGGGCGTTGTGAACTTTCAGCTTAAGCTGCTCTTTTACCAGATCGGAAATGAAACTACCCGCACCCCCCAATTGGGTATGGCCAAAGCTGTCTGATGTCCCGGAATCAGCGATGAATTTACCCTCAGCGTTTTTCGTTCCTTCCGAAACCACGATGACACAATATCCCACTTTTGAAATGACCCGCTCCATCTGCGCCAGAAATTTTTCAGGCTGGAAGACAATTTCCGGCAGCAAAATAATATGCGGCCCGTCTTTTTCCGTAGAAGCCGCCAGTCCGGCGGAGGCCGCAATCCAACCCGCGTGACGCCCCATGGTTTCTGCTACAAAGACCTTGGTGGAGTCGCGGTGCATAGATGCCACATCGTAGGAGGCTTCCCGCACGCTCACGGCATTGTATTTGGCCACAGAACCAAATCCGGGGCAGTTGTCCGTCACCGGCAGGTCATTATCCACCGTTTTCGGGACACCGATACAGGTGACATCATAACCCATCTCGTGGCTGAGCTGGGAAACTTTATAGGCCGTGTCCATTGAGTCATTGCCGCCATTGTAGAAGAAATAACGGACATTATGCGCTTTGAAGACGGCAATAATGCGTTCAAAATCAGCGCGGTTTTTTTCCAGGGAGGGTAACTTCTTCCGGCAGGATCCAAATGCACCAGCCGGTGTGAAGGGCAGATTCTCGATATCCGCCGAACTTTCCCGGCTGATATCAATCAGGTTTTCCTCCAGGACACCGTTAATGCCAAATAGTCCGCCATAGATATTATCGATAAAATCCGCTTCCTGTGCGGCTTTGATGACACCGTAGGCAGATCCGTTAATCACACTGGTGACACCGCCTGATTGGGCGTATACGGCATTAGCCTTTTGCATAGGAAATCCTTTTGCTGTAAATGGTGATAATGGTGGTTTCCGGGAGTGGTTGGGGTTTGGTAAAACCTGATCTTAGCATAAGCGGGCGTAATTTATCGCGGCGCGCTCACTCTGCAAGCAGCAAACTGCGGGGAAAGAAAGCGTAGGAGAATGGCGTTAGAGAAAAAACAAGGTCCTCGCGCACGAGTCGCTCGCTGTCTTGCTGAGCTTTGTCGAAGCACAGCGAGGGGGGTGCAGAATTAATTTCAATTACGATTAAAATGAAAGAGGCGTTAACCCGGATTGAAAGCAACCACAAGGTGTGCTGCTCGCCCTTTGATCCGACTTCGCTCCGCTTCGTCGTGGCAGTCAAGCTCAGGGAGATGAGCAGAATCTAACAAAGAAAGTGGGGCAATCTACCACCCGCGATGTTCACGAATAGCTTTGATCGATACCGGTGCTGCTGTTTCGGCCAGATCCAGCAGCGCTTTTGCATACTGTTGAATTTCCCACTGGGCACCGGGATGAATACGGAGCTCGATGAAGTGCAGCAGGTTATGGAGATTCACGGTGGCGTACATCTCGGTGTAGAGGTTTTGCGGAAGGACCATGCGGGCCTGCTCCCGGGCCACGCCCATTTCCAACAGGCGATTGTAGAAGGCAACCGCGCTGACCGTGTGTTCCTGCACGGCGTCTTCAATCGTGGGTCCCGCTGAACCGGTCTGGAAGGTCAATAATTCGTCCGTACTGGCCTGGCGGTTAGATTCAGCTTGTTGACGGTAAGCTGTTGGGATGTAAAAATCAAGTCCCACGCTGGTGTAGCGGCGGGAAATTTCATTGTAAGACCAGGTGCGGTGCCGGTGCCACTGACGGGTGACAAACAAGGGACATTTTACATGAAAGGTGAAACTGACATGCTCGAACGGTGATGTGTGCCGGTGTTTGACCAGATAATCAATGAGTACACGATCTTTCTCATCCAGCGTCTCTTTACGTTTTCCAAAGGAGACCCGCGCACCGTTCACCACATCCACATCGCTGCCCATGGCGTTGATGAGACGAACAAAACTCTTACCATCTCCCAGAACATCAATGGCATCTGAAACCGCCTGCTTATTCACCATTATCGCTTCCATTCGAATGATTTTTATATGCTTCTAAAAATTTCTCGACCAAAACCGGATTGCCACCCACCAAACCCGGTTTTGAAATGGTGGTGGGTTTGTTGTATTGCACTGTCGTTCCATCCAATACCTTGAGAATGCCGCCATTGGCTTTGAGAATGGCGTGTCCGGCGCAGATGTCCCATTCATTTTTGGGACGCAGGGTCACGAAAAAATCCTCCCGGCCCGTTCCCACCAAGGCCAGCTTGTACGCCACACTGCCGATGGGAACCAGCTTCCGGAATGTGCTCTGCCACGGTTCCCATAAGCCCCGACGGGTTTCTGAACGGGAATTCACACACCCCACGTCGGTAAGTTCCTTCGCCTGACACAGGTGTGTTTCCTCGTCATTCAGAAGGGCCTGTCCGGTGTGATTGGTGTAGATTAGTTCCTTCCGGACAGGGTTATAAATGACACCTAAAACCGGCTCACCATTTTTTACCAAACCAACCGAGACCACAAAATGGGAAACGCCTTCGATGAATTCCTTCGTGCCATCCAACGGGTCCACAATCCAAACATATTCTTTCTCCAGCCGGTCCGGCGAATCCACCGTCTCTTCAGATAACCAACCGAAATCGGGTGTCTCTTTCAGAATAAATTCTTTCAGAAAATCATCCGCCGCATGATCAGCGGTGGTAACGGGATTGTGGTAGCTTTTGTCCCGGATTTCGTACTCGTCTTTGTAATATTCAAGTAAAATGGACCCCGCCCGGGTAGCAGCAGTTTGGGCGATTTGTACGAGTTCCTTCATGGCAGCAAGAATAACACCCTGACCCCATTCCACAAAGCCAGAATATGGTGAACCGGAGGTGCTCAGCGGTTCTGAGCTCACGTTTCTGCCAGACATGGTGAATGGTGCAGCATTTCACCTTGCTGCTCTGCGTAATTATGGATATACTCAGATTGTAACGATTCTTAAAACAATTTGAAGCCAGCATCTGATGACTTTCAGCGAAAAACTACAGCTTGTGAAACAATTGTATCAATCATTCCAGAAAACCGTCTGGGGCCAACTGGTAAACTATCCTCAGCCAGATTTGTACTATCACTTGCTATTGAGTGCTATTTCGCCCATGGAAGAAGATATGCTGCGTCACCAGCTCACCCACACCAGCCATCAGCGAGATTTGCGGCGTCTGACAGATTATGCCCGGGAAATCCTGCTGAACTGGCTCATGGAAGATTTGATTATTGAGCAGGTGTTATTTCAATATTTTCGGAGGATTAAACGCATTGGCAGCGATAGAAACCGGGAATTTTTAACCGGCCCAAAAGTCGCGGCGGACCCGGATATTCTGGCTGATGGCAGGCGGTATGATATGAAATTCGACTGGACCGGCTATTGGACAGCGAAAGGTGTGGTGGATTTGCGGGACGGCGAATATCCGCTTCTGATTCGTCAGGAGGCCGGTTTGATATTGATAACACCAGCGGCGCGTAAACTGGCTATTCTATATAATTTGGAAGATTTAAAAGTGACACGTGGCCGCCGACACCATAAGTGGAATAAACCCTATTACGCGTTAAAAATTCCCCGAAAAATGTCTTGGCTGGCGTGGTGAGATTTTCTGTAGGTTCGGGCATTATTTCTTTTTGAATGGGTAGTGATAGAGTGCTGCCACCTGATCTCGGAATTGGGCGGCAATTTTTTGCCGATTTTCAATGGTATCCGGATTTAAGTCAATAGATGTGGGATTTCCCACGCGAATGGTAACACCTATACTGGGCAGTCGCAGCAGGGTGAGGAAGTGCGCCAGGAAGGGATCATCTTTATACCACATTACCAGGTCGCGGGCTATCTCATCAGTGGGAATACCGCCTATGTGCGTGTAGGTAATGCCCACCGGCAGGACTGGCACGCCTGCTGTTGCAGCAGCGGCAAAGAGGGCGGACCGAAAGCGCAGCAAATCCTCCCCGCCGGTAGTGGTGCCTTCCGGGTAGAAAATGATGTTGGTGCCAAATCCCAGTACGGTTCGCATGACCTGTATATATTTCCCTGATTTTCCTCCCGTGTCACGATCCACGAAAATCGTTCCTGCAAAATAGCCTGCCCAACCAATAAGCGGCCATTGCTTTACATCCTGCTTAGCCACAAAAAGTACCGGAATTTGACTGGCCACGACGGGGATGTCCAGATAACTGGTGTGGTTACCAATAACGACGAAGGACTTCCCCCGGGGAATATTATCCCCATTCTCAACTTTGATTTTCGCGTTCAAAGCGGTCATGAGAACCCGTGTCCCCAGAAAGACCCAGTAGGACATGAACCTTAGATAGAATTTAACGGAAAAGAGTCGCACCATCAAAAGAACCATCGCACCCAGCAGAAAGTAAACCAGTGAGAAAATGAATAGTGCTATCCGTCCGGCCAGGACCCAGTTGTTCACCGGGCGAATGCGCTTATCAGGCCATAAGTTGGGTCTCGGCATAATGACGGGGAAATTAAGCGCCGGGTGTTATGAACCAATTGAATTCTCCCCCAAATCTGGTTCTGTTCCGATTGCCGGCGCTGAAATTCTGATTGTTCCATATCCATTTTGTCGATTCAGATGTATATTCACAATACCATGCTCCTTTACCTGATTATTCTGCTGCTGATCACCGTCCTGCTCTATGTGGTGGCGCGCCACATCAGTTCACGGGAAACTCACTGGGATTGGGGACGGATTAATCTTGAGAATCTGGCCTTCCCGCACGATTTCGAGTGGGGCGTAACCAGCTGCATTTTTCCTGATGAACCGGATCACCCGACCAATTTATCGACTTGGCAGGAATCGCTGCGGGGTGAGGAAAAGGACCATCACCAGAGCGGTGTGATGAGTTGGCAACATCAGTCTGAACTGGTGGCAGGATTACAACGGTTACAGGTGAACACTTACCGATTTGGCCTGGCGTGGTCCGACATTCAACCCAAACCGAATGAATTCGATAAAGCCGTGCTGCAGCGCTACAGGAATTTTTGCGAAATGCTGCGTAGCGCCGGAATCCAACCAGTGGTTACCCTGCATCACTTAGCCGCTCCACTATGGTTTGAAGCGCTGGGAGGCTTTGAGCGCAGGGAGAACATCCCGGTTTTTGTGGAATTTGCTGAACGGGTATTTGAAAAACTCAGCCCCTTTGTTTCTCGCTGGATTACATTCCATGAACCGGAAGTGACTGCATTGCAGGGTTGGTATTGGGGGAATTTCCCACCCGGGAAAAAAGATTTACGCCTCGCCACCCGAGTCTTGGCCAATCTGCTGGATGCTCACACTGCAGTCTGGCATCGGCTGAAAACTGCCGCTCACAAAGTCCCTGATTTGCAGATCGGGCTCACCAAGCAGATGAATGCATTCGATCCGGCCCGGCGTTGGCATCCGCTGGATTGGATATTCACCGATACCCTGAATAAACTCTACCGGGACGAGGTGCTCCATTATCTTACCGAGGGTGTTTTTGATTTCCAAATTTACGGATTTTTTCGCACCCAGCGGGTCAATCCGAAAGCTAAGGGCGCTTTTGATTTTCTGGGGTTGGATTATTTCACCCACGAGCATGTACGCACTGTATTGGTTTGGCGGCGTCCCTTCCGACTTCGTCCACCGCAACTGGAGCCGGTGGATGATGTGAATGCTGCCATCTATCCTGAAGGTTTGTACATGGCGATTCAGCGGCTATCCCACCTGAAAAAGCCTCTTTACATCACTGCCAATGGAATTGCTGATCGGGAAGATGAGCAGCGGAGCCAATTTATCCGGCGCCATATATACACTGTCCGCCGGGCATTGGCGGAAAATTACCCGGTGAAGGGGTATTCGTATTACAGCCTGGTGGATTCCCACACCTGCCGGGTGGGCGAACCGGCAGCGTATGGACTTTTTAAGGCTGAGGAAAATAAATTAATCGCCCGCGCTTCCGCCCAGACCTACACATCCATCATTGAATTGTAATTCGATACTTTGTTATAGCGTCTTTTCCGAATCATTCATTTGTCATCCTGCCACTCAGTGAATCCAGCAGACTCAGCACCCGATTCACATCCGGCACCCAATATTTAGCATGGGAATCGGTGTCCCCGACCCGGATTGACCAGCCATGGTCCGGAAGCACCCGGAAAACATCCTCATCGGTCCAATCATCGCCGATGGAAAGAATGAAGTCCCAGTCCCGTTGGTTCAGCCATTGTGCCACGGCACGACCCTTATCCACATTGGCATTTTTCACTTCAATGACACGATGTCCCTGCAGCACATTCAGTGACAAATGAGCCGTGAGTTGGACCAAATCCTCCATGAGTTCCAGCGTCCGCCGGCTGGCAAATTCTGAGTCCACTTTGCGGCAATGCCAGACCAGTGAATAGTCCTTCTCCTCCAGAATAGCACCGGGTGTACGGTCAATGTAATGCTCCATGAGTGGACGAACCGAAGTTTTCCAGTCCGAGCGCAGCGGCTCAATCAAGCGCCACGATTCCCCCTGTGGCTTCAGCCAGACGCCATGCTCGGCAATGAAGTTCAGATTAAAATCGCCCAACCATTCATCCAGTGTCCGCCGGTCGCGACCGCTGACAATCGCCACAGTATTTTTAGGATCGTCGGTGAGTTTCCCCAGTATCTTCTGCAGCGCTTTTCCCGGTTTGGCGGCTTCCGGTTTGTCATGAAATCCTGTGAGTGTGCCGTCATAATCCAGCAGAATCAGACGGGTTTTGGCTTGATGATAAGCTTTCAGCAATTGCGTCCGGATTTTGGGTGTGAGCGCTCGTCTGACTGAACGGGGGCTGATGGGTTCCACCTTATCGAGGCGCTCCAGAAAATCCGCCGCCCACCGCCGGGCGTCATACCGTTTCAGGCGCTCCTGCATGACGGCATTTTCCCGCAAAATGGTCTTACGGGGTAATTCCAGTGCCGACTTGATAGATTCGGCCATTCCCTGGATATCGTTAGGATTTACCACCAGCGCTTCGCCCAATTCCCGTTCCGCGCCAGCCCGTTCACTCAAGATGAGCACGGCCGGGTGACCTTCGTTGGCGGCGAGAAACTCCTTTGCTACCAGGTTCATACCATCCCGAATCGGCGTTACCATGCCAATATCCGCTGCCCGGTAGAGGGCAATCAGCCGGTGAAACGGAATCGATTTATACAAATACCAGATGGGCACCCAGCCCAGCGTCCCGAACCGGCCGTTAATCTCCCCCACGCGTTCATCTACCTGGCGTTTTAACTGCTGGTAGGACTCCACCTTTGTGCGTGAGGGTACGGCTACGATGATAAACATCACCTTTTCCCGGTATTTGGGATATCGCTTCAGAAAGAGCTCATACGCCTCCAGCCGTTCCAGAATGCCTTTGGTGTAGTCCAACCGGTCAACAGAGAGGATAATTTTCTCTCCGGAAAGTTGGGCTTTGATTTTTTTAATCTCACGCTGCACCGGTTTCTCAGCAGGTGTGGTAGCGAATTTTTGGTAGTCAATGCCCATGGGGAATGAATCGGCTTTCACGTCACGGTTTTTGTACCGAATCGTGCCCAGGTAGTGTTCAATCCCGGTGAGTCGCCTGACACTGTGGAGAAAGTGGGTTACATAGTCATTGGTGTGGAGGCCAACCAGGTCGGCACCCAACACACCATCGATGATGGCATCCCGCCACGGCAGCTCCCTGTAAATCTCAGAAGCCGGCCAGGGAATGTGGAGAAAAAAGCCAATCCGTTGGTCCGGACGCTTCTCCCGCAACATACGTGGTAGCAACATAAAATGATAATCATGCACCCAGATGGTGTCTTCCGGGCTGCTGATCCGCAGGATTTCATCACAAAATTGTTGATTCACCCGCACATATGCTTCCCACTGTCGGGAGTCGTATTTCACATGCTGGGTGAAGTAAACAAAAAGTGGCCAAAGCGTGTTATTGCAAAATCCGTTATAAAAGAGGTCCAAATCTTTCTGGGAAATAAAAACGGAATGAAACCTGTTCCCGGCTAATTTTTCACGGATAGCCCGCTGGTTTTTCCCAGCCTTCTCACGGCTGATGCCAGGCCACCCCACCCAGAGGCTGTTTTGTTCACCATAAATACTGTCCAGTCCGGTGGCCAGCCCGCCGGCACTCTGGGTGAAATCAATACTTTTTCCCCGTGTCACCACGCTCACCGGAAGGCGATTGGAAACCAGAATGATTTTTTTCTCAGTTGAATTCATGGTTTCTATCTCCTATGGTATGCACATAAAATCTTCGTCATAACCACTTCTTACGCCGGAAATAAAAAAACATTCCCCCCATCACCACCAGCATGATACCCCAAATGATGGCATACCCGTATTTCCAGTGGAGTTCAGGCATAAAATCAAAGTTCATCCCATACACACCGGCAATAAACGTGAGCGGAATGAAAATCGTAGCAACAATGGTCAAAACTTTCATGACCTCATTCATGCTGTTGCTCACCGTGGACATGTACAAATCCAGAAGACCCGGAATCAGCTCACGGGCGGACTCAACCTCATTGATGATATGGTTCAGATGGTCCCATGTGTCGGTAAAAAATTGAATGGTGGATGGCTCAATTAAGTGAGCGCCGGTCTTCTGCAGGTTCCCAATGGCGTCACGCATGGGAATCATCATTCGCCGCAAGAACACCAGATCTTTACGCATACTCTGTAACTTCCCCAGAATTTCCTCGTTCGGGCTGGCGAGAATTTCCTCCTCGATATCATCTAATTGCGTATTCATATCATCCACTACCTGGTAATAGTGGTCCACGATAACATCAACCAGCATGTAGAACAGGTAATCGCTTCCCCGCTTGCGTCCCCGACCCTGGGCATTATGCAGCCGCTGTTCCACTGACTTGAAAATGGGACTGGGTAATTCCTGAAATGCCAGAACATACCCCTTCCCGAGTACCAGACTGACCTGCTCAGGTATAAAACTGCCATCCGGTCGCTTAATAGCCAGCGACTTCATGGTTAAGAAGACGTAGTTCTCGTAATCCTCTATCTTGGGCATGTGTTCTGTATTGAGAATGTCCTCCACTACCAGCGGATGGAGGTTGAATTTTTTCCCCACTTGGTCGATAAACTCCACATTATTCAATCCGCTGATTTTCAGCCAATTGATATGATCAGGTACCAGGTCAGGGATTTGAGGGTGCTGCCGGGGAAGCGTGTCCGTTTCAAAATGCTCTGCGTCAAAATGGTGGTGCACCACATCCACACGCTCCGCGCGCTGGGCGCCTACATGAATGAGGACACCGGGAGATTGTCCAATCTTTCGGGTGATGTTGCTTTTGCGGCGATGGGGCATGACCGACTCTTTTCTTCGTTCTTTCACCGGATGCGGTGAAGTTAATGAGACATTCACACGGACAGTTTTCAACCAAATGTCAAATCAAACGATTGCGATTCAGCAGGTAAAGTAACAGGTAAACGGGGAGTTTGACAACATTACCGGCAAATTAGGTCATTCCGGCAGCGGCAGCAGGAAAAATTCCCGCAAGTCTTTCACACCGGTCAGCGCCTGTAACAAGCGTTCTACACCTACAGCTATCCCACCGGTGGGCTGCATTTTTCCCGATGCTTCAATCAGATCATGGTCAATGGGGTGGGGTGGAAATCCGTACTTTTGGCGCTGAAAATTGTTCTCCCGGAAGCGCGCCAACAGTTCATCCGGATCGGTGAGTTCAGAAAAGGCATTGCCCAGTTCAAACCCCCGGGCGTAAATCTCAAAACGCTCAGACCAGCGCGGGTCAGTTGGTTTACGGCGGGCTAATGCAGCCATTGATGCCGGATAATCATAGACAATCTCAGGTTTTTCCCGCCCCAGATGTGGCTCAACTATATCCAGCCATAAGCGGAAAAAAATGTCTTCAAAGGTATCGTCATCCGCCGGTGCTTTATTCAACACCGATTCCGCTTCCCGGTGCCAGTACACCTCATCTGCCATAGCGCGGTTCAAATCGATTCCCGTGTGGATTTTGAATAGCCCGGCCAGGCTGCTCCGCGTAAAAGGCGGTGACCAATCATAACCTGGCTCGGTATGAGGGAAGGTAGCAGCCAGGAAACAAAAAAGATTCTCGCAATCTGTCATGATATGGGTGTAGTCGGCATTCACCCGGTACCATTCCAGCATATTGAATTCCGGGTGGTGTTGGGGACTGTTTTCACCGGAATTGCGAAACACCCGGGCAATTTCAAACAGATTCTGGCCCGCAAAATCCGGTGATCCCAATGCTTTTTTTATGGCAAATTCTGGTGAAGTAGGCAGGTACAACTTCTGCCGTTCGCCCATCTGATTGGCATATTCGGTGGCGAACCCTTGTAAAAACACTTCCATCCCTGGGGAGGGTACCAAAATAGGCGTCTCGATTTCAAAAAAACCTGCTTCAGTAAAGAACTGACGAATGAGTTTAATGAATTCACGCTTTTGTCTAAGGCGGTTGAAGCGGTTCATGGTGAAAGATAGGGTTTTATATAGAGAAAGAGGCAAGAAGAAAGAAAAAAGAGCATGAGCAATCAGGACATGGGTAACACTTATGTACCGAAACATAGGTAACAGTTTTCCAGTATTCCAAGTTACACTTTTCCATTTTCACAGCTCACTCCGCCGGTGAAAAAGATACAGTCTCAAGGTTGATACTTCCCAAC
>JAIPJR010000077.1 GCA_021734045.1 Fidelibacterota bacterium
ATTTTAATCGATTTCCATCCCGGTCCCGGACAATAATCGCAAATGCCGGGACATCACCGCTCACACGATAGGAAATTGTCGCAGTCAGGTGTTTCAACTGTGGCGCCATAATCTCCGGCAGGCGACCCAGGTTGGGCGTAATAATCACCGCGCCGGCATCCGAGCGGTCACCAGGCACCGCAGAAACCGAGAATTCGGCCACTCCCCTGTCATCTGTAACCGGTTTAGCAGCAAGGTCGCCAGATTTGTACACTGCCCGCAGGGGCATGCCACGGATGGGAATCGCCTTGCCATTCCTCACCAAACTGATTTTTACCGCAATTTCATCCGGTAGTCGTTGACCTGGCGCAGCTACCTGATCTTCTCCTGACATAATAGTCAGGCTGACACCACTCAGGATCGTGCGCAGTTCTGATAGCATGGCTGAACCTGTGAGATTATCCGGTAGATGATATTTCATATCCGCAATGGCATTGTAAAAACTCTGACGCGGATAGACCTCCGGCACCAATGCCAAGGCGTCAGAGAAGTTCTCTATGGCCGGGAAAATATTGCCCTGATCCAATAGTGACTGGGCATCATCATGAAGTCCGGACAGACGATCACCGTATTGGCGCAATTCATCGGCCAGAGCGCTCAGATATTGGTTACGATCCAGGACAGCGTAGGCATAATAAGTCCCACCCACCGGCTTGGATTCTACCACTTGAATGCCCTGGATGGTCTCATCTACAATGGTTTCAGTAGTAGAATTAAACGCATTCGAATAAAATTCCCGATCATCACCGGTGTACTCTTCCTCCACGGTTTTAGTGGCGTTTTTAATTTGGACTTTTAATTGAGATGCTACTTCGGTACGGGCTTGATCAGATGCCGTTTTCAAATCCGGTCCTGATCCCACACCGGTCCAGTACATCCCGGCGGGATAGGCTGGATGTTTACCGGATTTTGCCCATCCTGGAATCGCATCGTTTCCGCTGGTCGCCTTGTCGCTTCCGGTACAGCCGGTGATGTTCAGAAGAATACCCAGCCCGATGGTCAGAACCATTAGTCTATAGAAATTAATTTTCATGAATTACTCCATTTCCACAGACAAAACAACCAGTTTGCGGTTCAATGCCACTCGACGCAAACTTCCATCCGGTACCGCCTTTTCAATAGCGCGTTTCAAATCGCGATACACATTACTGGAGCGGTCATAGCGTTCATAATCCGCCCAAATCAGGTAATCCAGCGTGTAGTCGGTCATTAAGATCTCTTTGGTAGTTTTGGCCATGTCATCAAACACATCCATTACCTCGAACATGATATCTTCGGCTTCGCTGGTGGAAAAATCCGTAGAAACACTGATTATAACCTTGTACTGCAGTCCCCGCGCTAAATCATCCTTCCAGTAGGCAGTTATGCGCGCCAGGACTTTTTCAATGGCGTCATTAATCCCCTCTTCAATGACCGCCGCATCCATGGTGGGGCGCTCGGCGGAATAACCGGTCTCGGTGCCCAGCAGCCGCCCGGTGGTGGTTTCGAAAGCCCGGACTGCGACAGCCGCTTTTTTCACTTCCCGGCTACCGACCCGACGACTCTCAGTAGTCACATTATAGGTGATATACACATCAGCACCGACGCTCAAAGCGATGAGATAGGTGGGGTCATCTTCCACATCTTTAAGGGTTTGGGAGGCGGATACTAAATCCTGTAAACCCTCTTGCTGTTCCGGTACAATCACATCATATCGGCGGGCGGTGAGGTAGCTTTCGATGACTTCGGCGCCTTTTTTCAGTGTTTTATCGCTCTTGAGCAGGTCAAGTGGATAGCGCCCCTTGGGTGCCTCCGGCAGAACCATGATGGTAGGCAAGCCCATTTTTTCGGTCAAATCTGCCTGGGCAGTTGTGACACCCAGAGCCACCAAGTCATCTTTCACCAGGCGTGTGTTCACCCGCATAAGGCGTTTAATGCGTAATTTCTTCCCGTCATCAATTTTCACCCGCTCTTCAAACCGGTCTGACTCCCAGGCGATATATTTATTGATGTTCTGCGCCTCGAAGAAGGACTCCTGAATCCCGGCGAATTTGGATTTTTCGCCATCGGTGGTGAGGATGGGATCGCTACCACCCAACACAACAAACCAGATTGCGGCCCGGCGGGCATCCAGTTTTGCACTGGTAGTCAGTTCTTCCTGGTCCACCTTCCCCAGCCAGTTTGTCTTGGCAGTCCCGATACCGGTTGCCGCCAGAATGACTTCAGATGGTCCTGAACTTTCGATAAACAGAGCTTCTTTGGAACGGGGCACATTGGATTGGGCACTTAGAATCGTGGCCAGACCAAATACCAGAGCGAAAGTTGCGATAGAATGTTTCAAAATAATCTCCTCCCTTGAGAAGTTGTTCTCTTGATTATGGAATCATATTAGAAAGCGTCGAGGCTGGATCAAATGCCAGTGACGGCGGCGCATAAATGATTTGAAAAGCGATACCGGACCCGGAATAACGAAGAGCAGGTCCTGAAATACTACCCACCTCCTCATTATCCGCGTTGTACCGGGTCCATTCATCACTTTCACCTGTGTATAATGAGTAGCGAATACCCGCGGTTAAATCGATACTCAGGGTGTAATTCAAACCCAGCCCAACCAGAAGGCCATTATTTGCATTTCTGTCGGTATAGGTATCACCCATTGAATCATCCCAGTTACCCCAGGTTTGTTGATGGGCAAATCCCAGTTGTCCGTATGCATCAAACCGGCGCCATTGCATCCGTTTCATCACTGATCCGGACACCAGAAAGCGTGTGACGGAATCAAAAATGTCATCCCCCGTCCAAGAATCCGTGATGGATGCTCCGCCAATCATCGCGGCCAAGTCAAAATACCAATGCGGTGTCTGCGTAATGCCGCCCAGGTTATAGGCGATCTCAGCCCCAAGCCCGCCGCCACCTTCTACATCGTATAATGAAGATTCGGTGGACAAGGGCAGCGTTCCCATGAGAATGTAAATGTCCAGATTCAGGCGGGGATATTCCACCAGTGACATACCCGGTGCCCAATCCCCCACGATGACACCATACCCGTGACTCAATTCACTGGCATTCTCGCGATTATCCGCAATCTGACCAATCCGGACAAATCCATCTCTCTTGAATTTCATCTCACCGTTTGATGACTCCACATATTCACCGACGATAAAGCGGTCATCAATGCGGAGACCTTCTCTTTTACCCATCCGGAAACCAACCTGTGTACCGACCACTTCTGCCACCTGGGTAGTGAGCTTAAATTCGTCATATTCCTTAGTGGCATTCTCCAGGTTGCGGGCATAATTCAATACAGCCGCCTCAAAAGCATTCTCTTCAGCGTCCTCAAAGTCATACTTGGTGGCGAAACCAATACTGGTGCTTTCATTTTTGACGACTGGTTTTACCGAGGTTTTTCCGTCCATGTAAGCAATTTTAAACCAAAATATGCCACCGCCTATGCTCACCGTCACGGTGTATTTGGTTTTATCATCCTCTTTCTCCGAATCCACGGCGCGAGAGTAGCCATTCATATAGGGCAAATAAATGAATCCTGAGTTTAAAACCTGTTCCAGATTCTCTGCGGTAATGCCCATATCTTTTGCTTTGGTGGTGATAAATGACATTTTAGTGGCTTCGTCGACCAGTTCACTTGCTCGCTGTTCGGCGTACTCATCCATAATTTTCACGATTTCAGGAACAAAAGTGCGGTTCATAATTTCGGCAATCTCGTCTACCGATAAAGCGTTCCGGCTATTGACTTCCGAGATGAATTCCCTGGTCAGCGGGCTGTTCTCCGGCAGGGGATTAAAATCAAACCGTGGAAGCTGAACACGCTCCTTCACCGTTTTGCCGATGTAGGATATCTGGTTTAATGATAAATTCCGTGCATCAGGGCTGGCCAGGATGATAGCGTCCAGGAAAGTCACCGATTTACGCGTATACGTATCATTCTGACCTGATACAGAAAGTGCTACAGCACCGAGAAGCATAAAAAAAATCAAATTGCGCATGTTCCGCTCCTTATTCGTGGGTTGCACCGGCATGTTCTAATCCTGTGATATCCTGAAAATCGTTTGTTGTCTGATGAGGGATTCTCATTCCGGTAAACCGAAGGTAATTGAGAATTATTTTAGATTCAAGATTTTAAATGTGAGGATAAAAAAAGCCTTCCCGCGGGAAGGCTTTGATATTCATTGCATCAAGATAGATGGATTAGTCCAGAACCGTTTCCACTTTGGCTACGATTTGCTGCTTAGGAACTGCACCAATCACCATCTGGGCTACTTCACCGTTTTTAAAAATGAGCAGGCTGGGAATGCTTCGAATGCCATATTTCTGGGCGACAGCAGGATTATTATCCACATCCAATTTTCCTACTTTCAATTTTCCAGCATATTCACCGGCCACTTCAGCAACCACAGGCGCCACCATTTTACAAGGCATACACCACACTGCCCAGAAGTCCACCAATACCGGTAAATCCGATTGTATAACCTCTGCTTCAAAATTGTCATCTGTAAATTCCATCACCGAATCGGCCATGTTGCTCTCCTTCGTATCAATTACCGGTCTTCATCATTCCGGACTGAATTTAACTGGCACTCCATTGATGTCAAGGAATTGGAAAATTGCGCCGTCAAGATTATTTCATTCCTGACGCGCAATTACCACTCTCGCAGGGTTAAGTGCGTATCCAGCGTAAAATCTCCGGAAGGGTAATACGTTTACCGTAGAGTAGGATAGCAGTACGAAAAACCTTACCCGCTATTCGCATCGTGTAATAGACCGCTACCACCATAATAATCAGTGTAATGCCCACCTGAAAGGGGCTGGCAGCACTGACGGCTAATTTCATGATCATGAAGTAGGGTGTGAAAATGGGGATATAACTGAGCACATTCACCAGTGTAGAGTTTGGGCTTTCAATAACCAAGGTCCAGAGCATGATGGGAATAACCGCTAAAATGGATATAAATCCCACTGCCTGCTGGGCATCCTGTTCCGAGTCGAATAGTGATCCAATGGCCATGAATACGGCCGCCCACCACAAATAGCCGAGAATGAAATAGACCAGGAATAGAATAATCATGACGGAATCAATTACATTGATGCCGTAATAGGTCCCCACCCCGGCTAAAACTATTAGATAGAGGAGTGACTGGCTTATTCCAAGTCCTGCCAGCCCGATTATTTTTCCGGCCATAAGTTCATTGTAATGCGCTACCGAGAGCATCATCTCAATCACCCGGTTAGAGCGTTCTTCGATAATGCCGCGCATCAGGAGCTGTGCGCCCATAAAGACACCCATGAACAGCAAAAACAGAAACGCGAATGGCATCATATAGCGGAAAAATTCCTGCCCACCGGAAAGCTTGTCTTCCTTGCCCAACTCGTAGGAGCTCACATTAACCCGCGCCTTCAACACATCCACGAGGGAGGAATCCAGCCCGTACACCTCAACTCGCTGCATGAGGAGAATATCGTTCAAAGCATTCTCGAACCGGGAAACATCCCGGAATGAACCCACCTGTTTGGAGTAAAAACTCACTTCCATACTATCAGCAATATGGGCAGGAATGATGAAATAGCCATCCATATTCCCGTCACCAACCAGTGTCTCAAAAGCTGACTTTATCTCTTGAGACGGCTTATTTTCTACAGTAAAGCGGTACTGGGGCACACCGTCTGAGGTGTAGCGCTTCTCCAGTTTTTGCGAAATTGCTCTTCCGTACTCGCCGGTTTCATCAATGATACCGTAGTGTTTTTCCGATAACCCCAGTCCCGCACCGGCGATATAACCCGATAACAGACTAATTCCGATAATGAGCAGTGGCAGTCCAAATGTGCTGATAAGAAACCATTTGGAACGGACGCGAATTTTAAATTCATGCCAGGCGATGATGATGATTTTGTTCATTTTACACCTCGCACCAGTGAGATGAATATCTCTTCCAGACCGGCCTCGGCAATCCGAATGCTTCGGGTGGGGATGACTGCATTTATCTTCCCAATCATTCCCTGTACCTCCGATTCAGACTGGAAGGGAATGTGAATGTTGCCATTCCCTTGCACCTCGCCGCTCATCTCTCGGAATAGGTCGTGTTGAAGTTGCGCTGCTTCCAGAGGCATCACCTCAAGGACCTGCTTGCCATGCTGTTGTTTTATCTGTTTTAAATCACCGGAGACAATCAATTTGCCCTTATTCACCAATCCGATATCATCACAAATTTTTTCCACCTGATCCATTTGGTGAGAGCTGAGAATAATGGTTTTCTCCTGTGCCTTCAGCTCAGCCAGAATCTCTTTCAGAATGATTTGATTCACCGGGTCAAGACCGGAAAAGGGCTCATCAAGAATAAGAAATCGGGGATCATGGACGATTGCGTTAATAAACTGCACCTTCTGCTGATTACCCTTGGACAGTTCGCTCACCTTTGTGTTGTAGCGGCTACTGAGATCAAATCGTTCCAGGTAGTTATCAATGACCATGCCCGCTTCATGGGCTTTTTTCCCCCGCAAACTGGCAAAATAGATAAGCAATTCCTTAACGGGAATTTTCTGGTACAATCCCCGCTCTTCCGGCAGGTACCCGAATGCACTGGCATCCGGTTTTTCAGGCGATCCGTCATAAATCACCCGCCCCATATCCGCCTTCAGAATATCCATAATAATGCGAATGGCTGTAGTCTTCCCAGCGCCATTAGGACCGAGGAATCCAAAAATCCGCCCTGGTTCCACGGTAAATGAAACCGAATCAACCGCCAATACATCCTCAAATTGCTTCGTTATTTCTTCCAGTCTTAGCATAGAAACTATCCTGTTTTACTGTATGACATGATTATACGGGCAAATATGGTTCACGCTTGAGGATTAAACAACCCAATGGTGGTAAACTGAGCGAGAGGTGATTTTCTCCCGATTCATTCCCCTGGGCGGTGAGAATGCCGTCACTCCCCTGCTGGAAGCCACCATATTTTTCAGCGTCACTGGTGAGAATGACACGGTATTCACCGCTATCCGGAACCCGGATTGCGTAATGGTGACGAGGTACGGGTGTAAAATTAAAAATGACGATGATTGGACTCTTGGCTTCATCGTGCTGGCGCTGGTATGAAATAACGGAATTTTCCACATCATGAAAATCAATCCACTGGAAACCAGAGGGATGAAAGTCCACCTGGTGAAGGCCAGGTTCTTCCAAGAGTAAACGATTCAAATCGCGTATCCAGGCAAGCAGACCCTGATGAATGGGGAATTCGGTCAAATTCCAATCCAGACCCTGTTCAGCGTTCCATTCATTCCACTGTCCAAATTCCGAACCCATGAAGAGCAATTTCTTCCCCGGGTAGGTCCACATGAAACCATACAAAAGACGCAGGTTAGCAAACTGTTCCTCGTAACTGCCGGGCATTTTAGACAACAAAGCTTTCTTACCATGGACCACCTCGTCATGGGACAGCGGGAGCAGAAAATTTTCGTTAAATGCGTACATCAGGCCAAATGTGAGATTATTGTGGTGATATTTACGGTGAACCGGATCGTTCTGGAAATAGTGGAGAATATCATGCATCCAACCCATATTCCACTTCATCCCAAACCCCAGTCCACCGGCATAAACCGGCTTTGAGACACCCGGCCAGGCGGTGGATTCCTCAGCAATTGTTACCACACCCGGAAAGCGCTGGTAAACTGATTCATTCATCTGCCGGAGAAATTCAATAGCCGCCAGATTTTCACGGCCGCCATATTTGTTGGGAATCCACTCCCCTGCTTTCCGAGAGTAATCCAAATATATCATACTGGCCACCGCATCCACCCGGATCCCATCAATGTGATATTTATCCAGCCAGAAATGAGCACTTGCTACGAGAAAATTACGCACTTCATTGCGTTCGTAGTTGAAAATTTTTGTACCCCAGTCCGGATGTTCCCCCTGCCGGGGATCTGCATGTTCATACAAGGCTGAACCATCAAAATAGCTCAAGGCAAAGGTATCACGGGGAAAATGCGCCGGTACCCAGTCCAGAATCACACCAATCTGGTTCTGATGACAATAATCCACAAAATACATGAAATCTTCTGGTGATCCGAACCGGCTGGTGGGCGCAAAATAGCCGGTAGCCTGATAGCCCCACGATCCGTCAAAAGGATGCTCGTTCACGGGTAAAAGTTCAATGTGACTGAATCCCAAATCCTGACAATGTGCCACCAGTTGGTGCGCGAGGTCGCGGTAGTTAAGAAATTCACCGTGCTCCCCACGCCGCCAGGACCCCAGATGAACTTCATAAATGCTGTAGCGCGTATCACGGTTATCCGGCAGTCCTGACCGGTCTGCCATCCATTTTTCGTCCTTCCATTGATAATTATCCAAATTCGTTGTGATGGAAGCCGTATTGGGACGCAATTCAGTTTTATTTGCCATGGGGTCGGTCTTGAGTATGACCATACCGGCTGATGTACGAATTTCAAATTTGTAGAGTGTGCCGGACTCAATCCCCGGGATAAAAAGCTCCCATACACCAGAGCTTCCCATGACCCGCATGGGGTGGCGACGGCCATCCCATTGGTTGAACGCTCCCACGACGCTTACCCGCTGTGCACTGGGCGCCCAAACCGCAAAATAATATCCCGTCTGTCCATCCACTGTCAGCGGATGAGATCCCAGTTTTTCATATACATGATAATGATTCCCCTGTCCCCACAGATATAAATCGTATTCCGTGATAACCGGTAGAGTTGTATAAGGGTCACTGATAACCTCTTCATTACCGTCGTTGTAGGTTATCGCCAACTGGTATTTGGTATCAGGCAGTTTTTGAGGGGTAAAAATACCCTCAAAAAAGCCACTGCGATGGATTTGATTCAATTCGCCAATCTGTTTTTTCATGCGCATAACACGAACCTGAACGGCGTCCGGAATAAAAACTCGCACGACCCAGTGTTGTGTGCGCTGCCCTTTTGATTTTCCAGGTTTTGTATAAGGGTGGCGTCCCAATACTTGAAACGGGTCATGGTGGCGCGACTCTATGATTTTCAGAATTTCTTCATGGGAAATTGTCGAATCAGCGATGAATCCTGACACGGGCTGGCGCATGGATTAATGCTCAATCATCGAAAGAACCGAATGACCATCCAGATTATCCGGTACTTTGAGGTTTAGCAGTTCGGCCAATGTGGGGGCAATGTCAATTGTGCGCACGCGTTGGGAGATTTTTTGTGCGCTAATCCCATCCCCCATAATCATCCAGGGAACATGCATATCATAATAATAGGGCTGACCGTGTCCCGTGCCCTTGGGCAGGCTGGTGAGGTATTGGTATTGTTTAGGAACAATATGCCAATCCGGTCCCTTTTCCGGATGCCAGGAATGAGCAACCAGTTGCCCCAGTGTATCCAAGTCAGAATGCCTGGTTAATTCGTCCCGGTTATAGACAGCTTGCACCCAGTGCTGCTGTAGGGCTTCTGTACGGATGAATGCATCCAGGTCAGAAAATTCAATACCAGCATCAGTCAAAACAGAATCACTGATATAAATATCCAGCATGCCGTAGGAGAGAAAAATGTCATCATCCACACCATATTTTATTTGAACAGCCTGCTTAAGTGAGTCCCTGAATGCTCGGGCGGTGGGACCACCACGGTGGGCGGGGAGTCCCTGTTCCTGCAGCATTTCAGGCATATCCATGCAGCCATGGTCAGAGGAGATGGCATAGAGGATGTCAGATTTGGGTATCCTGGTCTCTAATTTAATCATAAATGTTTCCAGATATTGGTCCAGCAACAATTCCAGCTCTGCCGTCTCATGGCCGTTAGGGCCTGTGCAATGGGTGATAATGTCCATGGATGAGATTCCCACAATCAGAAGGTCAGGTACCTCATCCACCCCCAGATTCTCCTCAGCACTAATCCGTTCAGCCAACTGTAGTGTGACTTCATCCAAAAAGGGCATAAATCCGAATTGCCCGTAATAGGTGTGCGATAAGCCCGAATCACCTGAAGAGATATAGTGGGGAAATGAAGGGTTATGTCGATCTGGATTTTTTTCGGAATCGCTGGTCCGGCGGGAAATATCTCGTTCATAGAAATAGTCGTCTTCACTGCGACCCACGGATTGGTAATACGATTCAGGCTGAGATTTTTCCCATCTTACCCCACGATATCCGGCCGGGTAGTTCTGCTGATTGAATTCATCAATATAATCAGGATAGGTTTCCATATAGTATTTTGATGTGATGAAATTCCCGAGGTCCCAGTCGTACCAATACGCGCCGTCAGGATTTTTCCCACCCATCAGTACGGCAGCACGATCTTTTCCGGAGACACTGAATACTTTTGCGCTGGGGTGAGTCTTCTTCAGCCAATCTCCCAACGATGTGCCCTCCACCCTGCGGTAGGATGTCCCCCTGCCCGACTGACCGATGATGGGAGACGCTTCATCTTCAACGCAATAAAAATTCCGTCCCTGGGATTTATCGAAATAATTATTGGCCAGAATACCCATAGAACCGTGATGGCGTCCCGATAATAGGGTGAGATGCCCCGGTCCGGTAGCGGTAGATGCGTGATGATGGACGGTATTGGTAAACCACGCAGCATTTTCGGTAAATCGCTGTAAACCACCGGTATAGTAAGGTTGAAAACGACCCGGTAAATCACCGCGCCACGAATCCAGTGAGATAAAGACAACCAGTTTTGGCAGATCGCTGGTTTGCCCAGATTTTCCCCCACAACACAACAGAATGACAAGACTAATTCCGGCCAGTAAACTCAATTTTATTAATCGCATAACACCTTCAGAAATTTGCGTTTACCGACCTTGACAATGTATTCATGGCCGGGCGCAAAATGAAAATACTCATCTTCTATTTTCTCATCATCCACGGAAACGGCATTTTGTCTGATCATGCGCCGTACTTCACTACGGCTGGCCAGAATATTCGCATCCGTGAGAACATCCACGATGGTGCGTTCACAATGTTCTGCTGCCAATGAATATTCCGGCATATCATCGGGGACCTGTTTTTTTATAAACAGCTTATCAAAGCTATTTTCGGCTTCCAATGCCGCTTTATCATCGTAATACAGACTCACCACCGCTCTCGCCAGTTCACGCTTGAAGTCCCGCGGGTTAGCACCGGCTTTCATTTCTGTTTCGATTTGCTGAATGCGGTCACCGGGAACATCAGTGGTGAGTACAAAATACTTCAGAATCAGATCATCTGGTATGGAGAGCAGTTTACCGTACATTTGATCCGCTGTTTCCGTCAAGCCCACATAATTATCCATGGATTTGGACATCTTCTCTTTACCGTCCGTCCCTTCCAGTAAAGGCATGGTGAGGATAATCTGTGGCTCCTGGCCGGCCTGGCGTTGTAACTCGCGACCCACCAACAGATTGAAAAGCTGGTCGGTTCCCCCCAGCTCCACATCAACATTCAAGGCAACCGAATCCTGCGCTTGAGCCAGTGGATAAAGAAATTCATGAATGGAAATAGGTACACCACTTTTATAGCGCTTACTAAAATCGTCCGGTCCAAGCATCTGAGCCACAGTGTATTGCGCTGAAAGTTCGATAACATCCGGGAAGGTCATCTGTGACAGCCAACTGGAATTATGCACCACTTCCAAATCATT
>JAIPJR010000003.1 GCA_021734045.1 Fidelibacterota bacterium
GGCAGACGATGCAAAACCACTGCTATGGCCAGTGCCTCTCCGGCACCATGTTCCACCGACATTTCTGATAATGCCATTCCGTCTAACAGGGTATGCACCAAAATACCCACCAGAACCACCAGAATCACACCCACGTGGGCTTTATGCTCCATTTCATGGAAACGATGTTCGATAAAACTGGGGAGTAACGCACCGATACCCAACATGACCAACGCACCCCAGCGAATGGAAAGAATCGCTTCAGGCAACAGATGTAGCATCGCCAGTCCGGTGATCGAGACCAAAACGAACCCATCCAATACCTGGTTAACGGGACGATTGTTTCGCAAAGTCTGCGCTACCAGCGGTCCCAAAACGAGCGCGCCAATTGCTATGGAAAGGAGGATGGGCATCAGGCAGTCTTTTTAACGGATGCGGTTTTATGCGACTGATAACTCAAATACCAGTAAACGCCGGCACCAAGCATCATGAGGAAACAGAGAATCTGCCCCATACTGAAGCTGAGGAAAATAAAACCAAGATGGGCATCCGGCTGGCGGACATACTCAATGAAAAACCGGAAAAAACCATACCCGAAAATGTACAGTCCGCCCAAAAATCCCGGATAGGGCGATTTTTTTCGAACCAGCCAGAGAATCAGAAACAGGACAATGCCCTCAAAAAATGCCTCATACAGTTGCGATGGATGCCGTAATTGGTTGCCGGGCGCGTGGGGAAAAGACATCCCGATTGGGGCTTCTGTTATCCGGCCATACAACTCACCATTGATAAAATTTCCGATACGCCCGAAGAAATATCCCAAGGGAATCGCGGGGACAAAAAGCTCGGCCAAATTCCAAAAACTCACCCGATTCTTGCGGGCGAAGAGCCACCAGCCAACAATCACCCCCAATACGCCGCCATGGTACGACATTCCTGAAATACCAACAAACGTCCACTCTCCATTGATTCGGGCGAAGGGTGAAATAATGCGCAACGGATTGTGAAGGAATTCTGGAAAATCATAGAAGAGCACATACCCTATCCGGCCGCCGATCATAACGCCCAGGATGGCGTACATGAGGGCGTCTCCCAGAAACTCTTTCCGGTAGGACATTTTTTCGTCCTTGATGCGATATTTCACTAAAAAATAAACCACGGTGAACGCCACCGCGTACATGGTGCCATACCAGCGAATGGGGAAATTTCCAATGGTAAAAATAGTGGGGTCCATGTGGCTGGGAAGCTGCTGCCACCAATTCCAAAATCCGCTCAAAACACGATTCCTTTCAGCAAAATCATTGGCGCAAAAATACACCCAGCCCCTACTCAACCAAGTGTAAAAATATCAAGGCCCGATAGTGAAAGATGGCTTGCCACCAGGCAGCGGCCAGCTAAACGAAATGACGGGTGGGCCATGTACAGGCTTCGTCAATGGGATACCTTCAAGTGTACCAGATGCCACCTGCCCGGGAGCCAGTGACCGTGCAATAGTCGTACTGAGAATCGCCGCCGTAACCACATCCCCAAGCCAATGCCGCTCCTCCTGAATCCGCTCAATCCCGGTCAACACCGCCAGCAGGTATGCCGCACTGCCCCAACCATTGCCGTAGAGCTGGCGGGTCATTTCTGCCGTGGTAAATGCCAGCGTGGTATGTCCGGAAGGAAAGGAATAATCATCACGACCATCTGGCCGCGTACGCCCCACCAGATACTTCAAACTCCCCGCTAAGGCCAGCGTCGTACCATACCCGGTGAGAACATACTCCAGTTGTTGGTATTCTCGTGGATCATCAGGCGAAGCGTGCAGGGCGCGGAAAACGCTCACGCCTGTAAGCAGGGTAACGCCGTACATTCGCCCCCATGCTTCACTGAATCGCATCACAGATGGAGGAAGCAGCCCTGCCTCCCGAATTTGCGGTGTGGTCGTGCCATCGGTTTTCCATAACACCGGCTGAGCCAGCAACAGGCTGCTCAACATGATTTGGCTAGACCGGTCAGTCACCCAGAAGTCTGCGCTCTCTATCACATAATCCGGATAGTGCTGCCACCAGCTTTCCCAATTTTGATAGGGATTATCACCAGCCTGAACCGGGAGAGAAAGAAGAGCTATCAAAAGGGCTAAAAGCCACATTGACATCGGACCCTTCATGCGGGATCCAGTTTAAGAAATTGTCGTCTTACCAGCTTGTAGCCCATGAGAAATATCATGGTTGCTACCAATGCCCATTTCACCAGCGCCCAGCTGCTTGCTAACTGGAGAACAGCACCATCAATGATCGGGTAAATCCGCAGCGTCTGCCAATGGAGGAAATTTTCACCGTAGTCGAACAGAATTGTCCACAGCGGTAATAAAACGATGAGGTTTCGCCAGCGACTTGTTGAAGAGAAAAGCCGGATGAGGGTCGCCTCGAATGCCAGACCATATACCAACGGATAGACGCAGTCCCAAATGAGTCCCTGCCGCGCCAGTGCACGCCCATTTTCTCCCCAGACTTCCAAAATCTGCCGACCCTTTTCCGCGGTAAACGCAAATTGTAGATCCAAAACCCCCATTCCCCCGCCAACATCCTGCAGTTGCCCATCCAACCGGCTCATCCACAGGAAAAAAGCCACAAACAATAACCAAATTACCAACAGTTTTTGATTAGAAGATATGGGTTCGATGAGATGAAGCAGAAGACGGCCTAACACTGCTGGTTGCTACTCTCCACGCCATTTTGGTGGGCGCTTGGACAGAAATGCCTGCAACGCCTCTTTCCGATCTTCCGTCGCGATGAGTGGTGCGTAGGCGTCCGATTCAAAATCCAGCGCATCCGGTAGTGTCATTTGAGCGCCATCCCGGATCGCGATTTTAGCCTGCCGCAGCGCCAGGGGAGCATTGCGCTGTAATTGTGTAATCAACTGTGCGAATGCCTGTTCAAACTCTGTAACCGGATAAACAAATTGCAGCACACCATCCCGCAGGGCTTCCTCGGCGGTGAATTTTTTCGCGGTGAAAATCCACTTTTTCGCAACTGCAATACTTGTCCGCCGGCTGAGTCGCTGCGTGCCGCCGGCGCCAGGGATGATTCCCAATGCAACTTCCGGGAAGCCCAACTTTGCGGTCTCATCGGCCACCAGAATATCACCCGTGAGCGCTAATTCCAGCCCGCCCCCTAAAGCTGTACCCCGCAGTGCTACGATTATCGGCTGCGGTAGAGCCGCCCAGGCAGTACACATTTGCTGGATGTCCTTCACCACCGTCGCGATCTCTTCATCGGGAATCGCGGCACGCTCCTTCAGGTCCGCACCGGCACAAAAGGTTTTTCCCGTATGCGCCAGCGTTATCAGCCAAATGTCGTTTTGTACCGCAAGCCAGTGTGCTAATTCATGTAATTCCGCCACCATCGCCTGATTCAATGCATTCACCGGTGGACGATTCAGCTCAACCGTCAGGGTATGGTCACGTAGCGTGAGATTGACATTTTCAAATCCTGGTAACTTCATGGTTATCTAAATACCCACATCATCAGCCGGAAAGTCATCCGGCACATCCAATGTCATTAACAACATGGCTTGACCATGGGTCTTGCCCTGGGCATCGTTTTGAAGACTTTCACTGCCACCACCACCCAGCGAGTCACCCAGAATAAAATTCAAGGCCCTCAGGTTGGGCAATTCGTAACGTGTTACTTCCCCTTTCACAATACTCTGTAGATGGGTTTTTACCCGTTCCGGTGTCAGTAATTCGCAGCCCAGATCATAACCAGCCCGGGTGTAGAACACCACACCGGCGTTGGAATTGGATCCCTTGTCACCGGAGCGCGCGTGTGCAATCTGGTAGAGTTTGATGGTTTTCACAGACTCACCTCCTTAGACGACGGTGACGCGGGTTTGAATCAGTTCCTTGGGAATAAGCGCCGGCCAGTACGCGATAATTTCCTGGGCTTTAGGACGACCACCAGCAAAACCGGTGATTCCCGGTGGACCATTGGTAATGACCGGAGCAATCTCTTTCCCAAACCGGTTCACTGTGTTCTTATCTTCATCCCGCACACTGAGTCGCAACACCACTTCATTTATCTGCTTCGGCACCGGATTAATGTCGCCATGACAGGATGAAATACCCAGGTACTCGGTGCGTGTATCCTGAAATGTATAGCCAGTCCGTTTGAGCCGCTCCCAGACAATTTCAGCCACTTTCTGAGCTTTCTCATAGGCTCGAGGTCCGGAAATGGTGAGTTGGCCGGAAGCCTTATAACCGGCAAAATAACTCATGGAGACTTTGTAGAATGGTGTCGCCGGACCGCCCTTCACCGTATCGATTCGCACACGATCATTGCCCTCATCCTTCAGGTTAAAGGTCGTGAAATCCACCACCACATCAGGCGAGATGTAGTTTTTTGGATCGCCCATCTCGTACAATATCTGCTCGGAGACACCCATAAGGTTCACCACACCGCCGGTCCCTTCATGCTTTGTTATGACGAACTCACCATCTGGTTGGATTTCGATAATGGGATAGCCAATACCCGCATAATCCGGTACTTCCCACCAGCGGGAATAATTCCCCCCGGTACACTGGGCACCACACTCGGTGATATGGCCTGCTAATGTACCCAGCGCCAACTTGTCCACATCATCCGGCTGCCAGCCAAATTCATGAATCATGGGCCCCAGCGCCAATGCCGGATCGGTGACACGCCCGGCCAGAACGATCTGGGCGCCCCGACTTAGAGCTTCGGCCAGTGGGAATGCACCAATATAGACATTAGCCGATTTTACCCGGTCCCGGATCTCGCTGAAGGGTGCCCCGGTGTCCATATTTTCAAATGTCGCCCCCTGATCCACCAATTCATCAATCCGGGAGAGAATATCGTCGCCCTCCACGATGCCGATTTTCAGATCATTCACGCCGTGTTTACGGGCAACGGCCTGGAGAGCTTCCGCCGCTGCCGGGGCATTCACACCACCGGCATTGGCGATGACCTTGATGTTTTTTTTCATCAATGTGGGTAAAATCCGGTCGATGAGTTCCACAAAATCCCGGGCGTACCCAGCCTGTGGATTTTTTTCCTTCTGGCGCTGCATAATAGACATGGTGACTTCCGCCAGATAATCCAAGGTGAGATAATCCAGCGGCCCATCCTCCACCAGCCGTACCGGTGCGTCGATGGAATCGCCCCAAAATCCTTGTCCATTGCCAATTCGTACTAATTGCTTCATAAGTCCTTTATTTTGTTTGAAACCACAGATTACACAGATTACTCAGATAAAGCGTAACCACGAATTACTCGAATTACATAAAATTAAATTTCACCCCTTTCAGAGTGCCCTTTGAGGAAAGTCAACCAGAAAAACTTCGGATTATAATTTTGAATTACTGACCTCATTTCAGATCCGCCTACTCCGCGCTATCCGCGGCCGCATGGATTTTCTGTACTCATCTGCGATTATCTGTGGCAAATAATCAAACCTGCAGTACCCCGAAATTCGGCGCCGGTAGTTGGGGTTGATTGGCGCAGATCTCTAACGACCGGATCAGGACATCGCGGGTTGTATCCGGATCAATGATTTCATCAATCCACAGCCGGGCGGCAGCATATCGGGGATCCGATTGTTTGTCATAAATCGCTTTAATTTCGTCCACAATCTTCTGCCGTTTTTCCGGGGTTACATCTTTCTCACGGGCTAAGCGAATATCCGCCAGGACATTGGCTGCCTGGGCACCTCCCATGACAGCAATCTTCGCTGTGGGCCAGGCATACAGAAATCGTGGCGCGTAGGCGCGACCGCTCATGGCATAATTGCCAGCCCCGTAACTCCCGCCAATCACCAAGGAAATTTTTGGTACAACCGAGTTGGAAACGGCTTGAACCATTTTAGCGCCGTCCTTAGCGATTCCGGCCCATTCAGCTTCCCGTCCCACCATAAATCCATTCACATCATGGATGAAGAGCAGTGGAATCCGGTCCTGATTACAGTTCATGATAAACCGGGCGGCTTTGTCGGCCGAGTCATTGTAAATCACACCCCCCATCTGCATTTCGCCGGTCTCAGTTTTCACGATGACTTTTTGGTTGGCAACGATGCCCACCTTAAACCCGCCGATTCTTCCGTGACCACACACCAGTGTCTTACCGTAAGTGGCTTTGTACTCGTCAAACTCCGATTCATCCAAAATCCGGGCGAGAAGCTCCCGCACATCGTACTGACCACCATTTTCAGGAAAGCTGCTAAGCAACTCCGGGGGTTTGAACTGTGGTGGGCGTGACTCTACCCGATTGAACGGTGAGGGTTGGGGTTGGGGTAGATTATCCACCAGTTTCCGGATGCGTTCCAGTGCGGCTTTGTCATTGGGTTCGTGATAGTCGGCGGTACCCGAAATGGCATTGTGGGTAGTAGCGCCGCCCAAAGTCTCCAGATCTACCTCCTGCCCTATCGCCGCTTTCACCAGTGCGGGACCGGCCAGAAACATACTGGCTCCTTCCACCATGACGTACTTATCACACATGACCGGCAAATAAGCGCCACCGGCCACGCACGGCCCCATCACCGCGGCAATTTGGGGAATCCCCAGCGCCGACAGACGGGCATTGTTGTAAAAAATGCGTCCGAAATGACCTTCATCTGGGAATACCTGGTCCTGCATGGGTAGAAAGACTCCGGCCGAATCCACCAGGTATACAATGGGCAGATGATTCTCCAATGCAATCTGTTGAGCCCGCAAAGTCTTCTTCAGCGTTACTTCGAAGTAAGCACCCGCTTTAACGGTGGCGTCATTAGCCACAATTACCACATCCCGGGCATGGATTTGCCCAATGCCGATAATTACACCGGCCGCAGGCGGGGACCCATACTCCTCATACATTCCCCAGGCAGCAAACAAGCCCAGCTCCAGAAAGTTCGTATCCTTATCAATGAGCTTGGCGATGCGCTCCCGGGCCGTGAGACGGTTTTTTTCATGCTGGCGGTTAATGGCTTTCTCACCACCGCCTTTTCTAAGCGCCTGTCGCTCTTTTTCTATGGTCTCAATGCGTGCCACCATGAACTGGTGCTGTTTCGCCACCTTTTGCGGTGACCATTTCTCCACTGCTGTACCAATTCGCGTCATAATCAATCTATCATTCTGTCAACTGAGTTTCTGTTCCAGATAATTTGACCTTTTTTAATACAAATACCCCAAACCAATGTACAAACCACTGTTCCCATCCGCCTCATCTGCGGCAAAGCCCATATCCACCGCCACGATGAAGTTTTCGTTCAATGCGATGCGCAATCCACCGCCAAATGACTTGTGGAGAACATCGTCTCCGGATGGATATGCGGCTATATTGGTGGCATTCTCTGGTGCCGGCTGGTTTTCCAACACCTGACCCGCATCCATAAAACCGTTCAGTGCCAGGTACAGGTTCTGGTTGAATACCACGGTGCGGAAAAACTTCCAGCGAAATTCAAAATTCCCAAAAGCGATGGATTTACCTACGATGCGGTTTTTCAAAATACCCCGTAACGATTTGGAGCCACCCAATCCTTCTTCGGTCTTATAGCTTCCCTGGTAATAGGGCAGCATGTAAAAGGGCTGACGACCGCTTACCACACTCTGATATCCGAGACGATAAGCAAAGGACAGATTTTCAGGGATTAATGTGAAGTACTGACGATGCGTCAGGGTGAGCGTTGTGTAGCTGAAATCACTACCAAAAGCCTCTGGAACCAATGTAAACAGCGCCTCACTCCAGATTCCGGACATGGGATTGGGTTCATTGTCACGCGTATCATAAACCAGTCCCAGTTTGAGATAATTGGTGAGGCCGCCGGTGGCCTCATCGGAACTGATCCAGCCGTTGTTCACATACTGGGCGTACAATCCATCTACCACCTGTAACTGGTCCGCTGCATCCTTACCCTCGTTGAGTGTTGCCACATCAACCGTATCTACTGCGGTGGAAATGAAACCGAACCCACCAATCCAGCGCAGGTTCTCATTCAGAAATTTCCGTTGAAAATCGGCAGTGAATTTCACCGTATTGCGCATGTGACGATAAAATGCCCTGGAAATGTAGTGGAGCGTGTCCGTGTCATCTTCGAACTCGGAAAAGTAGGGCGCTGCGGCACCATTTAATCCATAAAATGGTAATGCCTGCTCCGTCAGATAGCTCAGTTCACTGGTAATCCGGATATCCTTGGGCAGCAGATATTTTGAATCGAAAAACAGCTTGTTCACACCACTTCCCTTCGTCGTACGGGACCATTCGGTGTAAAGGGAATAGCGATAATCGGGATACATGGAGCCGTCGCCGTAATTGTAGGTGTTCACAATAATGCCGTAGGTGAATCCTGTATCTGAATTGTACGCGATGGCCGGGACACCACCAAAATTAAACCCGGTCTTGGCGACGCCCTGTCCCAAGAGTTGGCCTGCCAATACCAGCAGCACCAGGAAACCTGTCCTGTTTTTCATCGTCCCTCCTGATTAGCAAAGATGGTCACTATTTTAGTTTATTCACAGCAGGTGTACAAGCTTCCTGCGACAGATTTTAATACTGTTCAGTATGTAGGAAATTATTCCTGTGCGGGAATGGGAATATCCAACAGGGGATACTGTCGCCAGCCCTGGAAATCGAAGTGCCACCATTCAGTGCGCAACCCGGTGAAGCCATGTTTTTCCATCACCACCTTTAATAGCGCCCGATTCGCAACTTGCTGAGCTGGTAAATCCATGTAGCTGGCATGCGCTTTTTCCGTAAAGTCATCGTAATCCGTGGGCATTTCCAAGGGATTACCACTGGAATCGGCCAGGGCCAAATCAATAGCGCAACCCCGATTATGTCGCGAGCCATTGGCGGGATTGGCTACATAGCGATTATCGGGAAAAACCGTCCACATTTTCTTTTGCACGGAGAGCGGACGATAGCCATCGAAAACCAGCAATTGCAATCCCAGAGCCTTTAGTTCGTTTTGAACCACAACCAGTGACTCGGCGGCTTCCCGCACCAAATAGGGCGAATCGGATTCGTACAAGACCTGTCCGGTAAAATTATTGGCCGTGGCATAGCGGATATCGGTCAACAGGTCAGAGATGAGTGTGCGCAGTTCAATAACCTGAGGGCTGGATTTTTCTGAGTGAGCTGGTTTGAGATCAGGTGGCGCTGTGTCCAATTGGGCTGGTACCGGGGAACAAGCCCAGAGTGTGGAGAAACTGGCAACGAGCAGAAAGCCGTACCAGAAAAGCGTTCGAAATTTGTAATTCATGACCTGCCCCTATCACGATTCTTCATTGGCCGGGTTTCCATGGATGCGGCTAATCTAAGACCGCGATTGAATCAGACGAACCATATTTTGGTTTGGTGAATCTGCCGGATTAATATTCTAGCATGAAGTGGATGCGACGAATTTTCATATTAATCGGGGTATTAACGCTTATCCATCAGTACATCTGGTATCAGCGCACACCCAAAATCCCTGCTGAACTGATAGCACCTGAGAAAATGACCGTCTGGGCGAATTCGGGTGGCTTACCATTGACAGATACAACCCTTCTGGCCTCCATTGAAACGCTGAAAAAGCAGTATGGCGCTCGGCATATTCAATTAAATGTCTTCTATCAGGAGGATAAATGGTACGCATCGAGAGCACCAAAAATTACCCTGAATGAAGTAATTTCCACTTTTCCTTTTCTCAATTACTGGCTCGCGCTTGCTGCTGATGACACCATCGGGGTGAAAGCACTGGCAGGTTTGATCCGGTCTCGGGAGCTGGAGCGGCAGATCGTGTTTTCAAGCAACAATGTAGCGATTCTGCACTATTTGCAGAATGTGCTACCCCGGATTCCCCAGATTATACCTCCTGAAGAATTAGAGCGTTTCATGACCTACAGAAAATGGCTGTTGCTACCCTTTTTCCATACAGCTTATGATGTCGCGTTAGTACCGCTGGATACGACGCTTGAACAGGGGTACCTCAAACCCAAATTCATCCGTGCGCTGGGACATCTGGGGATTCCGGTGTGGGTGGACAGTGTTGAAAACCTGAGTCAGGTTTTGTGGTTGGCTGACCGGAAAGTGAAATCTGTTCGGATGGATCGGGTTGATTTGGCCTTGCTACCGAGAGCAACGCTTCAGCCATCATTGGAATAAAATCAAAGTCTGAATCAATTCAATTGAGTTGCGATAATTAGTCGGGGACGATGCAACGCCTGATTGACCGTCGCCACTAACCGTGCTCATCCGTGCTGAAAATTTGGTACGAGCCATAAAAAAACCGCCCCGGTAAAGGGGCGGTTTTTGTGATCGTCTCGATTGAATCGTAAATCGTTAAATAGCCTGCGATTTACGCAAAATCGATATTGCTTTATTCGTTATTCAGAGCAGTAATTGTGCTGCTCAAAATGTAACGAACATACGCGGGATTATGTACACCCAGACTGCGATCTTCGGTCAGCGCCTTGTAGTTCAAGACGGCGCCGGCGACCACAGCACTATAGGTGCCGGGAACCGAACTGTCACTACCCGGGGCAGTGGCACCGGTAGCATCCAGCAGGGTTTTCAGTGAATCCAGTTGTCCCTGAATTTCAGCATCCAGATCATCCATCTTGGTTTCTGCTTCATCAGCCGTATGACAATCCACACAACCGGCTGTGTTCAGGACCAATGAACCGTGATAATCATAACCCATTTTCATGGTATGACCACCGGCCTGGACACCGTAGGGTTCTGCCATATGACAGGTAACACAAGCGTCCTCGATAAGTCCGGCATGCGTAAAAGCACCATTGCCTGAATAACCAGATCCGGCATCAAACAAACCTTCACCAGCAAACACGTTGGCTTGTGGTCCATGATGCAGGCCATATCGGGAACTGGTGATGGCAATATCAGCACCACCGGCAACCGGCCATGGATCAACCGTACGACCCTGGTGACAGCTGGCACATACACTAGCCTTACCAAAATCATAGGTTTCAGACACATTCATCAGCTCAATCGCACCACTCACGGTAAGTGCGTAGTCGTCATCTGTATAACTGTCATGAATATTATGACAGGTATAGCAGTTCGGTGGTGCAGGATTGCTGATCATTGCGCCATCGGCTGTGGCATCGTACGATCCGTCCAGATTACCCAAGAAACCCTGACTGGTGTGGCAAACCGCACAGTCACCGGAATTTCTTTCGAAATTTCCCCCGGTTGCGTGTGTGGAAGCCGCCCACTGGATTTCACGGGCAAACATGGCCTGGCTGTTGTCATGACATTCGGTACAGGTGGCATTGGCGTCAACGCCATCTGTGCCATCCTGCCCATCTGCTCCCGGAGGTCCGGCCGGACCTTCACAGGAGACAGCAAACATCATCAACAAAGCCAGTGAAAAGACGAGCAACACGCTTTTCTTGACATTGTCCCTTAATACCATTTTGACTCTCCTCTGTTCTTTGAAGGTTTATGCTTCAATACTTTTCGTCTCGTGATTCCCCTCGGCATGATTCTTTTTCAGAAAGTTAATAACTTTCACACCGGATAGCTCCGTTTTTTCTCAAAGATCATGCGCGAAAGATCACTTCGTATCTTAAGATGGCACTCTCCCCGCCATCCAAAGACAGCGGAAGTCAGAAATGCGTCGCAGAATTTTCCCATAAACCCTCTATATAGAATTTCATTCTGCATGGTCGGATTAACGGCAACATTAATGCCAACAGCTATTACAATTCACATCAATTTCCAGACACAGCTATTCAATCGCAGCTAATTCCATTATTAATTCATGCCTGACACACACTTTCCTGCCAATCGCGAATCCATAGTAAAACTAAGTAGTTACTGCGCCACATTTTCCATGTGAATCCCCCCAGAAAAGCAGGCTGGAATTTAGATTTCCATCATTTTGTCAAGGAGCACCGGCGTCCACCTACCGGGATTGGAATTACCCCATTTCTCACTTTTCACAATTCCATCCTACAAGATTTAGGAATGGAATTTTTCCAATGTCCCGGGATTTCAATTGATCAAAAGTTAGCTATCCCGGACAGGGACAACAATCGATAATTCCGACCGTTATTATCGGGTTCCTATTAGGTACGACAAAGGATACCTGTGGATATTTTTCAGCGGTTTATTTCAGTTGATATATCTTGCTGGTGTAGTCGTCCAACATCCGCCTGGCAGTGAAATTCACGCCGGTTTTAATCGCTTCCCGCATAATCTGCAGCCAAGCGGGACGATCATCGTAAAATGTGGGGATGACCTGTTCTGCCAACACTCGGTAAAGCGCATTAGCATCTGAGCGGTCACTGGGGACAGCCGGTTCACCAAAAGCCCAGCCGTTTTCGCCATCGCGACACCCTTCGTTCCACCAGCCGTCCAAAACGGAGAGACTGGGTACGCCATTCAGTGCGGCTTTCATACCACTGGTACCACTGGCTTCGTTGGGACGTAATGGCGTATTCAGCCACACATCCACCCCGGCAGTGATGAGTCGTCCCAGCCACATGTTGTAATTCTCCAGGAAAACCACATTGACCCGACCATTGAGATCGCGGATATGCCGGTACAGCTCCTGAATCACATCCTTGCCATGCTCGTCACGGGGGTGGGCTTTGCCGGAAAAGACAAACTGCACCCGACCCTCACAGATTTCGCTTAACCGCTCCAAATCGTAAAAGAGCAAATTTGCCCGTTTATAAGTTGCCGCCCGGCGCGCAAACCCAATGGTGAGCAGGTTTGGTGAAAGACCTTTTTGGGTCATGGCATTGGAATAATCCAACAGGTTAATTTTATTCTCCAGGTGGGCATCCCAGAGCGCATCATCTGGCACCTCGTTAATTTTCAATAATTCTACTGGTTCCTGCACCCAGCCGGGCATTTGTTTGTCAAATAAGTGCTGTGTCTCTCGGGCGGTCCAACTTAAATGGTGCACGCCATTGGTAACATCGCTGACCGCGTATTGCGGGTACATCTTCCGGGCAACCTCGCCATGAAGCTGAGAAACCGCATTCACCGAACGACTCAGGTTTAAAGCCAGATGGGTCATGGATAACTTGCCATGATTATCTGCTAACTCCCGGATGTTCTCCGGTGCGTATTCACCCAAAGCCGGCAATGCACTTTCGTAGGAAAATTCATCATGGCCGGCAGGAACCGGTGTATGGGTTGTAAAAACACACTGCTGCTGAACCTGCTTCACATTACCACCGGCAGATTTTAGCAGATCCAGCGTAAGAAATGCCGTGTGACCTTCGTTCATATGGTAAACCTGAATGGACTTCTGGTACCCCATCGCCCGAAGTGCCGCCATCCCACCCAGTCCCATAGCCATTTCCTGGTACAATCGGTGTTGATTATCTCCGGCATACAGACGGTAGCACAGCCGGCGATATTCCGGTGCATTTTCCGGCACATCCGAATCCAGAAATAAAATCGGAACCCGGTAACCACCGGCGCCCTCTACCCAGTATTGCCAAACAGCCAGATGAATGGTGTGGCTGTTGATGTGAAAAGAGACTTTTATATCCAATTTTTCTAGTAACCAGGAGGGATTGAAGGGCGGGTATTCTTCGGTCTGCTTCCCTACAGCATCCACATGTTGATTCATATAGCCTTCACGATAAAGCAGCGTGACGCCTACCAACGGTAATCCCGCATCAGCGGCTGCTTTCACATGATCGCCGGCCAGCACTCCCAAACCACCCGAATAGGACGGTATGCTGGGGGAAACACCAATCTCTGCACTAAAATAGCCCACGCGGGGTTCAAATTTAATCACGCTCAACGACTCCTTTTTATCCAAAGGCCAAACAACGGTTTTTGTTTCACATCCTGACACCTGAAATCTGTTACGAATTCAGAGGTGTCTCCACAGTGAGTGAAAATGAAATTTTCTGCGACTTCCCGGGTGCCAAATCAAAATGCCACAGGGGCAATACACCGGACGCCTGATACACACGCTCAAAACCCGCTTCCGACATGGAAACAGTCTCAACTGGCGCTCGCCACAGCCGCACCGGATCTAAAAATTCCAGCGCAATCGCGAAATTATCCCACTCGCTGGCTACACGAACTTCACGAACGCCTTCATTTTCAGCTTTGGTGTTTAGCGTACACCGGGTATCGGCATCACCATTGAGCTCATAATACCTATCCGGACTATTACCGCCCAGTAGTCCAAAATTGAACTCATTTCCGTAAAATCCACGGATGGCATGTTCCGAAGTGTTTTTAATGGCAATTTCGAAGCGGAGTCCCTGGTCCGACATGGTCACCGTTTTCTGCAAGGTCACCGGCAACTTCCAGATAAACCCTGTAGCTGTAAGCCGGATGCCGTCTTTAATGCGATCTACGTGGAAGCGGGTATTGAGGAAACTGCCACCTTCCACCGTCTCTGACCGGAAATAGCGTTCCAACGATTCATCCTCACCAAAAAAATGGTCAATCCAACTCATGCGCGGGTATTTATCGATAAACAGGGCATCCTGGAGGTTTTCCTCCTTTGCCAGAACCAGATCATGAATGGAGCCACCAGCGTTTGCAGCAGTGGTAGCTTGCGACAATTTGTGGTGATAACTCTCGGAATACCGCGTAAGGGTATTCAATACATTGAAATGGACCGGTACCACATCCAGCTCCTGGATCGCGGCACCATTCTCACGGATGAAAACCTGCAACATTGTATTACGAAGTTGATATTCCGGCAGACCATCCTTATCAATATCCACGATTCGCATGGGTTCGTGGGATACTTTATTCAGGGCTTGTTCCGCTTTCAACAAATGCTCAAAAATTGCGTGACGCAGGTGTGGCAGGTACAATCCACCAAATACACCATGCCAGAATCCGCAATTGCATTCTGCCCGGTAGAGATCGTCCTTCACTTCGGACGGCAGTGGTCCCACCATTGACGTTTCCAGGTTGGTAATGCGATCCGACAGATCCTGGACACGTTTCTGCATCCAGTTGGATTCGGTGTATTTTGAGAGGAAATTCCGCCAAATCCCACCCTTCACGAATGGCCGAGCGAATTCCTCCTCACCGGCATTATGTAGCTGGTGGACAAACTTTTCCAAATCCTGCCCCAGACTGGTGGGCAGCGTCCACTGGGACATCTCAAAATAGGAAGCCGTTGGTAAATAAATCAATCCCCGGGGCTGATGGGTGGTGTAATACGATTTAAAGGTCGTGGTGTGGAGCCAGTCCTGGTTTTCAGTCAGCAGCGTGAAAAAGCGTTGCAGCCATTTCTCTTCATACACGGTTGTGTAAGTGCCTGGCCAAATGCCGAATTTTTCACCATCATCGGCCATCACCACCACATGTTGACCATCTTCAGTGGCCTTCTCCCGTAAAATATCAATGGTTTTCTGGGGGTCATCGAAGGGCATGGCGTAGCGTAATTGCTGAGAAATGGGAAAAACACCCAGCGTCTGCCCCTCATCTTCGGTATTGAAATAACCGGTAAGCGCTTCCGGGCGTAGGCCGGCCGACAGAAAATGATAGTCGTCCAGAACAATGTAATCCAATCCGGACTGGGCGATGGGTGATACCAGATGGGGCTCCCAAACACGCTCCGTTAACCAGCTACCCCGGGCGTCATAATTAAACCGCTTTTTTAAATAGCGATTCATTTTACGCAACTGTCCCAGCTTGTCCCGATTGGGAATCATGGTGAGAATCGGCTCATAAAAACCAGCAGACAGCAATTCCACAGATCCACGCCTCACCAATGTATCCAGCAGTTCTAAAACCTCTGGCCGGTTTCCCTCCAGCCATTCAATCAGCGATCCACTGAAATGGAAACTCATCTGGAGCGTGGGGAACTGTTCCAGCGTCTCAAGAAATGGCTGGTACGCCCGGTCGCAGGCGTCGTGCATGACCGCATCAAAATTGCCTACGGGCTGGTGATTATGAATACCAAAAATAAATTGAATAGATTTCACAAATTTTCTTTCTACAACACATCATCTTTAATGATGGCGTTTAATTGAACAGCGGTTCAGGTAACCGGATCGACGACCTGGATTTTTAACATATTGGTGGTGCCTGACTGCCCGATGGGAATCCCGGCTGACAGGACGAATCGGTCGCCAGCTGCTACTGCTTGCAGCGCAGTTAATTTCTCCGTCGCCAGAGCCAGCATCTCATCCGTATTTGCATAAGGCTGCACCACGATAGGCTGGACACCCCAGGTCAGTTTTAACTGGCGGGCCACCGGTAGAAACGGTGTCAGTGAATAAATCGTGGCAAAGGGTCGGTATTTGGAAACGGCCCGGGCTGTGGCACCCGAATGGGTCATGGTGACAATCACCCGGATATCCAACAGATTGGCAATATTTCCGGATGCGTGGGCAATGGCATCCGACTCTGTGTGTTGGGGAATGACCACGGCCATGCGAGGATCCACTTTGGGGTCAATTTCAACTTCGGAAATAATTCGATCCATCTGCTGAACAGTCTCCACCGGGAATTTGCCAATCGCTGTTTCGCCCGTCAGGAGCAGCGCATCCGTGCCATCGTAAACCGCATTGGCCACGTCGGTTACTTCCGCACGGGTTGGATAGGGATTTTCCTGCATGGTAGAGAGCAGCTGAGTCGCGATAACCACGGTTTTCCCCGCCATATTGGCCGTGCGAATAATTCGTTTCTGAATGGCCGGTAATTGTTCCAGTGGAACTTCTACCCCCAGATCACCACGAGCCACCATCACCCCATCGAATGCCTGAACAATTTCATCCAGGGCGTCCAGCGCTTCCGGTTTCTCGATCTTGGCCAGTATGGGAATATATTTCTGGTGCTGGTTCATGATGCGTTGCAGGGGCTCAATGTCATCCGCATGACGAACGAAGGAAAGCGCGACCCAGTCCACATTTTTTTCCAGTGCGAACTCAAAATCGGCCACATCTTTGGCTGTAATAGCCGGGACGTCTAAATCAATGTTGATGAAATTAACACCTTTACGGGGTTTCAAGAATCCGCCCCGCTTCACCCTGACCTCCAACAACTCGTTGGAAATAGAGGCAATCACGTCCAGTAAAATCCGGCCATCGTCCGCGGAAATGCGAGCACCCTCTTTCACGCCCCGAAACTTGAATTCACCGGTGAGCGGAATCCCTTCCGTTGGCGCGACTGCACCTGCACACCCCAATAAAACGGCAGCACCATCGGTCAACTCCCAGCCATCCGCAAAATCCACCGTACGGATTTTCGGCCCGGCCAAGTCTACCAGAATCGCCGGTCCTACCCCCTCATTTTGAGACTCCCAATCTCGGATCCGCTTCAAAATATTATCATAATAGGTGTGATTTTGCTGCGACATGTTAAATCGCACCGCATCCAGACCGGTTGCCAGTAAATCGTTGAGGCCTGCTTCGCTATCCGAAGCAGGCCCCACTGTTGCAACGATTTTGGTTTTCCGCACCATTTTATTGAATCACCTGATTGGGTATCCCTCAGGCAATTTTTAACAACAGATCGAGTACACGGTTGGAGTACCCGGTTTCGTTATCATACCAACCAGAGATTTTCAGGAAATTCCCGTCCACCACATTGGTGAGTCCGCTGTCAAAAATAACGCTATGGCGATTGCCAACAATGTCAATGGATACCAACGGATCGGTGGTGTACTCCATGATGCCCTTCAGGTAGGTTTCTGAGGCTTTTTTCATGGCGGCATTCACCGCTTCAACCGTGACATCCTGTTTCAGTTGTAATGCCAGCTCGGTAATAGAACCATCCGGTACGGGCACCCGGTGGGCAACACCATCCAGCTTGCCCTTCATTTGGGGAATGATTTTCCCAATGGCTTTGGCGGCTCCGGTTGAGGTGGGGATGACAGAGTACGCTGCCGCACGAGCTCGCCGGGGATCCGAATGCGGGTAATCCAGCAGACGCTGGTCCAGGGTGTAGGCATGAATGGTCAGCAGGAATCCATGCTCAATCCCAAAATTATCCTCGATAACCTTCACCATGGGAGCGGCACAATTTGTGGTGCAACTGGCATTGGAAACCAGTTTGTGCTCCGGCCGAAGGACCTCGTCATTGACACCCAGCACAATCGAAGCGTCCAGCTCATCTTTGGCCGGGACGGTGAGAATGACTTTTTTCGCACCCGCTTGTAAATGCTTTTCAATCTGCTCCCGTTTCCGGAATGCGCCGGTGGATTCAATCACCACATCAACGCCCAGGTCTTTCCAGGGCAATGCGGCTGGATCCCGTTCCGAGAAAACTTGAATTTTTTTACCCCCAATTGAAATGAAACCGTCTGCATAGCTCACCTCTCCCGGAAAAGCGCCATGCACCGAATCATATTTCAACACCGGTGTTATGGTGGCGGGATCAGCCAGTTCGTTGATGGCTACAAATTCAATATCATCTTTGCGCAGAAGTGCTTCACGGAGGACTGTGCGCCCGATTCTTCCGAATCCGTTAATCGCGACTTTTGTCATAAAAACCTCCTCTTAATCAAATAGTCACTCGTTTATGAGTTACTGAAAGATAGTGTGTACATTTTCACCAGTCAAGCAGATTGTAAAATGTCCTTACTATCTTAAGCATTTTCGTCCACAATGGCGAATATCATGCCGAAGCAATTCCGGGAGGGAAGGTGGGTTTATGCTGCTCATCGAAGAGATCATCCAGGCTCTCAATGTCGCCTTCAAGCATATCAGCTACGATATCGCCCAGATAAACCTTAAAGCGCTGCGCTAACAGCGTCAGGTCCAGAATGATGTAATTCAATGCGATGGAAACGATTGCATAATTTTTGGTCCAGGCCACTTTCAGACCGGGTTTGTCATCAGAGCCCCCCAGAAGCGCGGTCTCTTTATCCACCACCATGAGAATTTTTTTACTCCAAATTCTGACCAGCTTGGTGGTTTTCAGGTTGTAGGAAAAAACCATTCCCACATCCTGGGGAATTTCCGTAAAAGAAAAGATTAAAATCTTTACCCCGCGTGCTTCCGCCTCCCGCAAATCCTCCACAAGATGATCGTATTCCGGCCGCCAGATGGAGAGATAAATGGTTTCCCGTGCCGCCTGAATCATGGATTTGGCACGCTGCAGCATATTGTCGTAGCCAACGATATTCCACAAATCCCCCACTTCCATGGTGGTATGGATAGATTTCAGAGAATTCTTCAATTCATCAATGTCACTGGTAAAGCGCTGCTCCAGCAATTCAAACAAATGATCGGGTGGTAGTGGAATGTAGCGCGTGGGATTGGTATCGGTTACACTTACCAGACCCATGGTTTCCAGCCGTTTCAGAATTTCGTAAATGGCGGAGCGTGGAACCCCTGACTTACCGCTGATTTCATACCCTGTAGCCGGATTGGCGCGTAACAATGTCAGGTACGCTTTGCTCTCGTTCGCGGTGAATCCCAGGCTCTTCAGTGTGGCAATAATTTTACTATCCATTGGTGCCTCGCATACGTTACTCACTAATTAGTCACGCTTCAATATAACGGACGAATCACGTCCCTTCAAGCCGATATTAGCCTGTTGCCTGCACGCTGCAAACGGGATATGTCTGCATGAGGATGGAAAATATTCATTGCATCTATTTAGCGGGTTAGGTTAAATTGGAAACGATGGACACGGAAATCGTTTTCAGCGATACGAGACGGCGGGTGCTGCAGTACTTTGAAACACAAATCCACCGCACCGGTCTGGGCGCCTTCACGGTGGACCAAATGTCCCGGGAGCTGAAAATCTCCAAACGAACCATTTATCAGGAATTCCCCAACAAAGCAGCCATCGTAAGTGCCTTTGTGGACACAGTCAAAGGGCGGTTGGATGAGCATTTCCACGCTATTGATGCACTGGACCTGCGTCCCGCCCAACGGCTCATTCTGGCCTTCAAAGGTGTTTTAGATATCCTCACCCCTTTTTTGAACCAAACCATCTCTGATCTGAAACAACTCTATCCAGATATTTGGCATGGCCTTGTTCAATTCAGAATGGAAAAGTTTAACCACCTGTTCAACCTACTCCATCAAGCCCAGGGTGATGGCGACCTGAACCCCAACCTGAATCTGGATCGTCTGGCCTACCTCTTGCCCCGGGTCATGGATGAACTGTTCCAACCGGAAATCGTCTTTCATCCCGATCATGCATCCCGCGACATGGTGAAAGAGGTGTTCTTAATTCTGTTCCAGGGTATTTTCGCCGGTAAAATACGTGATTCCTTCCTCCAACTTTTTAATGAAAATGAGTAGTACATGAAGCGATTGGTTGAATTCATCACCCGTCACCCCAAATCGGTCATTGCCTTTACCCTACTTTTTATCGGCGTCATGGCGGCTCCGCTGGGACGCCTGACAATTGACCCGGATATGCTGTCACTCATCGACCAGAATGATCCGGACCTGGTTCGTATGGACGAGATTGATGAGATTTTCGGCGGTCAGGACATCGCCATTATCTCCGTTGCAGCGGAGAATGCATTCCACCCCAGAATTTTGCAGATCGTAGACAGCCTGACGCAGGCAATCGAGGGAATGGATTATGTGGATCGGGTTACCAGCATCACCAACGTGGAGATTATCCGCGGTGCCAATGATTTCATGTCGGTTGATCCCTTCCTGGAAGTTATTCCCAGTTCGCAAGAGGAACAGGATAGCCTGGGTCACTTGGCGGCGCAGGAAAAACTCATCCAGGACATTCTGATTTCAGACGACCAGACCCATACTGCTATTCTCGTTTTTCTTAGTGAAGGCGGCTATGATGAGGTCCTGTATCGTCAGTTCAAATCATTCACGGATCGCTATCAATCGGAGGATGTTATCATAGAGCTGGGTGGCATGCCCATTATCCGCTACCATATCTCTGCGGATATTGAGCATGATGTGGTCACCTTCATTCCTCTGGGTATGTCACTCATGGTTATTCTGTTATTCTTCAGTTTCCGTTCGTGGCGAGGTGTGCTGCTACCCATGGGTGTGGTGGCCATGTCCATCGCTGCCACATTGGGCTTGATGGCCTGGCTGGATATTTCACTGAAAATTGTTACCAACCTCGTTCCGGTAATGCTTATCGCCATTGCCAATGCCTATGGTATTCACATTCTGGCACGCTACTACGAAGATGTACGCGAGCTGGGAGCAGGCGCTCCCATTCATGATATCATCTATCGGGGTATTAAACACATTTCAACGCCCATCTTACTGGCGGGTGTTACTACCATAGCGGGCTTTTTATCCCTGCTCTCTCATGTCCTGCCCGCTTCACGGGAAGTGGGTATCCTGAGTGCATTCGGAATTGCTTTATCATTCATTTTATCCATCACATTTATTCCGGCAGTGTTGACACTATTGCGTCGGCCAAGTGCTACGGAGAACATTCACAATGACGAAAGTCGGTATATTTCCCGGGTGCTCAGCCACCTAGGTGATGCGGTTTACCACCACCAGAAGCTTACCCTGACCATATTCATTGGACTCACCATCATCGCCGCCTTTGGGATTCCCCAGATTGTGGTGGACAGCAATCCTCTGAATTATTACGAGAAAGGTTCGGAAATCCACCGCATCAGCACCGTGATTAATGAAAATTATGGTGGTTCCTCCAGTATGTCAGTGGTTGTGGAAGGGGATATCCGTGAACCGGTGGTATTAAAACAGATTGAAGCGATTCAAAGTTACCTGGACACGCTGCCGGACATCGGATATACCATGTCCATAGTGGACTTCATCAAAGAGATGAATGCTGCTATGCACAACAACGATCCCCGCTATTACCGCATTCCAGAATCCCGGGACCTGGTCGCCCAGTACTTACTCCTCTACTCTTTTGAAAGCAGTGAAGGCACGCTGGATACCTATGTGGATTATGAGTATTACCAGGCCCAGGTGGTTATTCGCATATCCACCTTTGATGTGGATCGGATGGTGGTGATTGAGAACAAGCTGAATCAATTCCTGGACGAGAATATCCGGGTGGACAATCAGCCCAAGGCGGAAGGTTACGCTGTTCTTATCGCCCATCTGATTCCCATGATGGTAAATGGTCAAATCCGTAGCCTTTTTGTTTCGCTCTTTTTTGTAGCGGTCATCGTTGGTCTTTTTTTCCGCTCAGGAATGGCCGCATTATTCTCGGTTCTGCCCTTAACCACCGGCGTGGTGAGTGTATTTGGTCTCATGGGATATTTTGATGTCTATCTCAATGCCGGAACCTCCATGCTCAGCTCCATTGTCGTGGGCGTGGGTATTGACTACACGATTCACTTTTTGTACCGGTTTCGTCTGGAGATCCGCCAGGGCGCCAGTGATCTGGATGCCTTGCACACCACGTTGAAGACGACCGGCCAGGGAATTTTGTTTAACGCGCTTGCGGTAATGGTTGGCTTTTCCGTCAACATGCTATCTAATTTCTTGCCCATTTACTTTTTCGGGTGGCTCATCCTGGTTTCCATTTTGGTGTGTACCATTGGTGCCATGACACTGTTGCCCGGATTAATCATGCAAATCAGGCCAAAGTTTGTCTATGGAGAGAGGCGTTAAATTGAGACAGCCCATTCATTCAAACACAATTCACACCAGAGAAGTCTCTGGCAAATGGAAACACAAAACCCCGGGAGGTTTTATGCGACACAGTCGGTATTGGATTCTGTTCCCCCTGGTCACCAGTATTGTGCTGGCTGAAACAGGCTTGGAAATCATGGAGAAATTGGACGCTCAACCGGCGCCGGAGAATATGAACGCGGTGGTGACCATGACACTGGAAAACAAGCGGGGACAGCAACGTATCCGTACCATTCAGCGTTACCAGAAAGAATACACCGATGGTGAATTTGAAAACAAGTCCCTGATTTTCTTTCTGGAACCGGCGGACGAGCGGGGCACAGGTTTTTTACAATGGAATTACCGCGAAGCGGGCAAGGATGATGATCAATGGCTTTACCTGCCCGCTCTGGGACGGGAGAAGCGCATTGCCGCTGCGGAGAAGAATTCCGAGTTCATGGGGACCGATTTCACCTATGAGGATATGGGTGACCGGGACATTAGCAAATACACCTACAAGCTACTGGGCGAGGAGACCCTCGCCGGGGAAGCCTGCTGGAAAATCGAAGGACAGGCTAAGGACAAATCCCGGACCTATCAGCGGATGCTATCCTGGATCTCCAAGGAAAAAATACAGCCTCTCCGGGTTGATTTTTTCGACAAGCGTGATGACCAGATCAAGGTGCTGGAAATGAGTGATTATGAACAGATTAACGGTTTTTGGATTGCCAAAACCATGCACATGCAAAACTTGAAAAAGAAGCATCAGACAACGCTGGCAATTCAGGAGATTGACCTGAAAAAAGTGCTGAATGATGACCTTTTCACCATTCGCATGCTAAAACGGGGGGTGCGATGAGTCGTTCTGTATCACGCCTGTTTGGGCTAATATTGTTGTTTGGCGTGACCATCCTTCACGCGGACATTCGACTGGGCGGGTACCTGCGTCCCTACACCGCCGTTAATTTGAATTCACCCAATAACTATATGATTATGGAAGAGAAGGCGCGTTTGAAGACCACGCTGAGTGGATTCGATGCCCGGGGCGTCTTTGTTCTTGATGCCCGGCATGATCATCTTACCGGCCGGTCGAATTGGGATTTTAATGAGGCGTATGTGGATCTGTTTTTCGATAAAGCTGATGTGCGTATCGGCAAGCAGCAGGTGGTTTGGGGGAAGGCTGACGGTATTCCCATTAATGACATTGTTTGCCCCTGGGACTTGCAGGACTTCATTCTGCAGGATTTTGATGACATCCGGATTGGCCTGAACATGATAAAAACCAATGTCTATCTGCCGATTGTCAACCTGGAAGCTTTGTGGATTCCACAATTCCAACCCATGCAATTGGCCCAAACCGGACCCTGGGTATTTCAACTACCTACCACGGCCACAATGCCGGTTTACATGGGTTTGGATACCACCACCATGCCCCCGCAGCCTATCGTGGGAATGCAAACCTTTAAGATGGGTTACGCCTACGGTGAATATCCGGGTAATAATCTGGGTAATAGTGAATTTGGATTCCGGTTGTATGGATTTAATTGGGGTTTCGACTGGGCGCTGAACTATTTGAATGGCTGGGATGACACACCAGCACTTGAGCAACAGAAATTGGTTACCACCGACAGTCTTCTCAATCTGCAGACCTATTATCGCACGCAAATGCTGGGGCTGAATTTTTCCCGTCCCGTCTTATCGGGCGTCCTCAGGGCTGAAGGCGGTTATTACTTGGGAAAGCGATTTAATCAAGTCTCCGAGCGCACACCATCGCTCACCAATCCAATGGTTCTGGAATTAGTCCCGATTGAGAAACCCTATCTCCAATACATGGTGGGTTGGGATCAGAACTGGAGAACCTGGTTGAATCTCAGCGGTCAGTACATTGAACAGCGGATTCTGGATTACGAAGAAACGCTTCAAAATGAGGAAGTAAACCGCATGATTTCGCTGCTGTTGCGGGGTAGTTTTATGAATGAGACGCTTTCCTACCAGGTTCTGGCGTTGGCAAATCTGGCGTATGAGGATGCGCTGGTGCGCTCCATGGTGACCTATGATTTTGCCGATGGGCTTCGTCTGATTTTGGGGCTGGACGTCTTAAAATCAGGAAAAACCAGTACCAGCTTCCGCCAGTTTGATTTCGGCCGGTTTGACCAAAACGATAATGTCTATCTGAAGGCGCAATATTCTTTTTAGCCGGTATTTCCGGCTGCTCACAGGCGCCTGTCCACACAGACCAGGCGTTTTCATACGGAGAGAATGGATTTTTCAGGGGGTTGTCTGCAATAACCGGGGAATGAACCCAGCTTGGAGAGGTTTGATATGAAAATGCTACGTACTATTCTGGCCTATCCCCGCACCGCAATTGCTTTCGCGCTATTTATCACGGTGGTTTTCCTGCGTCAGATTCCTGGTCTCCAGGTGGATACCAATGTGAAAAACATGCTGCCCAAAGATATGCCAATCATTCAGGCTCTGGATGAATTGGAGGAGATCTTCGGCGGATCAGAAATCGTGGTGATAGCTGTTTCGGCAGACAATCTGTGGGAGCCCGGCACACTTCGGGAACTCTCGGCCGTGGGTGACTCACTGGCAGAATTACCCGCCATGGACAGGGTTATGTCCATTTTTTCCGCATTCAATCTGGAAAGCTCACCGGAAGGTTTTTCCGTCGAAGATTTGATTCCTGAAATGCCGCAGACACCGGCGGATGTGGAAGCCGTTAAAATGCGTATCCGGGAAAATGACCTGGCTTATGGTACCCTGGTGGCGGAGGATTTTCAATCGTTGGCATTTATTGGTCTTCTCCAGCCTTCCTATGACATTGATGATAATCAGCTCCGGAACGATGTGGAACACCTGGTTGAAAAAGCCCGGTCGGCAGGATACGAGGTTTACGCCTCCGGCCTTCCAATGACCCGGTCCTACATCGCCCTCCATATGGGAACGGATATGCGCCGGTTCCTGCCCTACGGCATCATTATCATGATTCTGCTGTTGGCAATTAGCTTCCGCAGCTGGATGGGCGTGTTTCTGCCCCTGATGATTGTGATTATGAGCATCATTTGGACCTTCGGGTTCATGGCCATTTTTGGCATCAAATTCACCTTCGTCGCCATGCTGATCCCGGTCATGCTCATTGCCATTGCCAATGACTACGGGATTCACATCATCGCCCGGTATTTCGAGTCGATTCGAACCGACCCCCAAATCCCGAAACACGAGCGGATTATGGCTGTAATGCGGAGTCTGGGAATGCCTATTTTTCTGGCGGGAATTACCACCATCATAGGTTTTCTCAGTCTGCTGAGCCACGTGTTGGTGGACGCCCGAAAAGTGGCGGTGATGGCTTCCTTTGGCATTTTCGTGGCATTCATCCTGAGTCTGGGTGTGATTCCCGCCGCCATGTTATTACTGCGTATTCCCCGTGTGGTGGAAAACGGGAATCAGGACCGGCGCTTCGATGGGTTTCTGCGTGGCTGGATTAACTTTTTCACCGCCAACCCTAAACAGGTGTTGGCAGGTACGGTTGTCATTCTCATCATAATAGGGCTGGGCATTCCCAAAATCGTTGTGGATACAGACCCCAATCATTATTACAAAGTAAACGATCCGGTTCGGGTGAATAATGAGAAGATAGGCGATTTGTTTGGCGGTTCCACCCAGTTGTCGGTAATGGTGGAGGGTGACATCAAATCGCCCGAAATTCTGAATGAGATGATGACACTCAGCGCGTTCATTGAGCGTCATCCCTCGGTTTCCAACGTCATGTCCATTGCCGATATGATTACCCGCATGAACGAGGCGTTTCATGGCGGCGATTCCACCTACCGAGTGATTCCGGATAACCGGAATCTGGTTGCCCAATACTTGTTACTCTATTCCATCAGCGGTGACGCTTCCGAACTAGACCGGTATGTGGACTATGATTACGAGAAAGCCCAAATCATCGTGCGGATTGACCGGGTGAGTACCACGGAGATAAACGACCTGATAAACGACATCGAAGCTTATGTGGATGAGCACCATGATCGCTCGGTATTCACGGCAGTTACCGGGTTCGCCACCATTATGGGAATCCTCATTCATCTGTTGGTGATAGGACAGACCTGGTCATTAGGCATTTCACTCTGCATGGTTTTCATCATCACAGCGATCATTTTCCGCTCCATCAAAGGTGGTCTGGTGGCATCAGTTCCACTATCCATGGCCATGGTGCTGGTCTTTGGATTGATGGGGTATGCGAAAATTGAGCTGAATGCCGCGACAGCCATGCTCAGCAGTATTATGGTGGGCGTGGGGGTTGATTACACCATCCATTTTCTCTGGCATTTGCGGGAATCTATCCGAGATGGCTTAGCGTTGGAGGAAGCGATCCAAACAACAATGCTGCATTCCGGTAAAGGGATTATTTACAATGCCATGAGCGTGCTGGTGGGCTTTTCGGTATTACTGCTGTCCACATTTTTACCCATCACCTTCTTTGGGTTTCTAATCGTGTTTTCCATTGGTATGTGTTTGTTTGGCGCGCTGGCGGTTCTGCCTGCGCTGGTGGTGCTCACCCGGCCACGATTTTTACTGGAAACCTCACGCAGGAAAGGAGCATAACCCATGGAAGCAGCGAAGCGAGATGTGTTTATTGCGCGACTTGTCATTTTAGGGATTTTGACCATTCTCTTGCCCTGGATTTGGGATGGCCTGGTGTGGCTGTGGAACTGGTATGTGGGCTATGCTGACAGCGATGCCAATTTCTGGCAGGATGTGTGGCAGGGGTTTCTCAACAATTTCAGCGTCATTCTCATCATCTACACCATCATCTGCCTGCAGGTTGCCGGTGTCACAGAATTCAAACTGAAACGACATTTCCTGCCGGCATTCATCCTGGCGATTTTTCTCACCCCGCCGGGCATGATGGTCGCATACGGGCACCGAAAAAATTCCGCACCTTAACCTGATGTTTATCTCAGGAGCATCTGGTACGGTTCCTGCCTATATTTGAGTATGTCCAGATTAGAAAAAAAATTTCGCCGGATCGCTCAAAAACTCACCCACCTGGAGATTCAGGCGGGTCTATCCAATGGGTTCGATCTGAGGCTTGATGACCTGTTCGCGGACGGTCGTCCGATCCAAAGCAGCAACCTTTTTCTGGGGAAGTATTCCCGGGACGGCATCGCGCTCATAATCAAACGCTTTGGCTTTGACAGGCTGTTGAGGCGGCGTGGTTTAGGACATTTGGATATTGTCTGCGACACGTCGGATCCTTACCGACATATTTTGCGAATTTATCATAACAAGCAACACACGACGGAAAATCTGGTTTGCGAACTGGTGGCTCATCAGGATGTTTTGCGGGTAAAAAACACACTGGAAAGCGCATATCCCTTCGGCGCTATTAAGGTGGTTAACATTGAGTGGATGATCCTGCAGAACCCCACTGCCCAATTCACACCCACCCGTCCCCCACTGCCGGGTCAGCAATATCCCGGTCTGGGGATTGGAGATGAAGTGTTGGCGCTGCTCATCATCATGGGGCGGCACCTGCAGGTAGACGGCTTACTCAATGTGCCTCAGTACTACCACACGGCACTCATGTTTTCCAAGCGGTTCAATTTTATTAATCCACAGATGCAAGCAACGGTTCAGACCATTACCCGGGATTTGTGGAAGCGGCACCGCCTGGCGACGATCGCCTGGGCGATTTATTATGAATGTCTGTACGATGAATTTCGGGGAAAATATTTTGTCTGGGAGCCCGAAGAACAGTTGATTCCGGTAACTCCCCTGGTTCGCAAGTATTTTCAATCCACTGAATATATTTCCCGGGTAGAAGCAGCCATGGAAGGAATGAAATTTCGTCTGGATGAGAAAAAACTTGCGGCCTGTCTGAAAAAATCCGGTCCCAACCTCTAAAAACGCCTCACACACCCCCACACATTTTTTAATCCAGTCATATGCCGACCATTGCTTTGGTCATGGCAAGACGAAGACTACTAAATCCTACTTAGTCTGTGGGTGCGGCTTCCGGCTAATCCAGATCAATGACCGAAGAGCGCCAGACCGTCGTACCCTCGTCCGGTTGGCTCACAATTTCATCCCGGGGTATTGCGTACTGGATAATGAGCAGGGTAAACAATGCCACCAGGGCAATTGTCCATAATATGCGGCTGCCGGAGATGGTGTTTCGTTTCGGTTCTCTAAACGATTTCAAGGTTTGAACCACCCTTCCTGCTTTGCCTGGAGTAACAGGTATTCAGCGCGTTTTTTCTCGTAAAAATTTTCAGGTCCAACGGGCGAGCGTGAATCCACCGAACTGGTTACCACGCGCGTCAATAATTGATAAAACAGATTCTCGTCTTTTGTCAGACGGGCATAGTATTCTGCCATCAGCGTGTAGGTCCCCAAATAATCGGGTGCCGCAGCGATAGCATTTTCGAAGTGTTGTCTAGCCTGAACCATGGCATTTTCCCCAGCCAGAGGATCGACACACAACATAGCGCCCATGAAACGGTCGTAAGCGCCGTAGTAAAAATTGGCATCCAGGGCATGGATATGGTTTATCACCGCTAAAATCCACGGACGTTGACCCCGTTGGACGATTTCACCCTTGGTAGCCGCCCACTTGGCCAGGCACGCTGTTCCCCAGTACAATACCTGATTATACTCTGCTCCCAGAGATTGGACCGCCAGCTTTGGATCACCGGAGGTGGCCAGAACCGACTGGTAGGTTTTTGATTGACTGAGAATCTGGCGGGTCATGGTGTATCCCTCGGCAAAAAGGTTATCCCGCCGGGTGGAATCCTGCCAGTTGATATAGTCGGCGTTAAAGTAGTAGACGTGTACCAATTTCGCCCAGATGGGGAGGGCTGTACTGTCCCGAGTGGCAAGATATTCGTAAGCGTAAAGTGCATCCAATGCGTTGTCCGGATCCTGCCGTCCAGCCCACAGACTGTCAGCAAGTTGTTGGGAAATTTCAATAAGTTGTTTGTTCACCCCCGGCAAGTCTGAGGGACTTGGGGTAGGTTTAATACAGCCATGAAACAGCCAAACGACCCAGAATATACTGATGTAAAATCGCCAGCTTTTCACCCCGGACCCCGTCTTGATAACTCCTGTGCGCTCCGCTGTGGAGCGGGCGCAAATTTAGAGCCTCAAAATTGCGCTCTCAAGTGTTAATAAGGGCGTAAGGCAGAAATTTTACAGCGGCGATTTACGAAAGAATTCTATCAACCAACAGCACCAGATCCAGCACATTCACCAGGCCATCGTCATTCTGGTCGGCCGCCGTGACTTGGGGTGGTGTTAAGGAGTTTTCCTGTAAAATAGCAGCAACCACCAACAATACATCCTGCACATTCAGCAGGCCATCGGCATTGATATCGCCGGATATCAGCGTCCCGTCGTGCCATCCGTGAACGGCAATGTCATCCACAACAAAACCGTCCCCGCTGACATAATTATCACTTCGCAGGACAAATGCTAACCTGAATGAACTGCTGGCTGCAAATGGCGATAAATCCAAAGACTCATCCACCCAGCCAATCTGCTCACCATGGTATCCGGGTTCCCCCAGCGGCTGGGCAGATTCACCATTTCCCGGGACAGTAAATTCACCCGCCAGGGGTTCCCAAGTGGTGCCATCGTCTGCAGAACCCAGGACCTGAACAAAATCCCAATTGGCCTCCACATCCCATCTGGCTTTAAAGGTGAGTAGAGGATGAATCGTCTGACTCAGGTCAATGGTGGAATCCAGATACATAAATAGTTCGGCACTGTTAGGATAATCACCGGCCGGTGAATCGGTAAATGCATAATCGCCTGAAAATGCATCGCTCGTGACACCCCAACTTTGGCTGGTCCACCAAGACATTCCATTTTCCGCGTCGTCAGCGAAAATGGTGTTGGGCGTGCCTACCATCCAGGTAAGTGTATCCCGTCTCACATACTCCCCACTCACGGGAATGCTGACCACCAGTATTGCTTGTTCGCCATAACCGGCAGTCACTGCGATTCCGGTATTGGAATTGGCGACCTGAATTGTTGTCATTGGATTGATGCTATCCACCGTCCAGACGGAATCTGCAAGGGCCAGAGATCCATCCGGTGAGGTGAGAAAAATTTCCTGCGATTCACCGGTACTGGTCTCAAAACCTTTGTTACGAACCCACATATTTAGACCGTAGGTACCGCTGGGGTCCAAAAAGCCATCAACCCCGGTGAACGCCAGGGTGTCAAGCACCAGATAATGCCCCGCCACCAACGCCAGATGGATATTGGCGCTCAGGTTTTCCAGTTCCATAGCCTCAATATTTCCGGCCGGCGGCCAAAACCCGCCATCGGCAAATCCGCCAACTTCCGGCGTGAAATTGATGATGCCTTCCGAACCATACATCCAGTCAACCGCATCACCATTGGTAAGGTACCCGACTGTTTCGTCACCGGTTCCAAACAAATAGCCGTTCTCGGCCGTTAAATCCGCTCCCAAAGCCATGTAAATGGAATAGTCCGGCTCCTCAGGGACAGCCCCTACCGCATAGCCAAACGGCATAATCAGTAAATCCGAATAGGTATGGTAATTAAAGACAGTGGTAAAATCATGCGCCAGGGTGAAATCACGTAACGCCTGGGTTTCCGGTTCTGAAAATGCGGCCGTCCCACGGTAAGTTTCAGAACAGGCATTTGGGCTGGAACCAGTATCATCGAAGCCCCATAAGTAGCCGAAATTCCGGTTTAAATCAACACCAGGGGTGCTGGCACAGCCCGGCTGGAGATTTTTGCGGTGCATACCTCCGCCATCAGGATAATGGGTCTCGTTATACACATAACCATCCGGATTCACAATGGGGACGAACCATAACTCACGGTTATCTACCAAATATTTGTATTCCGGATTGGTTGCATAGCCGTCTACCAATTGAAAAACGTAGTACAATACCGTCATCATGGCGGCGGGCTCCCTGGCGTGGATGAGGGCGTTATAGAAAACCTCCGGCTCATCCTCGTCCACATCCACATTATCCGATAGTTTGAATGCCCAGATATCGCGCCCTTGTACCGATTGACCGATGCTGATTTTTTCACTTACCAGGTCGGGGTGAGCAGCGTGGAGTGAGTCTAACAGCCACCCCACTTCCGCATAGGTGTAATACCCGCCCATGCTGCCATATCCAAATTCCCGACTGGGTGATTCAATCAACAAGCGCGCTTCATTATCAGCGGCCATATCCGGCTCCATTACATCCAACCGAAAGCCGGCGTTACGAATGGCCGTGACGGCAGACGCTGTGGCCACACCTTCAACAAAAGTTTGCTGCTTTACCCGTGCGCCCTCCTGTTCGAATCCCAGCCGCACAATCTCACCCAATTCCTGCTGGGAGGTAATCCAAACCCGAACCCACTGATAGCGCATTTCCGCCGCAGAGAGACGGGCAAATCCAACGATTACCAGGACCACGACAAGCAGGGGTCGGTAAAATTTCAGGAGGGAAGATTTAGTATTAAGCCGGTTTAGCATGGAGGGATTTCCTTTTAGTGAGCGTATGAACCTTTAAAATGCATAGTTGAAACTAAATGACCAATCCCCCGGAACCCAGTTGACATTTTCATCACGCCAATCGTACAAGCCAAGGGGCACATCAATGCGTAGATGAACCGGGGCCAGACTGGCAGTGAGCCAATTGGTACGGATCCATTGATAGCGCAGCAAGAGGCTGACGCCCCCATCTCCCAGCGTGTTCCAGGTTCCCGGTTGCTGGAGCGCAAATTGTCCCACATCAGCAAAGATGGCCGTGGTGATGTCAACGGGAAGCGGCATATGATTCAACCGGCGTTCCGCCTGTAGATTGAATGCCCACATAAAAGGTGCGTAAACAGGCGCTGCCGACCAGCCTCTTAGGTTTCCGCCACCAGGCACGCGATAGTGTTTAGCCATTTCCGACAGGTCACTGGTCAGGCCAAGATAGCGGTTCGCGTCCGAATTAAACTGATGAATTCGCGCGGCGCCACTGGTGGCCGGCAGCTGTTCAACGGGAGCATCCCCGTCTGTTGCGAAACCGGTGAACCGGGACCGGAGCGTCATGAACGACCAGTTTTTAGTCCGGGTCATACTAAATTCCAATTGACTGAAGGATACACGCCGATTACACAGTGCCGCAGGACCAAAAGCTGTTTGCGCGTAGAAATTGGCATTGCGGAGCGTCAAATCATACCGGGTTAGAAATTGCGTGTACTGACCAGCCACTGGCAACATGGTATTTACACGATCAATATAGACATAATTTACAGCCAGCTTCAGCGCGTGGATGGGCTCTTTCCACAAAACAGCTGACCAGCGTTGTTTGAATGAAAGCTCAGCCTGAGTGATACCTTCCAGGAAAGACGCCTCCAGAAGTCCGGTCAATTCCCCACCGCTAAAATTGAATTTCCCCGGCCAGTGTAGGCGCCAGTCTACCGGTTCATCACTGGCTGAGAGCCATAGCTGTGCGTCAAATTTTCGCATCAATCCCCGGTAATTGCCTCGGAAATCCAGTCCCAGTTTTGTGCCACTGGCATCGGTGTACCCTACCAAGGGGGCATACTCCACTGTGTAGGCATCTGGCCGGTAGTTAGCCCAGCCGTGGAGCCGGTAGCGCAGATCCAGTTTGCTGCGGGCATCATTATTCAGACGGTTCGCGTCCATGAAAATGTCATCAGGATCGATCACCACATTCACCGGTTTGAAGGGCGAGCGAATCGTTACAACGCCATCGGATCGATATCGAAACCGGTCCAGTGTACCGGTCTCACGCTGATTGCGCTTCCCAATGACTGCTACATCCACCGGCATGTAATAGGGTCCCACCCGCTTCACCCGTACCGTGGTTTCGAATCCACCCGCAGCGAGTGGTTTGACTTTGTATCCGTCCAGTGCGTAATCAACGTAGCCGGGTGTCAGAAGCCATTGCTCAAAAAACCAATCTAAATCTTCACCACTGGCATCCTCCATCGCTTTGATAAAGTCGGGTGTGGAGGGATGTTTTAGGGCAAATCTGTCATAATAAAGCCGCATACCCTGCAAGAAGCGCGCTTCACCCAGATAATCCTTCAGCACCGATAGCATGAGTCCCGCTTTGGTATAAACATTCCGCCGGTAGGATTCGTCGTGAATAAAATCCTGACTGCGTTTCAGAATCGGTTCATTACGAGGCGAGAGCATGTAAGTAAGCGCAAGAAATCGGTCTTCCTCCAGTCGGGAGAGCCACGGTAGGCGTTGGTACTCAAAATCGGTGGCTGTATTATTCCAAAAGCGGTCTTCACGGTTGGGATAACGGGTCTCCTGATACCAGCGGGTCTGAAAAGTGGTAAAGCCTTCATCCAGCCAGGCTTCGTTCATTTCGTCGTTCCCCAAAATACCATAGAACCAGTTATGGCCGATTTCGTGAACCACCAATCCCTCGCTGCTGTAACCATCCATAATCAGCATGGGATATTCCATGCCGCCACCACCTCTGGATTTCACGATAGTCATTTGTGGATAGGGATAGGGACCAAACCGCGTGCTGAGCCACGCCAGCGCTCGCTCGCCATATTTAACCTCTTTGCCGCTCCACTCCGAACCCGCAGTGCGGTCGTACAGCACATGGACATCAAGGCCGTTCCATTCACCATGCTCATAAACCAAATCAGGCGATGCCACCCATGCAAAATCGTGGACCTGCTCTGCCTGGAATGTCACCGACTTGCGCGCCTTTTCCGGCAGGTTAGTCCGGTAGCTGTGGTAAGTGGCGGCATTCTGCTGATTCCATTCCACCCAATTCACGGTTGTATCCACCCACACATTTACCCAACCCGGATCGCCGTCAATCACCTCACCGGTGGCGCCCACAATATAATCCTCCGGTACATTCAGCGTCACGCGAAAGCTTCCAAATTCACCATAGAACTCACCCCAATCCCCGAAGGGGTCAGCCCGCCAGCCATTTTTATCGTAAACCACGAACTTGGGATACCATTGGGTCATGTCGAATTGCTCATCTTCCCAGCCTGACCGGTCAAAGTGCTCGTGAATAAGCGAAGTCCAATCCAGCCTGAAAGTCAACCGCTGTCCCGGTTGCAGCGGCTGGTTCAGAACAATACGCAAAAGCGTGTCATCAAATATGGTATGCTCCAACTGCGTATTGGCGGCGTCGGTCAAATCGATGGCATTTTCGATGCGGATTCCGGTCCAGGGCTTATCCGGGTCCGGCCGGCCCCATCCCGTCTCACGCGCCTGCTCATCCAGAATACTCCCCGGATTGAATGCGTTGGGAAAAAGGTGCATGAGCAGAAAACTGAGGGTATCAGGCGAATGATTCGAATAGGTCAATGTGGAGCTGGCGGTGAGGCGTTTCGCTTCCGTGTCCAGGTGGACATCCATGTCATATGCCACCTCCTGCTGCCAATACCCAAACAAATTTGTTACCAACAGCGTCCCCGCTAAAAATAAAATCCACTTTCCCATATCACCTATCCCCCTCTAAAAACTTTAGTCTCCTTAATAACCTTCCGCCCGGGGCGCAAAAAACCATTTCTCCCGTCTGATTCTGGATTGGTAAAATGTAAACGAAATGGCGATGGATACAAAGCGAGGCCACACCTCATCACGACACACAATGGTGGTGAAAAAAACCCGATACTTTATTGCGCTTCAGCTTGCTGTAAGCGATTCAGAAATTCATCTGCTTTTTCAAATCCGGTCAGGCGTAGCGCGGTCAATTCTTTTCCCGCGGAGGAAATGAATATATAGGTAGGAACTCCCTTCACGGCATATCGGCGCTGCAGCGTCTGTTCATACGCACCCTTTGCCGTGGTGAGATCAATTTTAATGAGCTGGAATGCGTTGGCCCGTTCGATTACGCGGGGATCCGCAAAAGTAAAATTATCCATCTCCCGGCAGGGAATACACCAGTCTGCATAAAAGTCCAGCAGAATCGGTTTATCTGTCTCCAAGGCAGCATCAAAAGCTTCCATTGTGGTCGGTTTTTGCCAATCCACCTCAGCCGTAGCCTGAACCGTTTTCCCGGGCATCAGCAGCCAGGTAGAAAGCACTATCGCCCCAATACCAATGACATTTTTCAGGGTCATGAAAATCGGCGCATCACGGCCATTTTTATCCAAAACGATCAGATAAAAACCGGACAGAAAAATAAACCCGCCGAATAGCCAATTACCCGCCGTGCCCAATAATGGTAGGATGAAATAAATAGCCATGCCAATGAGGATCAGACCAAAAATGACCCGGACACCCACCATCCAGGCACCGGAACGGGGCAGGTTATGAATGCGGCTGGAAAACATTGCTAAAAACAGATAGGGCAAGCCCAATCCTAAAGCCAAAACAAAGAACATCCAGAATCCCAACACGACACTCTGCAATTGGGCCACATAAGTGAGCAGCCCAATGACGAACGGACCCACACAGGGGGCCGCCACGATCCCCAGTGTCAGCCCCATAAACAGCGCGCCAAATATGCCCGAACGGCTGCGCCCGGCCGCCAGCATTAATCCGGAGGGTAAACGGAATTCATAGACACCAAACATGGACAAGGATAGCGCCACCAGCAATAGCGCAATTCCCACCAGGACAATGGGATTGGTGAGGAGTGAGCCGAACAGGGCACCGGTACTGGCTGCAATCACGCCCAGAATGGAGTAGGTAATGGCAATGCCCAGCACATAGGCCAGGGCTGCCTGGAAAGTCTTGCCTCGCGAGGTATCCCGTCCTCCGAAAAAACTTACCGTGATGGGAATTAACGGATAGACACACGGTGTCAGATTGAGCGCCAGTCCACCCAGAAAAATTAATAGAAAGGTTAAAAAGAGCCCCTTATCATCCACCAAGCCGGCAATATTATCAGCGTCCAGTGTTTCCGGTTCCGCATTCGCACCAGCCTCCTCTCCCATGGGCACAGATTCGGTAAAAACTTCCGGATGCTGCTGCGTGATCTCACTTCCCAGCGGAACGACCGTCAGGCTGATTTGAAAGGGAATTTCCACCGGGATCAGACAGGTCTTGTCATCACACGGCTGGTAACTCACACCCCCTTTTAGCTTTACCGATGTTAGCGCCGGATCGGTGGCAGTGAGTGTGTTAAACAGGGTAATCCGGCCACCATAAACGGCTGCCGGCTCATCAATTCCCGCCACTGCCAGCATCTCCGGTTCCGGAAATTGCCAGCCCGACAGCGTAACGCCCTCCACTGGCTCCATACTGACTTCTGTGGGTATGGTGAACGCCTCTTCATCTCCCGGGGCGTAAATATGCCAACCTGGCAGGATATCCAAGACCAGTGCGATACGAACCGATTGCTGCAGGACAACTTCTGACTGGTGGGTGTAGGGTTTTACCGAGACCACCTCATCGGCAGAAAGGTTCTGGGCAATGAGTGTTCCGGGTGCCACGCTAAGCAGCAGTGCGAAAACGAGGAGATGAGGAGGTAATCGTTTCATGAATCTATCCTTGACTGGGAATTGAACAAATTTGACGCATCGTGGATTTGAGACAGGGAGAATGCGATGGGTTACATTTTAAGCGGTGTCAGCGAGCAAATCGTCTGAGCCGGCTCAGCCAGGGATGCCGGTAGCGCCAGAGTGCCTGATGAATCTCTTCCAAATGGGTTTCTGCAGCCGTTCGACCAGCCTGTACAAACTCTTCGGTGCGATCAAATTCCGACCAGTGAATCCCAATGAAAGGTGGCATGATAACCACATCTGATTCCCGATTCAATAACATCCGGTAGTGATAGGATTTAATGCCTTCCGCCTGCGACATAATAGCCATGGCGTTATCAATAGGTGCGTCGGCGTTGATGGACTGTCCCACATCTACTGCTACCACCACATCGGCACCCATCTTCCGGGCCAGTCGGACAGGAACCTGCTGGGTGACTCCGCCATCCACCAGTGTTCGCCCGTTAACCTGAACCGGTGGAACAAATCCCGGAATCGCCGAACTGGCCAGAATTGCGGTCACCAAATCACCACTGGTGAAATACACATCCTCTCCGCTTTTAAGATCAGTCGCCACAACGCCCAGGCTCACGCCATCCCGTACCCAACGATCCTCGGTGATTAAAAACTCTGTCACCTGCCGGAGTTTATCCAGGCGAATTAAACCCGGCCGGGATTGGGCCAGGTTAATGACAATGCGATCCTGAACAAACCGGGCAACCTGATGCCAGAATGACCCGCCCTGACGATCCTGCACATGGATTCTCCCAACGCCCAGGTTCTGGTATAAATCGCTGTGAAAAAGCGCTAGTAAATCTTCAATAATGCCCTGCACATCACCATGTTTGATGTACAAGCCTCCCACCACCGACCCAAAACTGGAACCGGCGATAATGTCCGGACGTATGCCCGCTTCAGCCAGTACCTGCAGGACCCCGATATGGGCAAACCCCCGGGCACCACCGCCCCCCAGTGCCAATCCAAGTACCGGTTTAGCTGGCATCGGACTTCATTTTGTAGAATTCAGCTTTGTCCATGAGCGTGGTGTTGGTGATAAAAATGGACTCAATGGGATTGTCGCGTCGATCGGTGGGCACCTGCGCCATCAAATCAACATTGTTCATCCCCTCCACCACGGTTCCGAAAACAGTATAATTCCCGTCCAATTGAGTCAGCGGTGCCAGGCAGAAATAGAATTGGCTGCCGCTGGATGCTTTGGCCGGATTGTTGTCCCGGGCCGCACCCACACTGCCACGCAAATGGGGTTGACCTATCTCAGCGGGAATACGATCCCCAACGCCGCCCATACCGTCATCTTCACGGGAATCATTCAGCGTGTTTGGATCACCCCCCTGTACCACAAAATTGGGGATGATGCGATGAAAATAGGTTCCTTTCAACACCCCACTCCGCATGAGATTCTTGAAATTTTCCGCATGCAAGGGCGCTGCCTCTTCAAACAGGTCAATGACCACGCGGCCGTAGCTGGTTTCTAAAATTGCCAGGGTATCACCCATATTACTCACATCCATTTCTTTAGCTGATGGTTGACTCGCCGATGAATCTGCACCGTCTTCCGATGTCTTTTTACCACAACTCATCAGTAGCATACCTGCCAGCAGTAGTACACCGAATTGATTCATTCGTCGCATAATAACTCCTATTCCACTTCAATAATTGGGGATGGCTCGTACTGACTGGCAATCTCCAGCTCCAGGGGCACATCCTGTCTGTTCTCTACCGTAGCCCGGGCTTTCTCGGGCAGATTGTTCTTTTCGCTTAAATGTCCCAGCATCACCCGGCGTAACCGACCTAGTGTTGCCAATAATCGGATAAATTCACTGGAATGGTCATTGCTCAGGTGCCCGTAATTTCCATGCACACGCGCTTTGAGGAATGCCGGATACGGTCCGTTCCACAACATATCATGGTCATAATTGGCTTCCATAAGCAGGAATGACACATCCTTTAACGCTAGAAAATTATCCTCGGTTACAGCACCCAGATCGGTCATGTAGCCCAGTGAAACCTTCTCGTTTTGCACCACGAAACCGGTGGAAGACTGGGAGTCATGCAGGGTCGGGACACACTGCACCTGTAGCGAGCCCACTTGAAATCGGTCGCCTGCGTTAAAAAAATGGACCCTGGGTTCAAAATGTCGCGGCTCCGGAAAGGCTTGCGGCAATGCCCGGTAACTGATTGGGTTAATGAAGAATTGCAGCTTCTGTTGCCGCTCGAAGAGACGCTTACAGCCGTTCACATGATCACCATGCTCATGGGTAATGAGGACCGCTTCCACATCATCGATATCCAATGCCAAAAGCGCCATCCGTTTCCGGATCTGGGCTGCCGATAATCCTGCATCAATGAGAATCATATTGCTCTCATTAAACACGATGCTGGCATTGCCCTTACTTCCGCTTCCCAGATTCACAAACTTTAGCATAATACCTGTCAATTTGTCCGGTAGTTCTTTTGTCTGCTGATAGCGATTTTTTCCTCGCTACAGGTCTGAAAAATAGTCTGCCGCTCGTGGAATCCAACGGGATATTCGCCCAGCCGTTAATCCCGTTGCGAAAGCCGTGGCCGCATGGTAAAATTGGACGCTATGGTCAGCATCCCTCCCGGCAATATCACCGAATTTCCCTACGAATCCAAAACCCGGCTCATTGCTGCCACGCTCAACTACGCCATTGAACTGGTGGAGAAGTTATCCGCCAAAGACGCGGATCGGATTATCGCCATCTCGGAAGGATTGGTGGAAAGTTACGGTACTGAAACGAAATTCACGAAAAATACCGTCCGCAAATACTTCGCTTACCCGGACACATTGCCCTTCATCGGGTTGCTCCACGACAAAATCATCGGATTCATCATCGGGGTTCCGCTGGAACATTTTTCGGATGAGCCCTGGGCGCGGGTGGATACTTGTCTGGGTGAACACAATACCGTTTACACCTACGCCTTTGTGATGGATCGTAAGTATCGCAGCAGCGGGTACGGCAAATCGCTGAAACGGGTCTATTTGAATTGGCTGAGAAAACGGGGATTCAGTTATGTCTCCGGCCATGTCCAGGAAGGTGTGGCCCAACGCTGGTCCCGTTCAACCATGGTCTTGGAACGCTTCCCCGACTGGCATAATACGGGCAAAGTATTTGAATATTATCGCCGTCCCCTGGCGTAATACAATGTCGTTGAAATAGATACGAATATTCATTATCAATGTTTTCATCATCAGCCCCAAATGATGTTTCAGACCGATTCAGGCCTGCTTTTTGCCACGCATGGAATGACTGCTAAAGCTACTATTCAGGAGAAATGACCGTGTTAAACCGATTGATCGTGAGTACCATGCCCCTGATGCCCCGCTGGTTTATTAAACTCTTTTCCCGGCGCTACATTGCCGGTGAAGCGGTGGAAGATGCCATGAATCTCTGCACCCGATTGAAAGCGGAGGAGTTTGAAACCACACTGGATATTCTGGGAGAATCCATCTCAACCGTCGAAGAGGCCAATGCATCGCGTGAGGCGTACATTGAGTTGATTCGACGAGTGTCCCAACAATCCTTCTCAAAAAACATCAGTCTAAAACCCACCGCGTTGGGATTGAATCTGGATTTTGAGCTGGCGAAAGAAAATATCACTGCCGTCATCCGGTTTGCTCATGAGAACGATTTTTTTGTGCGCATTGACATGGAGGATTCGCCCTACACAAGTCAGACATTAGATATTTATCGTAGCTTACGTGCAGAATTTCCACGTATCGGCACGGTCATACAGGCTTACCTGCATCGTAGTGAAGCAGATGTGACATCGATCGCAGCTGAGGGGGGTAACCTGCGAATTTGTAAAGGAATCTACCGCGAATCCCCCACCATCGCCTTTCAGGACAAGGAGGCGATTCGGGAAAATTACCTGCAATTGGTAAAAACCATGCTGTCCGCCCGGGCGTATGTGGGCATCGCCACCCACGATATCTATCTCATCGATACCCTTGAAGCCTATATCCGGGATAAGGGCATACCGGCAGAAAACTATGAGTTTCAAGCACTGCTGGGCGTTCCCATTGAGCATCGCCTGGAAGCACTCCGCGACGCTGGCCATACAATGCGGATTTATGTTCCCTTCGGCGAACAATGGTATGCCTACAGCTCGCGCAGGCTGAAAGAAAATCCGGATGTGGCCGGGTATGTTCTGAAGAACCTGTTCAAATTCGGGAAATAACCTGCCCCTGCGGTTTTACCCGATTAATACATCCAAACCATCTGTGTTCATCATAATCGTACAGGAGTATTATCATGCATGATTTGATAAATTTACTGAAAAACGCCAAAACTATCGTCGTGGTGGGAGCCTCTCCCAACCCGGATCGGCCGAGTCACTACATTTCCAAATACCTCATGAACCAAGGCTATACGGTGATTCCTGTGAATCCGGGGCACGATAAACTCTTTGGGCAAACCTGTTACCCCCGTGTCCGGGACATCCCTGAATCCCACACCATTGACATTGTGGATATCTTCCGCCGCTCTGACCAGGTCATTCCCATTGTGGAGGATGCCATCGAAAGGGGAGCCGGTTTTATCTGGATGCAGGATGGTGTCATTAATCCGGAAGCCAAAAAACAGGCCGAAGCAGCCGGTATTCCGGTAGAGATGAACAATTGCATCTACCGGGTACATATGCGTTCCGGATTATAGCCTGTCTAAATTTTTCAATCGATTTAGGCTAAGGAAAACTGGATTCTTTCCTGGAAAAATCGCCGTCTACAGTGCGCTGCGCCGCCCCCAGTGGAATTTCTCACGTAGCTTATCGTAAAAGGTGAGCCCCGGCAGCGTGACCAATTTGATGCGATAGGAACTGGTGCGGATCCGCAAGCTGTCACGGGCATTCAGCGGCTGCCACACCTTGCCATCGATATAAATCCGCCCCTTTTGCTCCGGCTTCACCAACTTAATCTCGATCCGGGCGTCCGCTGGTAAGACAATGGGACGCACCGACAGCGTGTGGGGCGCAATCGGCGTGATGATAATGGCTTCCAGGCCAGGATCCAGGATGGGGCCCCCTGTAGCCAGATTGTAAGCCGTTGAACCGGTCGGGGTGGCCAGAATTAAACCGTCTGCTGAGTAGGTATTCAGGTAACGCCCGTTCACATGGACCTGCATGGCCAGCATATTGAAATATTCGCCGCGCTCGATGACCACATCATTCAAGCCCCAGAAGGTCACATCCTTCCCATCTGCATTCATCTGCCGGCAATTCAGGACCATGCGCTCTTCCACCGTATAATGACCAGCCAGAACCTCCGCCAAATTGCTGCGCCAATCCCGTTCCAGTCCGGTCAGGAACCCCAGACTCCCTAAATTCACGCCCAATATGGGAATGGGGCGTTTCATGACCGACTGGGCTGCCGAGAGCAGGGTACCGTCACCACCAATGGAGAGAATCATGTCGATGTTATCCGGTACGGTGTGTTCGGGAATATGCTCGATATCATTTTCCAGTTGAATCGCCGCAGCAAAGGAATCCAGAATATTCACCGAATGATCGCTATCTTTGAGTTGTTCGATAAGATCAATAACGCTATCCCGGATTTCGGGATTGACTTGGAAACCCCAGAGTAAAATGTTCATCGTACCGGATTCCTGTGGTTAAAAACCGGTGGTTTGGTTACTTGTCATCTGTCTCATCCCGGTCGGGTAACGGCTCGGTTGTCCAATCTCCGTTATTTTTCTGCACCAGAAGATTCACCGTTTTCTCCGCCTCATCCAACCGGTTTCGGCAGGCGGTGACCAGGGTCATGGCCGCCTGATACTGGGAAATCGCCTCATCAAGGGGCAATTCTTCATTTTCCAGACGCACCACCGCTGCTTCAAGTTGCTCCAGTAACTGTTCAAACGACTCGGATTTGTGTTGATCAGGCTTTTTGTTCGGTGTCATGAATGGTTTCTACCTTTGCATCAAATGTACCATGTTGGAGGGTAACATGCACGGTTTGCTTGGGTTTGATTTGCTCGGTTGATCGAATAATTTGACGGTCGTCACGCTGCACAATGGCGTACCCACGCCCTAATACCTCCATGGGATTCAGCAGACCTAATTTTTCGGTGAGATGATCCAACCGCTGTCCAACGCTTTCTACCCGGCGCTGAAGGGCACGCTGCAATCCATCGTTGATCTGATCCAGATATTGTTGTCGTGATTGAATTAATATTTGGGGCCGTCGTAAGGCATAGCTGCGCGTCAGACCCTCTACCCGGCTGCGCACATGTGTTAACCGTTTTTGCAGAATCCGGGGCAGGACCCGCGATTTTTCCAGGTGGGCTTGACGAATGACAGACTGATCCGGTACCACCAGCTCCGCTGCGGCCGAGGGTGTGGGTGCCCGCTCATCGGCTACCAAATCACTGATGGTCGTATCAATCTCATGTCCCACCGCCGAAATCATCGGTATGCGTGAATCAAAGATTGCCCGGGCGACGACCTCTTCATTGAAAGGCCATAAGTCTTCAATAGACCCACCGCCCCGTCCCACAATCAGGACATCACACGCTTTTTCCTGGTTAAAATGTCTGATACCGGCAGCAATCGTCTCTCCGGCACCTGTTCCTTGAACCTTGGCATTATACAGCAGGATTTCAGCCAGGGGAAAACGACGGGTGATGACCTGAATCATATCCCGTATAGCGGCACCAGTTGCAGAGGTGATGACGCCTATCCGTGTAGGAAACCGGGGCAGTGGTTTTTTATAAATTGCATCGAAAAGCCCTTCGGCTGCCAGCTTCTGTTTCAACACCTCAAAAGCCTGATACAGGTCACCGGTACCCGCTGGCTGTAATTGCTCTACAACCAATTGATACTGTCCACGAGGTGGATAGACGGAGATGTTACCCAATGCCAATACTTGAATGCCGTTCGCGGGCCGGAACATGAGACGGCGGTTCTGTCCTCGGAACATGACGGCACTTAGCTGGGCACCACTGTCCTTAATGGAGAAGTACATATGACCAGAAGTGTGATGGACAAAATTAGACACTTCACCGGACACCCATACCCGGGTGAAGGCGGTTTCCAAATGTGCCTTAATGTTTTGTGTGAGTTCTGTTACAGAAAATATTGCAGGTGCGTCGGGTGAAGTTGGCATAGTACCCTGATCGCAAAAATAGCGTATGGCGGTATAACCCGCCATTCGCCCAGGCTAATTGTCAAAATTTAACGAATTTTTTTCTTCTGCCGGTTAGAACGCAGTCTTTTTTTCCGTTTATGTGTCGCGATTTTGCGACGCTTCCGCTTTTTACCACAAGGCATTCAATCAATCTCCTCTTTCAATAAATGCGCGGCGAATATAGGCTGGTGACCCACGTGGTCAAAGGTTTTTATATGCGGCGGGATTTGGGCTGTTGCGCCTGGTTCACCAGATCACGCAACTGACGGGAAGGTTTAAATACGGGAACCATTCGGGCAGGTAGTTGAACGGCTTCACCGGTACCGGGATTTCGCGCTTGTTTGGGCGCTCGCTCCTTGACGCTGAAGCTGCCGAATTTTCTGAATTCCACCCGCTCACCCTGAATTAATGCATCGGACAGCGTGGCTAAAAATGCATCCAGCACGGCCTCGGTTTCAACCTTGGTCAGGCCGGTCCCGGCGGCAATAATATCCACCATATCTGCCTTGGTCATGGTTTCCTCCCTAATCCTTAAGGCATTCGATATTGTACGACAGTTGATGTCCAGCGTGACCAATCCGGGATTGCACTACTCATATCATCCAGGATAAGTCTGAGCAGAGATCGCCGTTCGCGTGGCGGGTACACCAGTGGTGTATCATGAGCCAATCCACCCATCTCACAGGCAATGATTTTAGCATCGTGAAACGTCCCCAGTGCATCAACCAACCCCTCGTCCAATGCCTGGCGACCAGAAAATACCCTCCCATCCGCCAGTGCATCCACAACCGGTTCAGTCAGGTCACGCTCCCGGGCAACAATCTCCTTAAACTGGCTGAATACATCACCGATCACGCCTTCATAGTAATCCACATCCTGCTTTGTCATTTGGCGATAAGGCGATCCCGAATCCTTATAGGGTCCGGTTTTCACCACATTCATCCGCACACCCAGATCGTCCATGAGCTCGGAGAAATCGGGAAAATTCATGATGACACCGATACTCCCGGTGACGGAGGTGGGATTAGCGATGATGGTGTCACCACCCAGGGCAGCCATGTAGCCACCGGATGCCGCCAAACTCCCCATACTCACAACAATGGGCTTTTCAGTGTGCTCCCCCGCCAGTTTGAGTGCACGATAAATCTCGTACGAGGGGGTTACCGCTCCGCCTGGTGAGTCAATATCAATCAGGATAGCCCCGATCCGCCGATTCTCCACAAAGTCATCCAACTGCTCAATCCAGGATTGGGATTCCACAATCATACCCTTCAACGGCAAGACCCCCACATTCACAGCTGCGGGATATGTTTCGCCAGACTGACGACTAAACCAGATTACCAGAATCACCACGACGACCAGAATGAAAATCCAGCCGCCATACCGGCGCGAACTGTGGCGGGGAGCTGACTCAGCCATCACTCTTTTTTTGGTAAATCGTTAAGCGTTGACCTGGGTAGATGTACTCACCGTAACTCAGTCCATTCCAGCGGCGGATGCTACTGGCACGGGTATGATATCGCTCGGCAATATGTCCCAGTGTATCACCCCGTTTCACCACATAGACCAGCTTATCGTAGGTGGAGGTGGGCAGGTTCTGTTTTGAACGGGATTTAGCGGCATAGTTGGTAGTCCCCGGTAAAGGAATTGTCAATTTTTGACCCACCGAGAGACGGTTCCTATTCCGCAAATTATTGGCGCGGGTGAGGCTGGTGACGGATACCCCATATTTTCTGGCAATGAGCCACAAGGATTCGCCCCGCCGTACATAATGAACCTGAAAGGCTTCCTTGTCAGAGGTGGGCAGTTGATTGATGACCGCTTCCACCTTTTCGGCATAACCATTGGGCACTTTCAGAAAATACTGCATGTCCGGTGGTGTAACCCCCTGCCGAAGTTCGGCATTCAGGGTGCTCAAAGTACTGTAATCAACCCAGGCAGCCTGGGCGATGCGGTCCAAATCAATACTCCGGTTCACTTCCACCTCTTCCCACTCCGTCATGACCTTATCCGGGAGTGTGAAGCCGTACTGCTCCGGACTACGAATGATGATGGCTGCCGCAATTACCGTGGGTACATAAGAACGGGTCTCTTTGGGCAGTGTGCGCAGGCGCCAGAAGTCACGGTGTCCCTCAAGGCGAATTGCCCGATGTACACGACCTTCACCACAGTTATAAGCCGCCATAGCCAGGTACCAGTTATCAAATTCGTTGTAGAGCTTTTTTAAAAATTTAGCTGCGGCTTCCGTGGATTTCACAATGTCACGACGTTCATCAACCCACCAGGTCCGCTCCAGACCATACAATTTCCCCGTGGAACTGATAAATTGCCAAGGACCCACCGCCTGAGCCCAGGACCGGGCATTCACATTTAAACCCGATTCAATCAGCGCCAGATAAACCAACTCCTCCGGTACACCCTGCTCAATTAAAATGGGTCGGATCACTGCAGCGTATTTGGCATAGCGATCCATCCAGACCTGGAACTCGCTGTGACGCGTGGTCTGTAAAAATTTTATAATGCTCCGCACCCTATTATTCATCACCAGCGGGATATGACCATCCCGATCATCCAGGACCACGAAATCATCATCATTTCCCTGCACCGATTGCATGATCTCCAACTGAATCATCTGCTCCCGAAAGGTCAGATTCGCCAGCATATTCTTCCGTTCCTGGTCCAGATAGGGGAGAAAATCGGTGCGCACCAGCTCAGCCAGTGATGTGAAATAAGCCCGTTGATCATGCCCAAGCGAATCCAGTTCCTCAATGGCAGCCAGGTTCGCCAGCATCAATTCAAATTCAAATTGGACCGCCCCCGTATCCCCTTCCAGCGCTAGCAAACGGCCTTCTGTGTAGTGCAGCTTCACTTCCTGCATCAGATAATCAAACAGGAAATCACTCTCCACCGGCATGGTTTCCGGACTGGCCTCTTCACCCCGGGCCAGTTGGGTCAGAGGCGTTTCCCTGAAGTCAGAAGCCCACAGTGTACTGGTTCCGGTGAAAAACAACAAACATATCATCAAGCGTATCATGTACATTTTCCGCATAGTTTTAGGAATATTAGACGATTCTTTCACAATTTACAAGAGAAGAATTCTCTAACCGCTTATCATACAGGGTATTGGATAAGTTCTCACTCACGGACAACCTGGTGAGCGGGCAGATGTGACACTGCTGTGCCTGACACCCATTAAGCCACCAAAACAACAATCCCTGTTGCTCAAGGGCTGTATCAATACGATACCAACCGGTGAAACGCTTTACGGTCTTCTCCAGCCCATAATGCCGTGCCGGTGGAATTTCCTGCCATATTTTCAACCCCGTAATGATATCCGAATATGTGGCGGAGACAACCCAATTGATTGTCCATTCTCGTAACAACGTCAGGGGAATTTGCCAATCTCTGAAGTATGGCCGCCACCACGTTTCCCATGCCCGCCAACCGCCGCTTAGCAGCTCCGGAGGATCCACTTCCGGCAAGCATTTGACCACCCGGTCAATCTGATCTCGCTGGCGTGAAGGACGGTTCCGACTCTGGTAACTCCCGCGCCAATCAATACCGGTGGGATTTCCGGATAATTGAAGCTGCTGGACAATATACCACCACAACTTCTCCCGGGATGGCCCGAAAGCCAGGCAGTCCAACAATCCCAAATGAACCACCGGCCAATCAACGCTGGCAAAGCGCCGCCACTTCCTGACCTTCTCCCGCTTATAACGGTACCGGTCTGCCGCAGCTAAATACAACTCCCGCGCCGTGAGACCACGCCTTGCCCGACACCATCCGACTGTACCCGGATTCGTCACCACCAGCGTGGGCAGATCCGGTCCCCCGCCCGCCCGGTTCACCACATGCAGAATGACCTCCCCATAAGCCGCGTCAGTATCATGACCATGGGCATACCAATCCCGGGTGCCCCTATGCATCTCAACCGGACCAGATAATATCCGTCCATCCAGGGCAATCACCGCGTCCCGGATATCCGGCCCCGGACCATCATTTCGCTGCCCGGGCGCAATGACGATTAATTGTTCACCACCCAGCGTTTTCAAGCCCGTTTGATCCGGCGCAATCTGAAACCACCAGTTGATCAGCTGGTTTTCCCTGGAATTCTGCACACGAAAAGTCATGATGCGCCTGCTTTTTCACCAGCCGATCTCAGGTGCTCCAAAAACTGCCGGTGTACCCGGCTCAGTAAAGAATCCCGGTCCTCGTAAGTCAATTCCTGGGTCGGTACAGGGGGCAGAATTGTCACCTCTACCACACCCGGTTTGATGCTATGGCGATATTTGGGCTTCAATTCATAGGCTCCCGATAACACAACCGGGACGATAGGTTTCCCGGTCTGAATGGCCAGGATAAAACCACCCTTCTTGAATGTTTTCAGCTGCCCGTCCAATGAACGTGTTCCCTCCGGAAAAATACACACCGAACTGCGTTGCTTTTTGAACTGCTCTGCCACCTGTGCCATGGCATCCAAAGCTTTCCGATGGTTTTTCCGGTCGATGAAATAATGCTTCACCATCCACATGGCCCATCCAAACAAGGGAATGTACATCAACTCCCGCTTGGCGATCATGCGGAGTTGAAACGGCATGTAATAAAACATAAGCGGGATATCGAATGCTGAGGTGTGATTGCTGACAAAGATGTACTGCTCCCCCTGATCCAGCTGCTCCAGTCCGTGGACATTCGCCCCTACCCCCGCGGTTTTTAATATGACCCAGCTCCAAAATCGGGCAATCCAGCCCCCCACATTACCGGTCCGGTCAAACAAACCTGATACTATGGCCAGAATGGCACACACGACGGTTACAATAACCACCACAATCATGAGATAGGCATAACTAAGCATGGTAAGGGATACTCCGGTGTCGGTCTATCTGTTATTTCTAAGATTCAACGATTATTCATGGGTTTGATGGGCAGGGAAGCCCGCGGTTACAAGCCATTGTACCATAGCAAGACGCTCTAAGCGCTCCATGCGCTGCACTGCCTCCTGAAAGGTCTGGCCAATGGTCAATGCACCATGCTGTTGCAGGAGACAGGCCGACCCCGTCGCCCCCAAATCATCAATCACTGCCTTTGCCAATGCCCCGCTACCCGGTGCGGCAAAAGCTGCCACAGCAATCTTTCCAAAATCCGCCGTCTCGGTTAAAAGGGTTCCATCCAATGCTTCACCCCGCACGGCAAAGCTGGTGGCGTAGGGCGGATGACAATGCACGATGGCACCCACTTGTGGTAACTGGTGAAAAATGACCTGGTGCATACGCCATTCCGAAGAGACACCAGTGGTGGGTGCGCCCACCACTGGCATCCAACGCCAGTCATCTACTGTCAAATTTTCAAATTCACTTCGGGTCCGGGTGATGTAAAAACCACTGCCTGTGCGTATGCTGGCATTGCCATCGCTCGCCACCACCAAACCATGCGCAGCCAATCGGTGACAAAGTTCTGTGGCCTGATCAAGCATCGTCAGCAGAAATGGTTTCAGCGCCAAAGTATGGCACCAGCGCCTCCGGAACGTGAATACTGCCATCGGGTTGCTGGTAATGCTCCAGAATAGCCACCAATAGCCGCGCCGTCGCCACGCCACTGCCGTTTAGCGTGTGGAGGTATTGGGGTTTTCCGCCTGTACGGGGTTTATAGCGGATATTCCCCCGCCGCGCCTGGAAATCTTCAAAATTTGAGCAGGACGAAACCTCCAGCCAGCGTTGCTCACCCGGCGCCCACAATTCCAGATCATAGCATTTGGCGGCAGCGAAAGACAAATCACCTGTCACCAGTTCCAATATCCGGTAGGGCAGGTTCAGCGCTTCAAGCACCTCCTCCGCATCCCGCCGTAACGTTTCCAATTCATCATAACTGGTTTCAGGTAAAACAAATTTTACCATCTCTACCTTGTTAAACTGGTGCACCCGCAGAAAACCGTGGGTCTCTTTCCCGTAAGAACCCGCCTCCCGTCTAAAACACGCCGAATAGGCTGTGTACCGCAACGGCAGTGCTTTTTCCGGAATAATCTCATCTTGATGAATATTGGTCACCGGTACCTCGGCGGTAGGGATCAGAAACAGATCATCAACTTGTGCCAGATACATATCCTCTTCCATTTTAGGCAACTGACCTGTCGCCGTAAGCGATGTGCGGTTTACCAGGAATGGTGGAAAAACCTCCTTGTAGCCATGTTTTTGAGTATGCATATCCAGCATAAAATTAATCAGTGCTCGTTCCAATCTCGCGCCGGCACCTGTGTACAGCGGAAATCCGGTCCCGGTGATTTTGGTGCCCCGGGCAAAATCAAACAACCCTAAAGCTTCACCCAGCTCCAGGTGATTCTTTAGGGGAAAATCCACTGACTCACGGGGTTCACCCCAGGTTTTCACTACCGGGTTTTCACTAGGATCCTGTCCCACGGGCACTGAAGTGTGCGCCGGATTGGGTACCATGAGCAGGTTTTCTTCAAATTCCGCTTCCAACGTCTTCAGCTGACCGTCCAGTGATTTGATTTGCTCAATCAGGTCACCGGTTTGAGCAATCAGTTCATCGACATTCTCGCCCTGCCGTTTCCGCTCACCCACCGCTTTGGAAATTTCATTGCGCTGCTGCTTCAGAGCATCCACGCGATTAATGATCTCCCGCCGCTCCTCATCCAGCCGCACCAGCGCGTCCACATCCACCGTGACGCCTTTGTCTGCCATCGCCTGTCGTAACGCATCCGGTTTCTCCCGGAGCCATTTTGCATCAATCATACGTCAATCCTGTTCAAAAAATCTGTGAATCGCCTCCACCACCATTTTCACCTGCTCCCGGGTCACATAGGGATGCATGGGTAGGGATAATACCGTATTAGCAGCTTTTTCGCTGTTGGGACACCGATCATCCCATTGGGAATCCCGAAATGCGGGCTGCAGATACAAGGGTGTGGGATAATGGACCGCCGAGGGAATTCCCTGCTCAGAAAGGTACGCTTGCAACGCATCCCGTCGCTCAACCCGGATCGTGTATTGCTGGTAAATGTGGGTGCGATCTTCACCGCAAACCGGTCCAGTCACCCAGGTGGGATCCAATAGCTCCTGATACCACCCCGCTACCTGTTGTCGCCGCCGGTTCCAGCGATCCAAGTGGGGTAACTTTACCTTTAAAATGGCTGCCTGCAATGTGTCGATACGGGAATTCACCCCCACCAATTCATGCCAATAACGCTTGTCACTGCCGTGAGCCCGGATTTTGGCCATGCGATCGGCCAGATCACCATCATGTGTGAAGACACCACCCGCGTCCCCAAACGCACCCAGGTTTTTTGCCGGGAAGAAGCTGGTACAACCAATGGCACCCAATCCACAGACCTTTTCATCCCGGTAATAAGCACCTAATGCCTGAGCGCCATCCTCAACCACCGGGATACCGTACTGGTGGCCGATTCGAAGTAGCTCATCCATATCAGCCGGTAGACCATACAAATGTACCGGAATTATGGCCTTGGTACGCGGCGTGATAAGCCCCTCTACCTGATCAACGCGCAAGTTGTAGGTCGTCAGGTCAATGTCCGTGTAAACCGGTTCCGCACCCAGAAGCGCGATGACCTCCACTGTGGCGGCAAATGTGAAAGGGCTGGTAATAATTTCATCACCCGGTCCTACACCCAGGGCCATGAGTGCCAGTTGCAGTGCATCGGTACCGGACGCGCATCCAAACGCAAAAGGAACCCGAGCATAAGCCGCCAGATCTTGTTCGAATTCTTCTACCTGCGGACCCATGATAAATTGCTGACTCTCCACAACCTCCCGAATCGCCGCATCGATTTCGGTTTGCAGTTCACGATATTGTGCATTCAAATCAACCAGAGGCATTTTCAAATTCATAAGGATTATCTTTTTTTTCGTTAATGGTCATTGAATGAGGGAGCTTCGTTCTCGTACCCGTACTCGTACTCGTACTAGACAACTTTCTTCTTTCCTCTTTCTCTATTAATGACTACCCTTTCCGGTAAGCATCACGTAAATCGTATAAATAATGATTTTCAAATCCAACCGCAGCGACATGTTTTCAATATAAAACAGATCAAATTTCAATTTCTGCCGTACATCTTCCAGGGATTCATCGTACCCCCATTTCACCTGCGCCCAGCCGGTAATCCCCGGTTTGACCCGATGTCGCCGCGTGTAGAGAGGTAATTGCCGCTGAATCTGTTCTACAAAATAGGGACGCTCCGGTCGCGGCCCCACCAGGGACATTTCACCCTTTAAAACATTGATAAACTGGGGAAATTCGTCCAACCGGAGAAAGCGCAACACCTTCCCAACCCGGGTCACCCGCGGATCATCCTTCTGTGCCCACACCGGTCCTGTTTCCGATTCTGCATCTTCCACCATGGAACGAAATTTAATCACATGAAAAGGCCTTCCCCGACGCCCTACCCGCTCCTGGGTATAAAAAACCGGTCCCCTGGATTCCAGCTTGATACTTACCGCCACAATGAAAAAGAGTGGGGATAATATCACCAGTGCCAGCCCACTGAACAGAATATCCAGTACCCGTTTTGCCACCCGCTCCCAATAGGGCATGATCTCGGGCATGATCTCCACCAACGGGAGACCATAAAGCTGTTGGGTTCGGGCAGTCCCGGAAATTGCCTCCGACAAATCAGGACTGATTTTCAGCGAGACCTTTTCGTCACTGATGCGAGTGATAATGTCAAGCACCCGGCTGTGATGGTCTTTGTCCAATGCCAAAATCACATCTTCAATCTGCAGGGAACGTATTAATCCCGGCAGGTCATCCAGACCACCCAAAACTTTGATTCCGTGCCGCTCCTGTCCTTTATTCTTTTCCGGATACAGCGTCACAAATCCCAGTACATCATTCCCGGCCGCCGGATGCGCCAACAGATTATCCAGCAATTCCCAGCCCCGCCGATTCCAGCCCACAATCAGGCTCGCAGCCCGACCGATCCCTTTGGCCAGCAGCCGCCGGTGAGCGGTCCGGATAATCAGGCGCCCCAGAGAGACAAAAAACATGAGAAAGAACCAGTAAAATAGGAGAATTGCTTTCCCGAAGGTCACCGGGTTGGCCAGGTCAATGGTGATGAAATAAAGCACCAAAATGCCCAGGAAAGTATATTTCGCCACATTCAGGACTTCATCAGACCGGGACACCACCCGTCGATTCACATAAAATTGATTAAACGCGAAAATCACCATCCAGTACAAACTCATGAAGAGTGCTGGCAACGGGACATCCTGCCAGAGTAGCTCCACTTCATTCTGATATGCACCCGATTTGAACCGGATGATGAAAACCAGTATAAACGCCAGATTAATGGCGAGAAAATCAGACAAAATTAAAAGGATTCGTTCCAACCAGCGCGGCAAAACTTATTCTCCCACCGGTTCCACCACATCGCCCTGCTTGCGGTATTCACCGCATTCGGAATGTCCACACGAGCCCGTTCCGTTGGTGGTGAATGTGAGTCGATGCCCCCGCTTGCACACCCAGCCTACGATTTTCCCCGGCACGCCCACCACCATAGCAAAATCGGGCACATCCCGGGTCACCACCGCGCCTGCAGCAATTAGGGCGTAGCGGCCAACGGTATTGCCGCACACAAGGGTGGCATTGGCGCCGATAGAGGCTGATTTCTTCACCAGCGTTTTGTGGTAAAAGCGCGAACCACGCTGGGGAAACTCGCTCCGTGGATTGAGCACATTGGTAAACACCATGGAGGGTCCACAGAACACATAATCCTCCAGCTCAACACCCTCGTACACCGAGACATTGTTCTGAATTTTCACGTGGCTCCCAATGCGCACATTATTCCCAATATTCACATTCTGACCCACACTCACATTCTCACCCAGCTGAGCGCCAGATTGAACATGGGAAAAATGCCAGATTTTGGTACCCGCGCCGATGGATACTCCATCGTCCACATAACTGGAAGGATGAACATAAAAGGATTGCGACGTCATGATTCTGACCTGGTGTTAAAGAGTTTTAATGCTCAGGAAAAATTTAATGGCAAACTCACCCGTTTACCAGTCTGGGCGGATTTGTAAATGGCCAAAATAAGCTCCAGAGACTTGCGTCCGGAGCGCCCATCGGTAAAAGCTTCTGATTCGCCCTTCAAACTGGCCACCACATTTTTGTAATAGCCCAGATGGCCGAAGCCGTACACGTTGGGCGGCGAATAGTTGGCTTCCTCCACGAGACGGTCATCGTCGTCATAATCCTGAAATTCCCATTTCTCAATCTTATTTACGGCTACTCCGCCGATTTTGGCCGTGCCCTTTTCACCCAGAATGGTAATGGAGCCTTCAAAATTTTTCGGAAATGTGAGCATGGTGACACTCATTGATCCGATCACACCATTGCGGAATTTGATAATGGCTGTTCCCGTATCCTCTGCTTCAATTTTCCGCGCCAATGTACCGGTTACCGCCATTACATACTCGGGATTTCCCACCAGCCAGGTGAGTGCGTCAACATAATGGCTGGCCTGATTCATATAGGCACCGCCATCAAACTCCCAGGTACCCCGCCATTTGGCCTGGTCGTAGTACTCCTGGGGTCGCGCCCAAAACACATTGGACTGGACCATGTAAATTTGTCCGAAGCGTCCTTTGTTAATGGCATTTTTCAGCAATTGCATGGTGGTGTTCAGGCGATTTTGTTTTACGACAAACAACTCCACTTTATGCTCGTCACAGGCCTGGATCAGTGCGTCGGCATCCTTGAGGGTAATGCCCATGGGCTTCTCGGTAATGACATGACAACCCGCCTGAGCCGCCATTATGCCGTGCTGGGGATGCATGCCGCTGGGCGTACAGATGGAAACGATATCCAGGTTTTCTTTGGCTAGCATTTTGGCCAGATCGGTGTACCACGCGGCACTATTCTCTTCCGCAGCGGACTGAGACCGCGCTTTCACCACATCACATACCGCAGCTAACTCCAAATCATCCGGAAACTGCTTAATGGCATCAAAATGATTCTTCGAAATTCGACCACATCCCACCAAACCAATCCGCATATTTACAGGCTCCTTTTCATCAAATTCGGCCAAATATAGGGGCTGAGCCTTGGTTTCAAAGAGGGATAAATATCTGGTTAAAGGACAATTCCGGGGGCGCCGAACAGCGTCATCCATATTATATTCGCGTGATGATTTTCCACCGATTCGCACGATTCATCCTTTCCGGTCTGATCCTGTCCGGTGTTCTCTGCGCCCAGTCCGGACCCGTGGATCGAGACCATCCGGTTTATCCCTTCCTGCGACGCCAGGCTGCCCTGGACAACCTGCCCCAGAACTGGTTAGCCACACAGCCGGTATCATGGCAGCAAGTGAACGACCTTTTGAATCAAGTGGGCCAATCCAGGCAAATACTTTCCCGACTGGATCAGCGATTACTTGACCGGTTCAGCGCTGAGTTTTCAAAACCAAATCGCCCCACACCACTCACGGCGCCCTGGCAACTCCATACCTGGCGGGATGCCGGACGGGGACTCTTAACGAACAAACCGGATGCATCTCCCTATCCCCATGGACTTACCTACCGGGATTCTTCTACCGCCATCTGGGCTGATTGGCGGGAGGGTCTGCGGATTCAGAATAACGGATCACACGCCCGGGGATATTACACGGATCAACTGGTTTTTCGCGGCTACCTGAACGACCATTTTTCGTTCTATTGGGACTTCATTCAGTACCGGCTCTCCAACGTGTCCAATTACCCCGACCTGCCACCAGAATACAAGCAGGGACATATTATTGATCAGGAAGAACTGGACTGGTATGTGTGGAATTTGGGTCAGGCCGGGCTGTATACTTCCTACCCAAACTGGTCCCTCACCCTGGCGCAGGAGCCGGTTTACTGGGGATATTCGCCCAATTTAACACCTATCTTAAACACACGGGTGTATCCCTACACACACATCCGTTTTTCAGTGGATTATAAGGT